>JBLHOA010000274.1:0-3147 GCA_047622345.1 Gammaproteobacteria bacterium | reverse complement strand
CTCGTCGCTAGCGGCTTCATCGATAACTGTTTCGACAACTGCTGCGGCTTCCGCCAGATTTTCAACCTTGTTTTCATCGCTGCTCACTTCATCGAAGGTCTCAACCTCCAGTGGTAGCGAGTCAGCGGGCGCAGCTGTGATCAAAGCAACTATCACCGGAGGTTCTTCTATTTGCGGTTCTAATTGCGATTCTAATTCTGGCCCCACATCCATATTGTCAGACAGGTCGACTGAGCTGTTTGCGGGAGGAAGCATTTCTACTTCTGCGCGCTGCTCGATCGAGTCGGCCAGGTATTCTGTCGCCAGTAAATATATCCCCACCGCGATGACGATGGCAACCAAAGCGACGATAGCGAAACGCCTGCGAACACTCCCCTGCACCGGACCAACATCCTCCAATGGATGAATCTGAGCCCCATCACGATCAATAATATCAATTACCCGACCAATTACCCCGGATGCATTTTTGATCTGCTGATTAAGTTGAGCCGGAATTGAAAGTCGGCTGAGCGGGTTTTCAGGAAACAATCTGAGCGCAATAAATGCCTCGATTTCACCTCGATTACAGGGCAACTGGTGAAAACTCTTGATGGGCACCTGGAAATGCTGCGATAACTGCCGGCAGACAGCAAGCCCTTCGAGCCCGGTTACCAGAATCATATTAGCCTTTCGATACGCAATATCGATCGTCCAGCTTTTTAACAATTTGTGCTGTATCCGGCTATCGGCCAGATCAAAATGATCGGCAATAATGACGTCGCCGTTTTCGACATCCGGGTCGAGTGCCTTAATCTGGCCACCAAAGTCGATACCGTCCGGTGCTTCATTCTCATTTTCCCTGAAATCAAGCCAATGGACCTTGGCCGGGTCAAGGCGGCTTTGTTTCAATTCCTGCAGCAGACGTGTTTTCCCGATGCTTTCCTCGCCGTACAAAAGAAATATTGCCGAGCCTGTAGACAGCTCTCGGGCGAAATCTTCGATCAGATTTGCACTATGTCGGGTCAGGAAAAATGTTTCGCTCACAGGCGGATTATTTCAGGGAAGTTTATCGAGGCAAAGCGGCAACTGTCGTTTATACTTATTACTAATAATAGTTTCAATTTAATTTTCTCTGCCCGGAGTTTCCATTGTCTAGCCCTGGTTTTCAATTTGATGATTTGTTGTCGATCGAAAATATAATTCGTGACGCCTGCGCGTCCAGTCTTACCACCTATTATGCGCATTCTACCGCAAACTATAAACCCGATGGGTCGATAGTTACCGAAGCCGACCTCGCAATGCAGGAAACGCTGACCACCTTGCTCGCCGAAAAATACCCCTCAATCAAAATGCTGGGCGAGGAAGATACCGAAGAATGTCAGCAGGCCGTCATCGAGGGCGGGGGCGATTTCTGGTGCCTCGATCCCGTTGACGGCACCACCAATTTTCATGCAACCATGCCGTTATTTTCCGTTTCTCTCGCGCTGGTCAGCCAGGGCGAAGTAATACTGGGCGTGATATACGACCCGAACCAAAAAGAATTTTTCTCGGCGATAAAGGGCCAGGGTTTCTGGGTAAATGACATCAAGACCGATCGTCAGCAGCAACCTGAAAGCATGTCCCAAGCGATTGCCTTTGTCGACTTCAAACGACTGAACAATGAATTACGAACTGAGCTTGCGGTCAATTCACCCTACAAATCACAACGCAATATAGGCACCTGTGCGCTTGAATGGGCCTGGTTAGCCGCCGGTAGAGCCAGCCTGCTCGTCCATGGGCGTGAGAAGTTATGGGATTATGCTGCCGGTTACCTGCTCAATCTGGAATCGGGGGGTATCAGCGAATCTTTTGCCGGTGAACCCGTATTTAATAATAGCCTCGAACCTCGGTCGGTGATTGCCGCCAGTAATGCTCAGCTATTTGACCAATGGTCGCACAAAATCCGTAGTTTTCTGTAATGGTTGGGCGCCAGGTCGCCGGCCTGATTCTAAAATTCAGTCTCTTAGCGGGCAGCCTGTTCTTTTTTGCCACTGTCGCTTCGGCGAATAGTTTCAGCATTTTAAGCCAGAATATGAACCGCCTGTTCGACGACGTCGACGATGGAAATAAAGAAAAAGTAATTGCCACCAATCGGTTTAAACGCCGAATCACTATGGCGGCAAAGAAGTTTACCGGAGCATTTCAACTACCCGATGTGATTGCCCTTCAGGAAGTTGAAAACCTGAATGTACTGCAGCAGTTGGCAGACAGCATAAAATCAAGCCATGGCGTACATTACCGTTCCGCCCTGATACCGGGGCTGGATATTTCCGGCATTAACACCGGCTTTTTGATCAACTCAACGTTTCAGCTAAACAAACTGGAACAATTATTTGTTGCGCAAAGCGTTCCAGGCAAAGATCAACCCTTGTTCACGCGCCCGCCTTTGCTGGTCGAGCTTTGCCGATATAACAACTGCGTTACCGTGATAAACCTGCATCTGCGTTCGATGCGCGGCATTGACTCCCGTAAATCGAGTAAACGAGTTGCTGAAAAACGTTTGCATCAGGCCGAAACGCTCGCTCGCTGGGTTGATCGCTATCAACAGGTGAACCCGTCATCCCCATTGATGTTAATCGGTGACTTTAA
This sequence comes from Gammaproteobacteria bacterium, assembly GCA_047622345.1. GTDB lineage: Bacteria > Pseudomonadota > Gammaproteobacteria. Next base: position 540 of record JBLHOA010000274.1, on the reverse strand, counting down.
TGCACTCACTCCCAGCGATGAATATGTCGATGTCGCCGGTATCATCGGAGGCTATCCGGTTACCGACAAGGTCAAATATCCCGGGCGCGATTTAATCGTGAAGGATTTATTCGACCTGACCCGCGATATTCCGCAGAAAAATCGATATTCGTATATTTTTCGCCAGAAAAAACAACAGTTGGACTATCTGTTCGTCAATCAGCCCTTGCGGGAAAAATTGATTTCGATTGAATTCAGCCGTATCAATTATCGGTTTTCAGATCATGCTGGATTACTGGCTCGCTTCGACTGGTAGACGAGGCAGGATTATGCGCACCGGCGAGATAATCCTGCGACTGCATTTCGATCAAACGGCTACTGGTTCGTTCAAATTCAAAACGGAGTCTTTGACCACTGTAAAGTTGATGAGGGGCGGCCGCAGCGCTGCAAATAAAGTTCACCCGATGGTCATACAAAACATCGATCAATAGCAAAAAACGGCGTGCCACATCGTCGTCGGTTTTATCCATCAGGGTTATATCGGTTACGATTATGGTGTTA
>JBLHOA010000273.1:0-3328 GCA_047622345.1 Gammaproteobacteria bacterium | reverse complement strand
CGTCTTGACATCGTCGCCTACCACATAGGCCCGGGATTCTTCGTACTCCATACCACGGCCGCGAATTCTTGTTCGACGAGCGCCTTAGCCAAACGGCGATAATTTTTGAAAACTGTTTAACGAAAGCCCCGCTAAACGTTTCTGCAGCTTGAGCAAATCCTCTACGCGAACGCTGACCCCGTCTGATTGGTGAAGCTTCGCTTGCATCGTCAGCCTACCGGAACCTGCGATAGTAATTCATCGATCACTGCATCGACTTTAACCCCGCCGATTTCGGTCTGGTAACTGAGTAAAATGCGATGTCGGAGCACTTCCTGCGCCAACTGTTGCACATCTTCGGCCGAGACGTAGTCACGCCCATCCAGCCAGACCATCGCGCGCGCAACGATCGAAAGCGATGGTTGCCCTTGGGCTGGCACCGTATTCTATCCATTCCTAACTCTGCCGAGTACTGCTGCGGATGGCGGCTGGCATTCACCAACTGGGCGATATAAATCGCACCCGGTTCAGCCATATGCATGCCCAGAATCTGTTGGCGCGCGGCGAAAATGGTTTTCTGTAACAGCGGCAGCTCGGCAGGTATTTCCAGAACCTGCCGATCACCCATTGCTTCCAGCCTTACCTGCCGCATAATGGCCACCTCCGATTCCGGGGGCGGATAAGAAATATCCACTTTCAATAAAAAGCGATCAAGTTGCGTCTCGGGTAAGGGATAGCTGTCTTCCTGTTCAATCGGGTTCTGCGTTGTCATGACGAAAAATAACTCGGCAAAGGGTAAGTATTACCGCCGACCGTGATCTGTCTTTCCTCCATCGCTTCCAGTAAAGCCGATTGAACCTTCGCCGGAGCGCGATTGATTTCATCGGCTACGATTACCGGATGAAACAAAGGACCTGGCTGGAAACTGAAAGTGGAATTCTGCGGGTGGTAAACGTCGGTGCCGGTGAGATCGGACGGCAATAAATCGGGGGTGAACTGGATACGCTGGAAATCTCCTTCGATACCATGCGCCAGCGTCTTTACCACCCTGCTTTTAGCCAGGCCGGGGGCGCCTTCAACCAGCAAATGGCCATCCGCAAGTAATGCGGCCAGCACTCTCGAAATCAACCGGTCCTGGCCGCGTAGGTGACTTTTCATAAAGTCACTTAAAATCGAAATGCCGGTGCGCGTTGTTTCTACATCTGAACCTGGCATGCAGTTTTCCTCTGGTAGATCATCTGAACCATTCATTCCCGGCGGTCCGACGCTTCGGTCTAGCCCGGGACAGCAGAAGTAGGCGCCCTTAGGCGAGCTCTGAATGATCAGAGGACAGAAAAACAAAAAATGCGCTTTTCCCCGTCATTTTCCTCGGCTTTGCAGCCTCTGAAAATGTTGGCACTTGACCCACATGGATGGGGCCATGTATATGATATTGGGCAGATTTAGCAGGTGCATAACCCTGCCCCTGTGCCAAGGAAATCTCTAAATTAATCAAAGTTTCCTTAAATGGGATCGACAATGGGTCAACTTCAGGACCATCGACTCAATGTCGATTAACGGATACAGAAATGTCCGAATTCTAACAAAAACCCCGATGCCAGTCTCCGGTGTCTGGGCCGTTAGCGGCTTAGGTCGGCTGGCCGGAATTGACTAACCGGAAAGCGGATCTGCCGCGACTGCCAGTTGCTGGCATCGGGTTTCTCGCAAAAACATTATGCCCACAATGGCGAGCAGGTTCAGTGCCAACAAGCTTGAAAACGCAATGCTGTAATTATCGCTGGAATAAACCCTGGCCCCCTCGCTGAGTTGACCTTCCCAGTTCAGGTCCAGTAACCATCCTATCAGGGGCTGCATCACCGCCCCCGAACCGACAATACACATATTCATCAAGCCCAGCGCGGTGCTGCTAAAAGTAAGTTGGTTTAATTCGCGCACCGAACTGAAGCAAACGGTCATTCCAGAGCCGCCCGCACCGATGAGAAAAATCAGTAACATTAATATCATGGCATTCGAAGTCTGGATGGAAATCAGCAAGGCGAGCGCCAGCATCGATATTCCAGCCCCGATAAACATAATTGCGTTGCGCCTGCGCAGGCGGTCAGATACCCAGCCGGTCAGCGGTGAAAAAATCGCCCAACCAACGAACAACATCGACGTAATGCCCGCGGCAGCAGTCGTAGAATACCCATGAACGCTGGTCAACCAGGGCACCCCCCACAATCCACCGAAAGCCAGCATGGTCGACGCCATACAAAAACCGACCAGCGCACAAACCCAGGTTTGAGGATTTACCGCGACTGCTTTCAGGCCGTCCCAGATCCGGTGCTTTGCGCGCATATGCTTTTGCTCGGCCGAACGCACCGGTACCAGGGTAAATAGAGCAACCGCCAGCAATACCGCTAACAGGGCAAGAAAATACATCATGCCACGCCAACCCCAGGCCTCGACCAACTGGCGTAACGGCGCCTGTCCAAAAATAGCACCGAACATACCCATCATTTGCAGCAGGCCGGCAAGCAACGCATATTGGCTCGGTTTGAACCAGTAACCCGCGATTGCCATAGTACCGACAAAGCCGAAGGCAACGGTGCCACCGATGAAGGCCCTACCGATGGATGCGGTGAGCACAGAGTCGCTCAGCGCAAATGCTATCGAGGCCAAGGCGCACAATGCCACCGCCGCACTCATCAGCTTACGTGGCCCGTAATGGTCGGTGAGCATACCGACCGGTAGCTGAATTGACGCGTAGGCGTAAAAATAGAATGCCGATAGCGAGCCCAATGCCGCGCCGCCAACGGCGAATTCGCTCATCAGTTCATTGGTCATTACACTCGGTGAAACCCTTTGCACAAACGCATAGGCAAAAAACAGGGTGCCCAGCGCAAATGCGGCCAGCGCCTGCTTACGGCTGACCGACGGCGCAGCAGACTCAGACATGAACGAAAGGTAGCGCGCTCAAAGCGGGCGCTTAATCAGGCAGCTGCAGGTTGCGTGGGCAAGGAGTTTGCCATTTTCATCCTTCAGGGTTCCTTCGGAAACGCCGAGGCTTTTAGAAATATTGATGACCTTCGCTTCGGCGATAAGGCGGCTATCACGAGGCACCGGGCGCAGCATTTTCACATTCAGGTCAATGGTTGCATAGTCGACGCCTGCCTCGAGCATGCTGTGCACGGCGCAGCCGGTCACCGAATCGAGTACGGTTGCAATAAACCCCCCGTGCACGCCCCCGAGAGGGTTCAAATGCCGCTCACCGGCACGCGCTTCGAACAGCACGCGCCCCGCATCGGCTTCAACAAACACCATGGGTATAGTTGCGGCAATCGACGGGTGTGGTAATTCGCCGTTGATG
>JBLHOA010000272.1:0-3332 GCA_047622345.1 Gammaproteobacteria bacterium | reverse complement strand
GCGGTCAGTTTTTGTTATGGTTTGACCGTGGTCGGTTTCGATAATGGCAGCGAACCGCCGGTAGCATTGACACCGATTCCGCAGTGTGAAACCTTGATCGCGCAAAACAGTAATTTGGATGGCACCGGTATTGCCTGCGAGGTTGGTGGACCCGAACGGCTCTTGATCAACATGGAAATGAATGCCGCTAATTTCGGCTTCGACGATCAGTTCCATGCCTGCACCTGTAATGTCGAGGGTGGTCTACAGGCTTGCGATCCTGATGCAAGGGTTGGCGATGCGAATGCCTGTGTGTATGCCTGCGACCCTGATGCGGCCGCATTTCTTGATGACGGTGTAACCCCGAATCCGGAGTCCTGCGATAATACCAGCGGCACCGATGGCGTAGCTAAAGGTATTAACGCGGGTGTACCTGTCACCATCGAGGGTGTGGAAAATCCAGACTCTTACATCTGCTATACCATTGGCGGAAGACGTTACTGCTACGGTCACTATTAAGCACTTCTGAGCAGCAATTTTTGCTGAATTGAAAAGCCCGGTAAATCCGGGCTTTTTTTATTTCTTTCGTATAATCAGGGTTGTGCCCAGTTCATCAGATTCGATTCGATTCAAGTGTAACCGGGTCAGGCAGTCGTCGGGATAAGTCCTGCTTAAATCCTTGAATAAATCCCCAGCTTCCGGCTTACCATCAAACAACGCTTGATAAGCAAGCTCGTATTGCCGGGATAGCTTTTCATCCACGTCGCCTTCAGCAACCGGCAGATAAGTCTTTATGCCAATACTTTTCCCCCGTAAAACAAGTACTGCAACTGAGCGAAAATGAATTCCGCTGCATTGTTCCACGGTTGCCTCACTGACCGCAATTTTAGTTCCCAGGCGTTGATTGATGGCCTCCAGTCTTGCTGCGGAATTTATGGCGTCACCATGAGCCGTATAATCGAATCGTTTTTTACCGCCAAAGTTACCGACGACACAGTTACCGGTATTGATACCGATTCGGGTAACTCCAAGTTTTATACCCTGCTGGAGCTGGCGCTGTCTAAATTCTTCTGACCATTTATCGAGCGACAATGCACATTCAACCGCCCTTTGCGCATGGTCCGGTTGTAGCACCGGCGCATTAAACATGACATGCAAGGCATCGCCAACTATTTTGTCGATGGTGCCACCATGGGCAATGACGATATCGCAGGCTTCCTCCAGATAAGCATTCACCAGGCGCACCATTACCTGAGGAGTTGTCGATTCGATTAATTCAGTAAATCCCTCCAGATCGGTAAACAGAAAACTGATTTCACGGACTTCGCCGCTGAGTTCCAGCTCATTGGGATCAAACATGATTTGTTCAACGACAGCTGGCGCAAGAAACTTTCCAAAGGCGTTATAAATCTTTTCCCTTTTCTGGGACTCGCTGCGCCACTGCCAGCCCGAACTGATCATGGCAGCGACAATGAATGCAATCGTCGGGATGACCATGGGTACAATAACTTCGCCGACAACAAATATCATGAATGCCACTATCCATGCACCGGGAATCAATATCAGCGATAACAGCATTTTCAACCATAGCCTCATATTACCCAGGGCCAATAGCATTCCGGTGATTGCCATCAGCAGGGTGATAATAATCTTCCCCTGAATTGACGCATGATTTACGCTGCGTTTGTCGATCAACTGCGACAGGATATGCGCTTCAACGACGACTCCCGGCAATTCACCAGCAAAATTATTGTCTACCGCCGAGAAAGGTGTTCTCAATTTTCGCCCTCCGCCCAGACTGGTACCCACCAGAACAATCCTGTTTTCCAGAACCGAATCAGGTGCTGTTGCTAATTGATGGGCTAACAAAATGGGAAAAGGTGACGTTGTTGCACTCGGCCCCCGACGATAGTCAATCGCCATTTTATCTTCCTGCGGCAGACGGACCCCGAGCACCTGTGCCAGAGTCGCCGCAAAACCGAGATGACTCTGGCCGCTCTTATTAAATCTCATTAGTGACGCTCTAACCGTATTGTCTAGCGAATCGCGGAAAATCAATGAAACTCCAGCAGGTATACCCTGTACAAAATTTTCTGAATATTTAATCTGCTCTTCGCTAAAGCCGGAAACATTTGCCACTTTCGAAACGACTATTGGGACTTTCAGACTTCGTAGGCGTTGATAGAGGAGCCTGTCTTTTTCTTCTTCGGTGGGTCGATCAAATAGTACGTTCAAGCCAATCATCGCAACCGATCTGGATTCGAGCTCGCTTAGCACATCGGCAATAACCGACCGATCCAGCGGTGATCGGTAGGGTAGCTTTGCCAGGGTCTCATCATTGATAAGCACGACTGAAATTTGCCTGGACTGTTCGCGTAAGGGAGACAATGAGGCTAGACGAATATCGGACAGATGGTTTTCGGCAAGTTCTACCAGCGGCACATTATTGAGCACGACTAGGGTGAATGTGGTAGAAACGAGCGCAATTAATGCACTGGAGACCCAGAAATTTTTCAGCAACCTTGACAGAATTTTCAAAGCCGATTTTATAAAATATTTCAACATCTACCCCGAAAGCGACGAATTATTAATTGATTATTATTTGCCACGAATTTCTATACGGAAGCCTGTTAACCGCTTTAAATAAGCACGAAGCTCAACCCGTGTTCGGGACAGCATCCGCTAAATTCTAAAAAAAGGCAATTAAATCAGTGTTTTGAACCGAATTTCAGACGAGCAATGTTATTGTTCGAGGTCAATGATGACCGCCTTCAGAAAACGTGCCGCCTCTCCCCCGGTAACCGCCCGATGGTCGAAGGTCAACGCCAGTGGGAGCATATGCCGTATCACCATGTCCCCATTTCTAACCACCACTTCATCGCGCGATTTGCCCGCTCCCAGTATGGCGACGGTTGGCGGCAACACCACCGGTGACGCATAGCGGCCGGCAATCGCCCCGTAGTTGGACAGAATAATACTATAACCGCGCAAATCGGCGGGTTTCAGCTGGCGCTCGCTGATCTTTACTTTCATCTCCGAGAGCCGCCGCTTGAGCGCTGTTTCATTGTCGTTCTGAATATCCGTCATTACGGCGACAAACAAACCCTGCGGCGCATCAACTGCCAGGCCAAGATGAATTCTTTGCAGAACACGACGGCCATTCGCATGGCTGTCGTACCAGGCATTCAGCGATGGTTCCGCCTTGCACCCGGCGATCAAGGCGCGGATCAAGCGGGGAGTGATATCCGCTGCGGATTCAATTTGAGAAATATCGGCATCTTCAACGAGGGTTGCCGGGGCTACCTCGGCATGCGCCTGAGCCATGTTGCGAGCCATCGCATTACGCACTCCGC
>JBLHOA010000271.1:0-3481 GCA_047622345.1 Gammaproteobacteria bacterium | reverse complement strand
TTACCTCGGATTATCCAGGTCATTGCACATTTTGTGGCATTTTGCTACATTTGCTGCAATCTGCAACATCTGGAAGTATTATGTCAACGTCAATTCGATTAGATGATGAATTAGTTCAGGCCGCAGAAATTGAGGCCACTAACCACAAACGCTCTCCACCCAAACAAATTGAGTACTGGGCTGATATTGGCAGGGCTGTATCTCGATTTGCCTCAAGCAGCGATCTACTCGCGCTAACACAAGGGATTGCGCAGGTAACAATCAGTGCCCCGAAGTCAGTCGTGGTCCCTGCTGCCGACGTTTTTGAGCAACTGGAGAATAATCGCAATGATGGAAAATTAAGTCAGAAAATACCAGCTGCCCTATATCGCTTTGAAGCAAGCCAAACCCGTCCGGGGCTACTTGATCGCGTGGCCGCAGATGGCTCAAGACAATCCGGCCATTTTCGCAACGGTGAGTTCATGCTGGTTAAATGAACGACAATAAGCAATTATGGATGCTGGTCGGGGGCAATGGCGCAGGTAAATCAACCTTCTTTGATTTATTCCTGAAACCGAAAGGCATTCTTTTCATCAATGCCGATCAAATTGCACAATCCCTGGACAAGAAAAATACCGAACAGGCTTCCTATATGGCGGCAAAAATCGCCGAACGGCTCAGAGAAGATTTGCTTTTCAAGGGCATTTCTTTTTGTTTTGAAACGGTTTTTTCGCACCCATCAAAAATCGACTTCATGGCTGAAGCGAAAGCCCAGGGTTACACCGTCATTCTGGTATTTATCCATCTGCATAACGACAAACTAAACCAGGCACGGGTCGCCCAACGGGTTAGTCAGGGCGGACATAGTGTGCCCACGGAAAAAATCATATCACGTATACCGCGTACACTGGACCATGTACGGCGCTCTATTCACCTGGCTGATGAAACCTATATTCTGGATAACTCCCTGATCGATGACCCTTTCCGACAAGTTGCCGTGATTAAGGCGGGAATAACAGAACTAAAAATTGCCGAATTGCCCGACTGGTCCGAAGTAATTTTAAACTGAGCGGAAATGCTGACTACCAAACCCGCGTTTTATTGGTAACCGGTAAAATGAAATTGCCCGATGCCTCCGTTGGTTAGCGCTCTGGCCCGAATTTTTGTCCACCGGCGACAGTCTTCATAGCCTTCCCTGCCCAGTATGGTTACTAACTTATCTTTTAATTCTAAATCCACACTCTTCACGGCATTGCGGGCCAGTTCGGCCATGTCTTCAGATCGATCGGTCATCGAGACATTGTCAAACCCGACGTCAATCAATGCCCGTTGAAAAACATCGACCATAACAAAATAAAAATTCAGCCCTTTATCTCGCAACAGACGATCCCAGTTCTGAAATTCGTCACTCGCGTTCAGTTTGAACCAGTCTCTGCCAACAATCACACCACCAGGCTTGAGAACCCGCAATATTTCGCTGAACAATGGCTTCAAGTTTTGAAAATGACAGGCGACTGCGGTGATATGCACAATATCAAAGCTACGATCCGGAAATTGCAAATCCCCGGGTTCGACAAGAATCAACTTAATCTGATTTCCCAGTGATTCTCGCGCCACCAGGTTCCGTGCGCGTGCCAATACCGATTCTTCGACGTCGATTGCGTAAACTTTCCCGGCTTTGTGATTTTTTGCCAACGCAACCGCGGCCCCACCCAGGCCACAACCGATATCGAGTATGTCCTTACCCTCGACATCTACTCCATCAAAAATCCCTGCAACCTCTTCAGCCCCTCCAGCGGAGAGATAGCCTTCGCCGTAAATAAGCTCCATGGTTGCAATATTTTTATCATCGTAATTATTCGACACTATTTTCACCTCCCATCAGCGGAGTAATATGCATGCATTTCGACGGTGACACGGCTGCCACCGGTCAAGCGGGCCATGATTCTGGCGAATTTGCGGTCGCGTGAATTGTCGGCGGCGTAGGTGAATTCCTTAATAACGGCACATTGTGAGTTAAATGAAACCGATTTTCAACTTATCCCAAAGAATGTTTAAGCCGATCGATGCTGCTTATTGGAAGGATTGTTCGATGAAAATCTGCACCGGGTTACCTCGGAAAATACCAAAGGTGGCGATCGCCGACGGGTCATTGTCAAATTCACCGGTAGCCTGCCAGTCGTAGCGCAGCCAGCGGTTGTTCTGGGCCCGATTGAGATCGGGTGTCACCTGAATCGAGCCGGTTACTCCACTGCCCGGTGCGCTCAAAAAAACATCTATATCGCCCAGTATGGGTATTGGCGTATTATCCACTTCGACAGTCGAGGAACCAGGTGTGCTCAGGTTACCGACTATGCCCATGGCCAGGTCGGCAGTTACCAGTGTGGTGCAATTGTCGTCATCGTTTTTGGCGTAAAACCCGCCGATTTGAAGATATTCGGTAAACATCGGCATGGTCAAATCAACCAATTCGGAATCATGCGTATTGCTCATGTTGATACGTCCGAAGCGCAGGTCATTGCCGGTTAAATCGAAAGCCTGGGTTAATACAGTACTCACCTCTCCATCGTCGATATTGATCAACAACGGTTCGATATCGGCGGTAAATGGCTCTACTTCGCTGTTTGCTTCTTTGGAATAACCCAGCGTAGTGTTGGCCGGGCCGTAGGCGAAGGTATCGGCACCAAATATGTAGTCGACGGTACCGTTATCATTAATTGTCGGGTCTGGCATCACTGCGCTGTTATAGCGGACCGTCAGTAGCGTGCTGTCGGTGCCCATCGCCATCGAATCGGTGGCAACATCGATGGTGGCGCTATCCTTGTCGAGTTTGGCGTAGGCGGCGCGATAGTTTGTTGTAACCCCGGGGGTGGGCATCGAGTTCATCGCGGTTACACGAAACCTGGGTTCGATCCGAGTTGAACGCCTGACCGATTTAGGTAAACACACCGTAGCTGTTGGCGAGCATGCCATCCTCGGTGACACTGACTTAAAAACTGGCTGGAATGAAACGTCCGACGACAATATCATCACCAGTGATATCGACGACGCCGAGGTAGCCCGGCGTGCTCGACTGCAAGGTAAAGCTGCCCACTTAAGAATACTGCAAATCGGTTATGGTGGCAGTGCCTGCGGTGCTTGGGGGTGGTGGGGGTGCGCCGAACTCGCCTGGCAGTATCACGTTATTACCCAGCGCACCGGCAACCCCGCCATCTGCGGCAGCAGGAGTAAACCCTGACCCCGATACCGTCAAGTTGGTCAGGGCCGCGAAACTCGGCGCGACCGCGTTGTTATCGTACAAACCGGGGCCATCGACAATGCCATCGCCACCGGTAATATTATTGTCGTCAAGCGTGTTCCATAGCACCCCTGCGACCGTTACCGAAAATGCACCGCCGGCGCTGGTGAATATAGTCCCTGTCGGCGAGGTCGCTATCGGGGCCCCCGGATTAGCGGTAGCGCCAGCAATAATATCAGTCACCGCTAGGCCGAATGGCCTAAC
>JBLHOA010000270.1:0-3551 GCA_047622345.1 Gammaproteobacteria bacterium | reverse complement strand
GCGCCATAGTTTGCATACCGAAAAGCTGCAAAATGACGCGACTAAAACCGCTTCGCAGCTGAGTTATACGCGCGCTCAGGCATTATCGGAAGGTCGCTTTTATTACCTTTTACCGGCGATGATCGCGCCGTCGTTAATCATGACGGCGATGTTTTTCTTTCCCGCCGAAATTGCCCGCGCCAAGGGCTGGAGCACCCTCTGGGTTACCGCGCACTACGGCTTATATTCTTTTGTCTCGGTGGTGGTTACTGTCTATTCCGGATTACTCATCGACCGCTTCAGCGCGCGCAGGATAGTACCGATTTTCCTGTTGCCATTAACCTTAGGCCTGCTGTCAATTACCCTCGGCGATCACCGCTTTCTGGTGTGGCCGTTTATGCTTTGTATGGGGATAACGTCGGGACTTTATTTTACCGGCCTGAGCGCGCTCTGGGCGGAATTATATGGCCCTAAATATCTCGGTGCGATCAAATCCTTGACCAATGCGATAATGGTTTTTTCGTCGGCGCTCGGTCCGGCGCTGGTCGGTAGTCTGCTCAACTGGGGAGTATCATTCAGCACTATCATGTGGCTGCTGGCGACCATCTGCGTGTTTGCCACCCTACTGCTTGTTTTTACGCTGCGTGAACCAGAGGCGAAACATTCAGGCTGATGCAAGCGTCGCTTTAAGGGCGGTATCAAATTTACTGATAATTTCATCGATGTGATTGAGCTCGATGATGAACGGGGGTGCCAGCAGCACGTGGTCACCATTTTTACCGTCGACGGTGCCACCCATCGGGTAGCAGATTAAGCCGGCTTCGAAGGCCATTTTCTTGAAAATTTTATTCAGCCCCAGCGCGCTGTCAAAAGGTGTTTTGCGGGCGCGGTCTTTGACAATTTCGACCCCGAGAAACAATCCACGGCCGCGGATATCCCCCACATTGGGATGCTCGCCAAAATGGTCGACCAATGCCTTTTGCAGGCGAACCCCTTGTTGGCATACGCGGTCGAGCAGGCGCCGGTCGATGATTGATTTCACCACCGCATGCGCCGCGGCGCAGGCCACCGGATGGCCGAGGTAAGTATGGCCGTGCTGGAAGAAACCACTGCCCTGTTCAATTGCACTGTAAATACTGTCGCTGCACAGCATCGCGCCTATGGGTTGATAACCCGCCCCCAGGCCTTTGGCGATGGTCATGATATCGGGTGCGATACCCTCCTGGTCGCAGGCATACAGGCTGCCGGTTCGTCCCATGCCGCACATCACTTCGTCGAGGATGAGTAAAACCCCGTATTGATCGCAGATTTCGCGAATTCGTTTGAAATAGCCTTCAACCGGGGGTACCGCGCCGAGCGTAGCCCCGACCACCGGTTCGGCGACAAAGGCCATCACCTGGTCTTCGCCGAGGCGTAGAATTTCGGTTTCCAGTTCATTGGCAACACGCTGACCGTAGTCGAATTCGGTTTCGCCATCCTGCTGACCTCGATAGGCAAAGCAGGGCGAAATGTGCGATGTTTCGATCATCAACGGCGCGAAGGGTTCGCGTCGCCACATATTGCCACCGGTGGCCAGTGCGCCGAGTGTATTGCCGTGATAACTCTGCAGGCGCGCAATGACGCGGCTACGTTGTGGTTGTCCGATTTCAATATAGTATTGCCGCGCCAGTTTGAGCGCGGCTTCGATGGCTTCAGAACCACCGCTGACCAGATACACACGGTCGAGGTTGCCGGGGGCATGGCTGATTAACAGATCGGATAGTTTTTCTGCGGGTACGCTGTTAAAGAACCCGGTGTGGGCAAACTCGAGGTGATCGAGTTGCGCTTTAATCGCGTCAATGATGGTGCGGTCGCCATGGCCAAGGCAGGATACTGCTGCACCACCGGAGGCGTCGAGATACTGCTTGCCGTGGCGGTCGGTCAGGTAAACGCCCTTTCCACTAATCGCCAGTGGTGCAATATTGTGACAATGTCGAGGAAAAACGTGACTCATAGTCTATCTCTGGGTCTATCTCTGGGCCTATTTATAGGCATATCTCTAAATTCTTTGACGCATCCGATTACCATCGGGGTCAAAAGCCGGGGCATGGGTTATTCTGCCAGAATATTTACGCCGTGCAATGTCGATTTCAACCTCGAGACCCTCGCGCAATTGGGCAGGTTGCCTGTTTATCAGGGCAATTGCAACCGGCCTTCCCACGCGGTAACCAAAGGCGGCTGAAGTTGTTTTACCGATAATCCGGTCGTTTTCGTAAACCGGTTCGCCACCGAGCGGTAGCGCTTCGATGTCGTCGAGCAAAATACTGGCCAGACAGCTGGTTGGTTGTTGCAACCTGGTCTCGATCAGTGCTGACTTGCCGATAAAGTCGCTTTCCCAGTCAATGGCAAAATCGAGCCCTGCCTGCAGCGGATTGATGTCGCTGTCGAGGTCATGCCCGAACGACAGGAAACGTTTTTCGATGCGCATCGAGGCTTGCGCGAATAGTCCGGCCGGTTTTACCCCGGCGTCGCCTAAGGCTAGCCACAGGCGCTCGGCATCGCTACTCCGACAGCTGAGTTCAACCCCGGCTTCGCCGACATAGGAAAGTCGGACCGCCTCGATATCGATACCCGCCAGTTGCCCGCGGCAATGGCGAAAATAACCGAGCCTGGCAATGTCACCGCCGCCCAGTTGATCGATGATATCGAAGGACTCCGGTCCCATCAGCGCGAGCACGGCAAAGGCTTCAGTCTGGTCGATCAGATGTATCTGTTCTTCGGGCAACTGCTGACGTCGCAGCCAGGCAAGGTCGCGTTTGACGGCGTTACTACCGACGTAGAGCCGGTAGTCGTTTTGACCAAGGCGAAGCGCGGTCAAATCACTTTCAAAACATCCGCGTTGATTGAGCATGGCGGTATAGATCGCAGCTCCAATGGGACGCAACATATTATTGGCGCAAACCCGATTCAGAAAAGTGGCAGCATCGTCGCCGCGGACCTGAATTTTTCCAAAACTGGATAGGTCGAAAACAGCCGCGTGTTGATGGGCCTGCTCGACTTCGGCGCCGACGCGATCAAACCATTCAGGTTTGTCGAAGGAAAGTCGGGGCGGTTGCTCGCAGCCAAAATATAACGGGCGTTCCCAGCCGTAGAATTGACCGAAACAGGCTTGCCGCGCCTGCCACTGGCTGTGCAGCGGGGTGTGTCTTAAGTTACGCGCACTTTGATTTTGATAACCCGGATAGTGAATGGCGTAGTGGGTGCCGAGTATTTCAGGCACGCGTGCGCTTAAACTAGCCACCGAGTTCCAGCAGCCGGGGTAGCGTTTCGGGTCGGCTTCGGATAAATCGGTCGGGGTATGGCCGTGCATAATGCAATGCGCCAGCGCCATGCCCGCGCCGCCGCCGGTAGCGACCCCAACCGAGTTCATCCCGCAGCCCAGATAAAATCCGTCGGTCTCGGCACTCTCCCCGAGCAGAAAAGAGCCATCGGGGGTAAAGCTTTCGGGGCCGTTGAGGAGCATGCGTAACTCGGCATCGGCGAGGCAGGGCAGCCGGTGTAGCGCATTATTCAGCATGGGTTCGAAATGATCC
>JBLHOA010000269.1:0-3582 GCA_047622345.1 Gammaproteobacteria bacterium | reverse complement strand
GGCCGCGATAATCAGTGGCGCGCCAGCGGCCAGAGACGCCTGCGCACCCAGTACGGCGAACACTGCGAGTCCGACCGCATCGGCCCATAACAGCAGCCTGAGCCTTGAGGCGATGAGTGGCACACTGACGAAGGTCAACACCGAGGCGACCACGCAAAGAATTATATATTGCGGTTGTTCTACCCAGAACACCGGTAACTGCCCAAGCAGCAGGTCGCGCAAACTGCCACCGCCAACCCCGGTAACCACGCCGAGCAAGCCAAAGCCAACCAGGTCCATGCGTGCCCGCGCGGCCGCCAATGCACCCGAGATGGCAAAAACAACCACACCGAAATAATCCAGCATTTCAATTACGAGATTCAATTGCGACTTCTCCATGCAAAGTAAGAATGAGGTGCCAAGATAACCGTTAACAATGGCACTTACTTTAGCTCACACACGCGTTATAAATATCCAGCTATGAACGGATAACCGGTGAAACTTTTCGCGAAGTAAACCGGAGGCGGCGTAGCCGCCGAGGCATTCGCGAAATGTTTCACCGATTGTCCGACCTTACCGTTTTTTTGGCATTTATATTTGGGACTTATTGTGAAAATCCAGGCTTTTGGACTTAAGTAAGTGCCATTGATAACCGTTAACTCGATTACCCAGTCAGGCCTAGGCCGGTAATTACCTTAAGCGTTATTTTAATGGCTTAGTAAAACTATCACCTTACTTAAATGGGCAAATGACAAAAAAAACACCACTTTCAGGCGCAGCAGGCGTTGGATAAGTTTTAAAGGGAATACTCAGGTTGGGGGGGGGGAGAAGCGATTTTTATGCCTTAGGCTAATTCGACTAGCCACCATTAATTCAGGCCTGGGCCCGGCCTGTCATTCTAGCTTTGTCGCGTCACGGCTCGAGTGCAATCAACTCGAGCATACCGTCGAAGTCCTGGTTTAAACCCTTCAACTGGTAGACAATCCGACCCTGTTTATCGAGCAGGGTAATCATATTCGAATGCGATATATCCCGGGCTTGGTTATCCATCGGTTTGTAGCGCACGCCGATCAGCGCCGCCAGCTCAAGCACATCGTCTTCGTCTCCGCTTAGCATTTGCCAGGTCGGCGCATACAAATCATGCTCCTCCATGTATTTTTTCAACACCTCGGGCGTGTCTCGTGCGGGGTCCAGCGAAATGAGCGTAAACTGCAGCGCTTTCGTGGCATTTTGTGGCAAGCCACGCGCTATCTTTTTCAGGTTGGCGAGGATAAAAGGACAACTGTGTTCGCAGTAGGTATAGACAAATGCGATCACTTGAAGCTTTCCCTGCAGCGCAGCGATATTGATCGTATTGCGCTCCTGATCAAGCCAGTTCGAGTCAATATGGTAGATCGAATCATCCGCCAGATTCTTCGCCGTATTGTCGCCCAAGCCGGCCGCTATCGCGATCGAGCCGATGCCCGCCAGGCACAGCGATATCAGCAGACCCGATATTTTATTCAATGGCAGGTTCCTCCATCAGTTGAATGTCTCGAGCGCAGCGAAAGCCCATCGATTCGAGCGTGTACGAGGCCTCATAACTACTGCGCAAGGCATAGCGCATAAAAGCTGCGTAATCGGCAGGGTCTGCCGATGAAGCGGCACCTGCACCGCAGAATAATTGCTTTTCCAACGCAGTGTCGCCGCGCGATTCACCACTGACCAGGGCCGAGTTGAAGTCATCGACCAGTTCCCAGACCACGCCATGTAAACCCTGCACCTGCCAATAGTTAGCCGGGGTATTCTGAGCATCGGGAAGCTCACTCCGGGCCGGCTTTGCGTACCAGTCGAGAATCTGGCGGCGATGCTCCACATCATCACGGCCATCGGCCTGGGTAGCGCTGGCCGCGGCGACGTGCTCCCATTCGTCGAGGCCGGGCAATCGTTTCCCCTGCGCCTTGCAATAAGCGCGCGCGGCGAACCAGGATACATGGGTCACCGGTTGCTGCGCGATACTGGCGAAACTGGCGGCGGAGCGAAACTGAGCGAGATAATTCGCATCGGCAAAAATAGGCTTGATATTGTCGCGATGCCATCTGGATTGTCGCAGCACAAATCGCTTGAACTGCTCATTGCTCACCAGGAGTCGATCGATCTCGAAGGCTTCGACGTCTACCCGGATTTTCGAGCCACTGCTCTTGAACAGGGGTTGATAGCTGCCAGCAGGTATCGACAGCATTTCAGACTGCGCCAGCGCTGAAGCCCCGGGCAGCAACATCAGGCATGCGCTACAAAAGACTATTAACGCATGCCTGTTGCTCATTTTTGTCGCTCAATTCTCTGGTGTTCAGTGTTGCGCGCGTTTGGCCGCAACATCGGCTGGTTTGATTTCACCACCATTGTTGTTCCAGGTATTGAGGATATAGGTCAGCACATTGGCCATTTTTTCATCGCTGAGCTGTACCGCCGGCATGACCCCGTTATATTCCTTGCCGTTGACGTTGATCTTGCCGCTCAGGCCTTTCAGCAAAATATCGATGGCACCCTCAGGATTTGACAGCAGGTAGTCGGAACCGGCCAATGGCGGAAAGGCGCCGGTTATGCCGCCACCATCGGGCTGATGACAAGCCAGGCAATTTGAATCGTAAACCCTTTGCCCGAAGAGAATTCGTTCGGCTTTATTTTTCGCCATTTCCGAAACCGCTGCGGCCCCGCTGATGCTTTGTATGCCACCACCCTCGGGCAGGTATACCTGGTCCTGCTGCTTACCCGAATAGATCGCCAGGTCTTCGGCACCATCGACCTTGAGCATGCCCAGCGCACCCTTGTTAAATGCCCTGAAAATAGAATGATCCACGATGATGAAAGTTCCCGGCACGTCGACCTTGAACTCGACGATAGCCGCACCGCCGGCAGGCACCAATGTTGTCTGTACATTGTGATTGACCAGATCACCGCCTTCAACGTGGACCTTGTCAAAGATTTCACCGATGACATGGAAGGATGAAACCAGGTTGGGGCCGCCGTTACCCACGAAAAGACGAACGGTTTCGCCCACATTGGCGCGAATTGCGTTATCGCCAACCATCGCGCCCACCGATCCATTGAACACTACATAATCGGCATCTTCATTAACCGCCTTGGCCATATCGAAGGGCTGTAAACCTTCCTCGCCGTAATTGCCACGGGTATAGAATTCGCTTTGCATCACATAGTATTCCCGATCGACCTTCGACATGCCTTCCTCCGGTTCTACCAGAATCAGGCCATACATGCCGTTGGCGATGTGCATGCCAACCGGTGCAGTAGCACAGTGATAAACGTAGAGGCCTGGGTTAAGCGCCTGGAAGGAAAACTTCGACGAATGCCCCGGTGCGGTAAACGACGATGCCGCGCCACCCCCGGGGCCGGTAACGGCATGCAGGTCGATATTATGCGGCATTTTGCTGGAGGGGTGATTGTTCAGGTTAAACTCGATCGTATCGCCTTCGCGTACGCGGATAAAATGACCGGGTACATCGCCGCCAAATGTCCAGAAGGTATAGTCGACACCATCGCTCAAGCGTCCGACCTTCTCGACTGTTTCGAGATTAATGACCACCTTCGCCGGGTAGTTACGGG
>JBLHOA010000268.1:0-3631 GCA_047622345.1 Gammaproteobacteria bacterium | reverse complement strand
GAAAATATCGACGCCTGGGTTGAGGCTTATAGCGAGCACATCGGCCCAAAGCGGGGCGCCCACGTGGTTGCCAAAGCCTGGTGTGATGCCGATTTTAAACAACGATTGTTAGCCGATGCGCCGGCGACCATTGACGAATTTGGTTACCTGGGTAATGCAACCGCTCATTTGAAAGTCGTTGAAAACTCCGAGTCGGTGCACAATCTGGTCGTGTGTACGCTTTGTTCCTGTTATCCCTTTTCTATTCTGGGCATCGCCCCGGCCTGGTATAAGGCTGCCGCTTATCGTTCGCGTGCGGTACGCGAACCGCGCTCGGTGCTGTCTGAATTCGGCATCGAAATCGGTGATGACATCGAGGTCAGGGTCTGGGACAGCACCGCTGAACTGCGTTACCTGGTGTTACCTCAACGGCCGCCCGGAACTGAGGCTATGGATGAAACCGAGCTCGCCCAGTTGGTGACGCGCAATTCGATGATCGGAACCGATCTCCCGAACATTGATAAAGGTCAGCCTTAATGGACAGTATTCACGATCTGGGTGGCAAGCAGGGTTATGGCGCAATAGACATCGATGACCCGGGTGACCCGTTTCACCACCCCTGGGAAGCACGCGAATGGGGGATATCACGTTGTGCGCGAACACCCAATATCACCATCGACTGGTGGCGCCATTGCCGCGAACTGATTGCCCCGGAAGACTACCTGACGCGGCCCTATTTTGACTCCTGGGCGCAAACCGACTTTGCCACCTATATCGATGCGGGTCTGATGAGCGTGGAAGAAATTGTTGCGGCCTGCAATGAAGTGCAAGACAACAGCGCAGCATCGCCTCGTGCCAAAATGACTCAACCGGAAATATTGGCCCTCGATCGCAAAAAAACCATGCACTTTGACGGTGATATTGAATCCGCTGCGTCTTTCAGTGTCGGGCAGGCAGTCATTACGGTGAAACACGGGTATAGCGGACATACGCGTTTGCCGCAGTACGCGCGTAACTGCCGTGGCCGAATACATGCCCACCACGGCGCGCATGTGTTTCCCGACCAATCGGCGCGCGGGATAGTGGAGTACCAGCATTTGTATTCAGTGGTGTTTGAAGCGGCTGAGCTTTGGTCCGATAGCGATACCGGCACCGACAAAATTTATCTGGATCTGTGGGAAGATTATCTGAAAAAAGATACCTCGCTGTGAGCCGTGCAAATGATTCCCTGCGACCCCTGGCCGACCGCGATGGCGACCCGGACTTTGACGAAGCCTGGCAGGCGCAGGCATTGGCGATTGCCGATAATCTAGTGCGCAACGGGCTGTTCAGTGCCAGTGACTGGTCTGCGGCGCTTGGGCTGCAGCTAGCTGAAGCGGTCAAGCACGGCGAAGCCGATACTCAACAAAGCTACTACGGTTGTGTATTGTCGGCGCTGGAAACCCTGGTCGCGGCGAACAGCGATATCGACCGGGCTACGCAAGTGAAAGTGCGCGAGGATTGGGAAGCCGCTTATCGAAATACCGAACATGGCCAACCGGTGCAGTTAAAATAAGTTTCAGGAGCGGGCTCAATCGAACAGTGTCTATGCACGGGTAAATCTGAAAAGGACCCGCCGCTGGATAAATCAGGCCTGCTCCGGGTTGCTATAGCATTATTTTTTATTTCCGGTAATGCCGGCGGTCAGTGCAAAGCGCATCGCCTCGTCCATGCTCATCGTCGATGGGGTGACGTCTTTGCTCGGTACCAGTAAGGTAAATCCGCCAATCATATAACTCATCGGAATGTACACCAGCAAGCTGTCGCGGTTGCGATATGCATCGGGGAGTTTTGACTGATCTTCCTGGGTGACAAACCCGATTACTTCCATCTGATTGAACTTTACGGTGACGACTCGGCCAAGACCTTTGTTTTTCGGGGAAAAGAAATCGACAAAATCACGGATGACACTATAAATCGATTTAATCAACGGCAATCGATAGAGCATCTGCTCACCAAAGGCAAACAATTGCTGAATAAATAATGCCTTCATCAGCAGGCCGACCAGAAAAACCAGCACTAGCCCTGCAATCGATCCGAGCCCGGGAAAATAAAAGGCGTCGGGTAGCGCCCATTGCAGCGCACTGCCCATTACCCGTTCGGAGGTAGTGACCATCCAGAAGAGTAAATAGATAGTCAATATGACCGGTACCAGGGTAAGAAACCCGGTGAGTAAAATTCTGCCAATTGATCGTATCATTGTCGATTTCCGGTTTGCGCGTTGTTAATGGCGACTAGTATACGCGCATAAAAAAGGCCAGATAACCGGATTATGGGATCCGACTATCTGGCCGAAGGTTACAACCGAAGAGCGCATGTAACTCCAATTCGATTAAGCCTTTGTCATTTCATGCTAGTCCCAGTTCAAAGCCCCACCGGTTTGATATTCGGTTACCCGGGTTTCGAAAAAGTTTTTCTCTTTCTTTAGATTAGCCTGTTCATCCAGCCAGGGCAGAGCGATTTCAGCACCCGGAAATGGCGTCTTGTGATGCAGTTTGTTGGCGCGTCGATTGGCGATAAAGCGGAATTGCGCAATATGATCTTCGGCGCAATAGCCAAGAATCGGTTCCGGTAAGAGGAAGTGGGCGTATTGCATTTCGGCCGCCTCGGCTTCTTCCCACATGTGTTGAATAGCCTTCGGATCGAGTTTGAGGTTCTCTTCAATCACAATTTGATTACACACGCGGATTCCGAAAGACGCGTGTAACACTTCGTCGCGCATGATGTATTGCAATTGCTCAGAAGTACCTTTCATCAAGCCGCGGCGTTGCAGGGCAAAAATAGGGCTGAAGCCGTTATAAAACCAGGTGCCTTCAAATACACCGGCAAAAAAGGTATAGGCCATGACAAAATTTTCGAGTTCGTCGCGGTTGGTTAAATCGATATCAGGACGCAATACCGAGCTGAGTCGATGATTGCACAACTGGATTTTGTGGTGAATTTCAGGAACAACGCGATAGCGATTGTAAATTTCGCCCTGATCGAGGCCGATGGTTTCAATGCAGTGCTGGTAGGTCCAGGTATGCATGGCTTCTTCGTAAACCTGGCGGGCCTGATAAATCTGCAATTCCGGTGCGGTCATTTTTTCCATCACCGCAAGGCCGATATTACGCATCGCGAGAATGTCGGAGGTAGTTAGATAAGACAATACGTTTTCGTAAACGTGGCGCTCTTCCAGGGTTAGTTTGTGCTGATAATCGTGCACGTCCTGTGTCATATTGACGTCAAGCGGTGTCCAGTGGTTCTTGTTCGCGTTGAGAAAATAATCCCAGGCCCAGGGGTATTTGAACGGTGCCAGTTGATTGATGTCGGCGAGACCGTTGACGACGCGCTTGTCTTCCGCATTAATCGGTTTGGCAGCAACCGAATTGATGCTCGGGCGGGCAATGTCCGCCATGGTGCCGGTCATAGGTATTTTGGAAACCAGGGGTGCAACAGCAGTAGCTTCGGCGATAGTGGTCGGTGACTCGAGCATCGGCTCGGGTGCCCGTGGTGCCGGTGGTGTTAATGGGTTATCCCAATTTAACATTCTGATCTCCTGTAACTAATAGATAGTGCAATGGTTATTGGCATGCGTCGCAGTCCGGGTCGAGGATCGAACATACTTTGGGTT
>JBLHOA010000267.1:0-3677 GCA_047622345.1 Gammaproteobacteria bacterium | reverse complement strand
AGGAAGACGATGATGATGGCAGCGCGCTGATTTGTACCTGAGCTTGTCAATCACTCGTTCCCGAAAGAGTGCTATTAATTTTGCCGTAACCCCTGTAAAACGGGCCATTCGAAACTGATAAGAATCCAGATCATGGGCAAACGAACTCCGCTGTATCAATGCCACGTCGACGCATCGGCCAAACTGGTCGATTTTGCCGGATGGGATATGCCAATCAATTACGGTTCGCAAATTGCGGAACATGAAGTCGTGCGTAAGCAGGCCGGTTTGTTTGATGTGTCGCACATGACCGTGGTCGATATTAGCGGCGTCGGGGCAAAACCTTATCTGCAATATTTGCTCGCCAACGATGTCGCTAAATTGACCGTTCCGGGTAAGGCGCTTTATAGCTGCATGCTGAATGCGGCTGGGGGCGTAATCGATGATTTGATTGCCTACTACCTGTCCGACACCAACTTTCGACTGGTGATCAATTCAGCGACCCGGGAAAAAGACCTGGCCTGGTTAAATCAACAGACATCCGGTTTTTCTGATCTACAGCTTGAGGTGCGCGATGATGTCGCAATTCTGGCCGTGCAGGGACCCGATGCTCGTGAAAAAGCAATGACCTTGTTTGATGCCGACGATCGCGCAAAGGTAGAAGCGTTAACCCGCTTTCAGGCGGTTGCGCTGGACGACTATTTTGTCGCCCGAACCGGTTATACCGGAGAAGACGGGTTCGAAATTGTCGTTGCCCAGTCGAAAAGTGTCGACTGCTGGAACCGTTTGCTCGACGTTGGTGTTGTGCCCTGTGGTCTGGGGGCACGCGATACGCTGCGCCTCGAATCGGGAATGAATTTGTATGGAACCGATATGGACGAAACAACCAGTCCGCTGGTTTCAGGTTTGAGCTGGACCGTGGTCATCGATGAGCATCGCGAATTTATCGGCAAAGCCGCTTTACAGGCCGAACTGGCTGGCGGTATAGCCGAGCAGTTTATTGGCCTGGTTTTACTCGACAAGGGAGTGTTGCGAAACGGCCTGAAAGTGATAACCTCCGTCGGAGCTGGCCAAATTACATCCGGTAGCTATTCTCCAAGTCTGGCCAAATCAATTGCAATGGCCAGAATTCCGGTTGGAGTATCGGGTGTTGTAGAAGTCGAAGTAAGGAACCGGCAATTAAAAGCCGAAATTGTTAAACTTCCGTTTTTCCGTGCAGGTAAATCAACCTTAAAGTAATGAGGTAATAATAAATGAGTGACGTGCCATCCGAGTTAAAGTTTTTGTCATCCCACGAATGGGTCCTGGTTGACGGTAATATCGCGACCGTCGGGGTAACCGATCATGCCCAGGAGTTGTTAGGCGACCTGGTATACGTAGAATTACCCGAGGTAGGGAGCACCGTAGCTGCGGGTGATTCAGTAGCCGTTATCGAGTCAGTCAAAGCCGCATCCGACACCTATGCTCCGATCTCCGGTGAAGTCATCGAGATAAACGAAGATCTGGAAGGGGCACCCGAGCGCATTAACGACGATCCCTACGGTGACGGCTGGATGTATAAAATTGCGATGGAAGATACTGGCGAACTGGATAATTTGCTCGATGCCGAGGCTTATTCAATTACTATCGACGACGACGACGAATAGTCGCTTTTTTGTAATGGTTTAGTTCGCCGCCCATTAGCAATTGAGCGGATCGTCGGGGCCGGTAAATTTACCGGGGCGAGCAATGAGTTATCCAGGTAATCGATAGCGATTGACGGTTTTTAAATTCGGATGTTGCGATGATGCCCGGTGTCCCCGGGTTAATCGGATTGAAGACATAAGCGCATAAATTCAGTGATACCATCAACTACTCCTTAAGTTAGGCGTATTTATTACACGAATTTATTATACGAAAATGTTACGCGAAATTCGCTGGATCAAAGCGCCCGGAAATTAAATATGGCATATAGCGGCAATAAAGGTTTTGCGCGAATTTTAAAAGCAACGGTTTATTCCTGGCAGGGTTTGTGCGCGGCTTATCGTCACGAAGAAGCATTCCGCCAGGAATTATGGCTTGCGATTGTCTTATTTCCGCTGGGTCTATACCTCGGCGAAAACAACATCGAAAAAGCGTTGCTGGTGTCTACGGTTATGTTGTTACCACTGGTGGAAATACTCAATTCGGCGATAGAAGCAGTGGTCGATCGAATCGGTGAAGAGCAGCACGAACTGGCCGGTCGCGCCAAAGACATGGGTTCGGCAGCGGTTGCCATTGCCATAGCCCTTATGGTGGTTGTCTGGGCATTAATTTTATTCTTTTAGGGAAACTCTGATTAATTCATAGATTCTTTAAGCAGTGCGATCAGCTGTTCGAGCTGGTCGACCGGTGCCCGGCAGCTAAATCCTTCGCATAACCAGGCCCGGGGCAATTTGTCGCAGCTTTTCTCGGCAATTATCGGCGGCAGACCGGTAGCGTCGGCAGGAATGAAATACGCCGATTGCTTATTGTTCAAGATGGGTAGAATCTCGCTCCGCCAGTCCTCGAGATCGCGCTGGTTGCCGCGAACAATCAACTGCGTCGCAGGTTGGTTCAATGCTTCCAGTAGTGATTGAAAACTAGCAGCATAAAGCGGCGATTGATTGATACTATCCGCCGCCGATTGCAGGGCTTTTTCGGCAGCTTGAACATAGCTTTGATTACCGCTGAGTAGCCCGAGTTGATTGAGTGCCAGCGCAGCAACCGCATTTCCGCAGGGCATCGCTTCGTCCTGCCATGACTTCGGGCGCTGGATCAGCGTTTCATGATCGCTTGCGGTAAAAAAGAAACCGCCATGGACCTTGTCTTCAAAAAAGTCGAGTAACTGTTCTGCCAGATTTTCAGCAAATTCAAAATCCCGTTGCTGCCATTCGAATTGCAGACAATCGATAGTCGCCTGTAATAATTGAGCGTAGTCGTCGAGATAGGCCGGTAACGATTGCGTACCATTATTGACCACCGCGCGTAGCCGCCCCGACTGCCGGAAATTATCCTGCATCGCCCGCAAACACCGCTGCGCCTGCTGGTAGTAGCTTTTGTCGGCAAATACCCGGGCACTGATTGCAAGCCCCCTGATTACCAGAGCATTCCAGCTGGTTAGTATTTTATTGTCGAGACCGGGTCGAATGCGCTGCTTGCGGGACGCTAACAGTTCAAGTCGGGCCTCATTTTTAAGCCTTAGAAAGTCGGACAACTCGATCGAGAAATAGTCGGCGACAGTGGCATCTGCATGGTGTTGGTGTAAATGCCAGTCGCCCTCAAAATTTGCCGACTGGTCGAGGCCGAATTGATAAGCGAAGGCGGAGAAAATATCGGGCCCGATCAATTCGGCGACGTTTTCTTTGTTCCAGATATAGTAGCGGCCCTCTATGCCTTCGGAGTCGGCATCCAGGGCCGCGTAAAAGCTGCCCGAACCGTCTTGCATTTCGCTGCCCAGCCAGCGAACAATGTCTTCTACCGCCTGTTGAAATATTGGCCTGGCGGTTAAGCGAAAGGCTTGTGCGAACACCATTAGCATTTGACCATTGTCATAAAGCATTTTTTCGAAATGCGGAATCATCCACTGGTTATCGGTTGAATATCGATAGAAACCGCCTGCGAGGTGATCCTGAAGGCCACCCATTGCCATTTTTTGTAAACTGAAATCGATGGCGGCATAGAGCTTGCTGTTTTCGCCC
>JBLHOA010000266.1:0-3852 GCA_047622345.1 Gammaproteobacteria bacterium | reverse complement strand
ATGCGACCAGCTTGCGGCAAACCCTGGTAACTTCTTCCGAAGTTTGACAGATACTCAGGTCATCGCTGAAGGCAATTTTCACCGGCTTCTGCGGCCGTGCAGCCGCATTTTGAAAGTGTTTAAATTCACTCGCTTTACAAAGCCCTGCGCTCGAACTGGCACCCGACATCGCATCGGCGAACAGGGCCAGGTCTTCAATATCTCGCGCCATCGGACCCTGTTGCGCATATACCTCGAAGGGTTGCAATCCTGGCTCCTGTGCGATCAACCCGGGTGACGGCCGCAAACTGGTCACGCCGCAAAAACTTGCCGGGGTTCGCAGCGAGCCCGCCAGATCCGAGCCTTGCGCCAACCAGGCCGTACCGCTAGCCAGCGCCGCCGCCGCACCACCGGAAGATCCGCCGGCACTGCGGGAAATATCATAAGGGTTCCGGGTAGCCCCGAAGACATCGTTAAAGGTATTTCCGCCACTGCCGAATTCGGGCGTGTTCGATTTGGCATAGACATTGGCGCCATTGGCTTCGAGGGTTTGCACGGTCAGATCAGACTGATGGGGTATGAAGCCGGCATTCACCTTCGAACCACTACTGGTCGGGACCCCGGCAACATCGTTCAAGTCCTTGATTGCCACAGGCAGTCCAGCCAATAGCGTCGTCCTATCCGGGTTTCGATCAACCCGGTCGAAACACAAGGTCGGCAAGGCGTTTATCGAGGGTTCGACTTCGGCAATTCGCCGCGACAGCGCATCGACACAATCGCCAACCGAAATCTCTCCACGACGCAGCAGTTTGACGATTTCACGGGCCGGACGTTTGATCAATTCCATGGCTTAGCGATAGGTCTCGCGCAATTGATTCTTTTGCACCTTACCCATGGTATTGCGCGGGAGTTCATCGACAAAAATTACCCGCCGCGGGTGTTTAAATCGGGCGAGCTTCGATTCGAGCGAAGCCACCAGCGTTTTTTCATCCCAGGCGTTTGCGGATTCGAGAACGACCGCAGCGGCCACCTTTTCACCGAGGTCGGGGTCGGTGATTGCAAAAACCGCGGATTCGACGACGCCCACGAGCAAATCAATTTCAGTTTCGATTTCTTTCGGGTAAATATTGTAGCCACCGGAAATGATCAAATCTTTATTTCGACCGACGATGTGCAGATAGCCATCAATATCGAAGCGACCAAGGTCACCGGTAATAAAAAAACCATCGTCACGCATGTCTTCGGCGGTTTTTTCGGGTTTGCACCAATAACCGAGGAAAAGATTAGGCCCGCACACTTCGATCATACCGATCGAATCATCATCTAGTGGCTTACCATTTTCAACATCGACGACGCGAACCTGTATTCCCGGTAAAGCAACACCGACCGTCCCGGCACGTCGATCTCCGCTATAGGGGTTCGATGTATTCATATTGGTCTCAGTCATTCCGTAACGTTCCAGAATACGCTGCCCGGTGCGCTGTTCAAACTGGATATGGGTTTCGGCGAGCATCGGCGCACTGCCCGAGGTGAACAGACGCATGTGCGCGACGCGCTCGCGGGTAAAAGCGTCACTGGCCAACAAGCGCGTATAAAAAGTTGGCACACCCATCATCGTTGTTGCATTCGGCAGTTCCTGCAGGACAAGCTCGGGGTCAAATTTCGGTAGAAAGATCATCGACGCGTTGGCCATGAAAATCACGTTACAGGCGACGAATAGACCGTGGGTGTGAAAAATCGGTAAGGCATGCAGGAGCACATCGTTTTCGTCGAAATGCCAGTATTCGACAAGCACCTGCGTATTCGACAGCAGGTTGCCATGGCTCAACATCGCCCCTTTGGATAACCCGGTGGTCCCCGAAGTATAAAGAATCGCCGCCAGATCCTCGGCACCGCGCGCGACATTTGCAAAATCCGGGCTCAAGCTTTTACAGGCATCGATCACACTGCCCTGACCGGCGCCATCGAGCGTAAAAACACGAAGTTCCGCAGAAAATTCCGAGTCATTGCCCGGTGACACAACAAAAACTGTGGGTTCGGCATCGTTGATAAAGTAATCAATTTCGCTGCGGGTATAGGCAGTGTTAAGCGGCAAAAACGCGGCGCCCACACGAATAGTCGCCAGATAGAGCGCCAGTACCTCGACCGATTTTAGCGCCTGCACCGCAACGCGATCGCCAGGTTTCACCCCGGAATCGACCAGCAACTGAGCCAGTTGACCACTCAAGGCAATGAGCTGGGCGTAGCTCCAGTTACGCCCACCGGCGACCTGAATTACCGATTTATCGCTGGCCACGCGAGCGTCCATCAATCCGTCAAACAAGTGATTTACTTTCATTTTGGTCTCGTTAAATTACCGGCACCGGTTTACGGCGTAACCCGCTAAGCGCATTTCCACCGATGGCGAGCAATAACACTGCTCCACCCAGCAGGGTATAAAAGTCGGCGGTTTCATCGATGAACAACCACACCCAGAATGGCCCCAGCAATACTTCGGTCATCGACAACAGCGTCAGTTCTGCCGCAGGCACTACCTGCGAACCAATGGTATAGATCGCCAGACCCAACCCGACCTGAAAAACGCCCATGGAAAATATAATAATTAAATCCGACCTCGGCAAATCAAATCCATAGCCTTTAAAATAACAGACTAAGGCGCCGCATATAATAGCAAAAACACCCCCGAGGAAAACCGCGGGTAGCATATCGTCGAGCTTGCCCCAGCGTAAGGCAATGGTGAAAACGGCAAAGCCGAAGGCCGATATAATTGCACTCAAATTGCCAATCAGGCGCCCACCGGAAATCCCGTTAAGGACCATGATCGCGATACCGATTATGGCCACCAGCATCGCAATCCAGGTGGCATGGCGCACCGATTCGCGCAATATTAACCAACCGAAGATGGCGGCAAGAAAAGGAGCCGCTGCAAATAGAAACATCGCGTTTGCGACCGAGGTTGTTTGTATCGCGTAGATGCCACCGGAAAATGCAATCACCAGCCCGACCCCGCCGATAGAACCCGCCAGCCCGACCTTTTTAATCGTGCCTAAAGGTTTACCGCCGGAACGAAAGGCAATCAAAATAAATAAAAAACAGGCCAGCGCAATGGAACGA
The DNA here is from genome assembly GCA_047622345.1 of Gammaproteobacteria bacterium. Lineage (GTDB taxonomy): Bacteria > Pseudomonadota > Gammaproteobacteria. Next base: position 759 of record JBLHOA010000266.1, on the reverse strand, counting down.
TAAAACAGTATCTGCCAGACATTGGCAACTTCGATACTACGGATGCCCAGACCCATCGTTGACCAGAATACCCCGGCCATTAAAACAAGTATGACCCCGTGGAAGTAGCTGACACTGCGTGGCCCGGTTGAGAAAGTGGGAATTGATGACATCTGCATACCTGTTTAAATTCAGCTTGGAATGTAAACGAAGCCAGACAAAATTCCTAGCGATATTCTGTGTCGGTTTACAGTGCCGAAATCAAAGCTTACCATCATCAAATTCGGGGGAAATGCGATGCAATCATCCACATCATTTAATCAGTCGACAATCAACTGGCATCAGCCAGATATTAAAATAGATACCTCGGCCATCGCTGAATATGCCGCGGAGCAGACCGACATCGAAAGCTTTCAACGCGATGGGGCGGTGCTGTTGAAACAGGTCTTTGCTGACTGGGTCGAACCCTTGCGCGCCGGTTTACAACGAAATCTCGATCAGCCCCAGAACTACGCCTTCCCCTGCGAAAGCAACCCCGATGGCGAGCCTGGTCGTTTTTTCGACAGCTATTGCAACTGGCAACTCATTCCGGAATACCTCGATTACCTGACCCATTCCTGCGCTGCTTCCATTGCCGGGCAGTTTATGCGTTCGCAAAGTGCCCAGTTTTTTCACGACCATGCGTTTATGAAAGCCGCGGGCACCCAACGCGCCACGCCATGGCATCAGGACCTACCCTACTACTGCGTCGATGGTACCCAATCCGCCAGTGTTTACGTT
>JBLHOA010000265.1:0-3947 GCA_047622345.1 Gammaproteobacteria bacterium | reverse complement strand
TAAAAACCCGATCGATCTGCATTTGAAATACATCGACCGCAAGGTGACCAGTGGGTTTTATTCGCGCCTGCGCGAAATCAACCAGGACAGTAGCTTTTCGGTGCTGGGTTAACTAAAGAGAAACAACGAAGCTAGAAATGAAAATCACATTTTTCGCTTTTCCATCCGATGACAATTCAGAGCCTGCCTCAGGGCGTCTACTTCTGGTGTCCCGGGCTAGGCCGATTCATCGGACCGCCGGGAATGAATGGTTCAGCGGTTGTACAAATCACAGAGGTAAACAATGAAATCGCATGCGCAGGTAGTGGTCATAGGCGGGGGCGTGGTTGGCTGTAGTGTCATCTACCATTTAACCAAACTCGGAATGAAGGACGTCGTGTTGATCGAGCGTTCTGAATTAACCTCGGGCTCGACCTGGCACGCGGCCGGTGGGTTTCACACCTTGAATGCCGACACCAACATGGCGGCGTTGCAGGGTTACACCATCCGGCTGTACAAGGAACTCGAAGAAATTACCGGGCAATCCTGTAGCTTGCACCACGTCGGTGGCCTGACCCTGGCCGAATCGCCCGAGCGTTTCGACTTTCTGAAGTCAGCGCGCGCGATGCATCGCCATATGGGGCTCGATACCGAAATCGTCGGCCCCGAAGAAATCCGCAAACTCAGCCCGATCACCAATACCGACGGTGTGCTCGGCGCATTATACGACCCGCTCGACGGGCATCTCGACCCTTCCGGCACTACCCATGCCTATGCCAAGGCCGCGCAGATTCAAGGCGCCGAGATAATTCTGCGTAACCCGGTACTCGAAACTAACCCGCTGCCCGACGGCAGCTGGGAAGTGGTCACCGAGCAGGGTACGATAATTGCCGAAAAACTGGTCAACGCGGCCGGGCTGTGGGCGCGCGAAGTCGCCGCGATGGCGGGCATTTATCTGCCGCTGCACCCGATGGAGCACCAGTATTTCGCAACCGACAATATTCCGCAGGTGCTCGAGCATGGTTCTGAACTGCCGCACGTGATGGACCCCGAAGGTGAAAGCTATCTGCGCCAGGAAGGCAACGGGCTGGTGATCGGTTTCTACGAACAGAATTGCGTGCCCTGGGCTGTCGACGGCACGCGCTGGGATTTTGGTCACGAACTGTTAACCGAAAACCTCGATCGCATCGGCGACTCGATGGAATTTGCCTTCAAACGCTATCCGGTACTCGCCGAAGCGGGCATCAAGACCATTATCAATGGCCCCTTTACCTTTGCCCCCGATGGTAATCCATTGGTCGGCCCGGTACCCGGCCTGCGCAACTACTGGTCGGCCTGCGCGGTGATGGCCGGTTTCAGTCAGGGCGGTGGTGTCGGCTTGACCCTGGCCGAATGGATGATCGACGGCGAACCCTCGCGCGATGTGTTCGCCATGGACGTGGCGCGTTTCGGTGATTACTGCACACCGTCCTACACGCGTCTGAAAGTACGCGAAAACTACCAACGCCGTTTTACCGTGTCCTACCCCAATGAAGAAATTCCGGCAGCGCGCCCGCTCGACACCACCCCCGCCTACGCCATCTGGAAAACTCAGAATGCCGTGTTCGGTGACATGTACGGTATGGAGCAGGTCAATTACTTTGCCCCCGAAGGTGAAGAACCCTGGGAAGTACCGAGTTTCCGGCGATCTAATGCCTTCGATGTTATCGGTGCAGAAGTGCGCGCGGTACGCGAAGGGGTCGGCATCAACGAAGTACACAACTTCGGCAAATATGAAGTGAGCGGCAAGGGTGCACATGCCTACCTCGACACCATTATGGCGGGCAAAATTCCACCGATCGGGCGTTTGAGTCTAAATCCGATGCTGAGCCCGAAGGGGCGTATCATCGGCGATTTCACGGTTGCCCAATTGCGCGAGAATGTGTTCCAGGTAACCGCTTCTTTCGGCGCGCAGGCTTACCACATGCGCTGGTTCGAGCAGCACTTACCCGAAACCGCGGTCACTCTGCGCAATGTTTCCAAAGAGCGCATCGGTTTTCAAATTGCCGGACCGAAAGCGCAGGAGCTGCTTGCCCGGGTAACCCTTGCCGATGTCTCGACCGCAGCGATGCCCTTTCTGTCGATCCGTGAAATCGACGTCGGTCAATGCCAGGCTATCGTGCAACGGGTTAGTTACACCGGCGACCGTGGCTATGAAATTTACGTGCCCTGGCACAATCAAGTCGCTCTTTACGACATTTTGACCGAAGCGGGTAAAGACTTAGGTCTACGACCCTTTGGTATGCGCGCGATGATGAGCCTGCGCCTGGATAAAAGCTTCGGGTCGTGGATGCGCGAATACAAACCCGATTACATGCCGATGGAAACCGGGCTCGATCGCTTTGTCGATTACAACAAGCCGGTCGACTTTATCGGCAAGGCCGCGGCACTCGCCGAGCGCGAACAGGGTGTTACCCGCAAGTTGTGTACTTTTATCGTCGATGCCAAAGATGCCGATGTGGCCGCCTGGGAACCGATCTGGCACGCCGGTGAAGTGGTCGGCTATGTTACCTCGGGGGGGTATTCGCATTACGCGCAGAAGAGTGTTGCCTTCGGTTTTCTGCCGGTCGAACTGATCGAAGCAGGGCGCGAAGTCGAAATCGAAATTCTCGGTGAATTGATTCCGGCAAAACTCTACACGACAGCCTTGTTTGACCCTAAAAACGAATATCTGCGTGCTTAGACCGACAATGCCGCCCGCTGCTCTTCCAACCGGGCCGCTGCCTGGGCTATAGTGGGCGCCGGATGTAATCAGGAATAATCCATGGCTTCAGGCTCTAAGGCGGTAATTTACGCCGCGCTGATCGGCAACGCGCTGATTTCGGTGACCAAGTTCGGTGCTGCCGCAATCACCGGCAGCTCGGCCATGCTATCTGAAGGCATCCACTCGCTGGTTGACACCGGCAATCAGATGTTATTGCTTTACGGCATGAAGCAGGCGACCAAGCCCGCCGATGAAGACTTCCCCTTCGGCCATGGCAAGGAAATTTATTTCTGGAGCTTCATCGTCGCTATTTTGATCTTCGCGCTCGGCGGCGGTATATCGATTTACGCCGGCATCAAACACATTCTGGTTCCACAGCCAATCCTCAACCCGATGGTCAACTATATCGTGCTCGGACTGGCGATGGTGTTCGAAGGCGCGGCCTGGTATTTCGCTTTCCGCGAGTTCAGCCGGGTGAAAGGTAAATGGGGCTTCATCGAAGCCATCCAGCGCGCCAAGGACCCGTCGGTATTCGTGGTGCTGTTCGAAGACAGCGCAGCAATGCTGGGGCTCGCGGTTGCCTTTGCCGGCGTGGCGCTGACTCAGGCCACCGGAATTCTACTTTTTGACGGCATCGCATCGGTCATCATCGGCGTTATCCTGCTCGGTACCGCGGCCTGGCTTGCCTATGAGACCAAGGGCTTATTGATCGGCGAGTGCGCCAATCATTCGGTAATCAAAGGTATTCGCGCTGTGCTGGCGCAGCAACCCAACATCGAACACGTCAACGAAGTACTTACCATGCACATGGGCCCCGATTTTATCCTGGCTAACATCAGCGTCGAATTCCGCGACGATGTCACCACTGTCGATATCGAAAAAGAAATTGCCGCAATTGACGAGAATATAAAAAAGGACTTTCCGCTGGTAAAACGCATTTTTATCGAACTGGAAAAGCGCAAACTGACAAAGCCAGCTCAATCCACCGAACCAACAACAAGTTAATTCGCATATGACCGACCATTCCCAGGATATTCTCGCACGTGTCAGTCACCTCAAAGGTAACCAAAGCTCGCAGGATATTTACGACGACTGGTCGCAAACCTACGACGACCACCTGATCGAGAAATGCGGTTATATCTCGCCAACTGTGGCTGCCAATGCACTCGCCGATGCCAACGATCAGCGTGATATTGCGCGCAGCGACATCAAAGTAATCGACTTT
>JBLHOA010000264.1:0-3971 GCA_047622345.1 Gammaproteobacteria bacterium | reverse complement strand
GGTTTTATGTGGGCCATTGAGGAGGGTGGTTAAGCTCTCAGGGCCAGACTTCTTACCTGTGAGAGTTTGGCTTCAAGGTAATATATTTCTTTGTTCAATTGATCCATTCGACCCGAGAGTGGGTTCTCAGATTTCAGTTGGGAGACAATTTCCTTTGAGGCAATAATCGAACAGACTAATTTCGCTTCGTCGATAGCTAGACCCAGGCAGGCCAATAGTCGATCGGTCGAAACAGGCTCAATCTGAGGTGAGGTATTCATAACGCTGGGCGGTAAAAACGGTTGTTTATTTTCTGCGCGAAATGCATGACTGTTTTCGTATATTCGATCAAGCTGGAGTCAGGTCACCGAGGCTGGGATCACGGGAAAATTTTAACAGGTTTTCCATGTGGAGAATTTCGCGACGCAGGGATTCGGTTCTTAATGAAGGCCCGGTAACTTTTTCAATATTATGCAGTCGTTCATTGCAACTGACGATTTGGCGTAACAAACTCGATTGATCAATGGTTTGATGCAGTACGGAGAGTAACTGGCTAGTCTCCGATTGATCTTCCTGTTTTTTGTTCATTCCGGTGTTGCATCCATTGCCTTGCAGTTAGTGGCAGGGATTTTAACAAATGCTATGAAAATACAATATGGCGATTGGCAGCGGGCTTTGTAAGACTTTTCCTACATAGCCCGATGCAAAGAACATTTATCCTTTAAATTGCTCGGGCCAATGCAATTTTACCACCGGGCTGGTATCGGCCAACGAGTGGCAACTGTTTAGAAAAGCTGAAGATTTGCTAGTTCCCTGCTGTTTTGATCGTGAGGACTTTTCGCTCGAAATGGTTTGAATAGCAGTGGTAGCAACCGGCCCCAGCAGTTCGGTCAAATGGGTGCAACCGGCATTGCTGCCCATAGCAGCCTTTGATTTAGAGGTCCAGCCGGGAGCGATTTTCAACCCGATCAGGTTTTTTACTATCGACGCGATCGAGTGACAATAAAGGTAAGGCGAGCTGTCGATGACTGCGTCGGCATCGACTACTTCGAGGTCAATATTGATGGTTATGCGAACGCTCATATCGTGCAAGGCTTCGTCGGCTTCAATCCAGCCTCCGCGATCTCGATTGGGAAACCGATAAGGTTTGGTATCTACAATGCGCCCTTCGATATCCCAAAGGTTATCGTCGCGTTTGTATCCGCGGCACTTGACTACCCGGGTATGCGCAAGAGTTCTTGCGTCTGGTTCCGACAATGGCACTATAGGCTCCTGGAAACTGATTCAATCGACGGCCAATATTACCACCCTATGCACGATGCCAATAAAAATAAAATCAGCTTATGAATTTGCTTTTGGGAAGTGATCGCAGCAAAGGGATATTAATGTCGCTTCTCGGGGTGATTGTGCTTAGTCCGGATAGCCTGTTAATTCGGCTGGCCGATTTGAACGATTACACGCTGCTATTTTATCGAGGTCTGTTTCCAGTATTTTCAATCAGTTTTATTCTCTGGCTCTATTATCGCAAACGCCTGCTTTCAGTGTGCCTGGGCATCGGGGTAGCCGGAATTTTAAATGCGGTTTTATTCGCCGCGGTCAATATTTCCTTCATTAGCGCGATTCAGCTGACTTCGGTTGCCAATACGCTGCTCATTCTGTCGTCGGCACCGATATTTGCCGCGATTCTGTCGCTGGTTGTTCTAAAAGAGAACCAAAGGTCGTCAACCTGGGTCGTAATTTTTTTGTCATTAATCAGTATTTTTGTCATCGGCTATGGCAGTTATGGCAGCACCGGGCTAAGCGGGGATTTGTTTGCGCTGGCTTGTGCGGTTGCGACGGCAGCGAGTGCCGTGCTGGTCCGATATAAGAAAGAAATAGACTTAATTCCATCGGTCATCTTAGGCAGTGTCTTCACCGCCTTTTATGGCCTGAGTCATTCACCGGAGTTGGCTATAAACCTGGAGCAATTGGTTTACCTTGCCATTATTGGCATTATTTTGATTCCGTTCGCTTTCATTCTGTTAACCATTGCTCCGCGATTCGCCAATTCGGCCGAAATCCAGCTGGTTTATCTGTTGGAAAGCGTATTAGGCCCCTTATGGGTGTGGTTGGTCATCAGCGAAACCCCAGCGCTTAATACCGTCATTGGTGGCAGCATGTTGTTGCTGTCCGTCGTCTGGTTTGTGCATGGTTGTATTCGCGAAGAAAATCAGCTTACCGGCTCCTGATTTTTAACCCGGTATGCGATCAAATTAATCATCTCGAAAGCAATAGTAGCCGCGGCAAGCGAAGTTATTTCAGCGTGATCATAGGCCGGGGAAACCTCAACGATATCGGCTGACACCAGATTCAGACCCTGCAAACCGCGAATAATATTCACCAGTTCCCGACTGGTCATACCGGCGATTTCGGGAGTGCCGGTTCCGGGGGCGTGCGCGGGGTCGAGTACGTCGATATCAATGGATAAATACAATGGATGATCACCGACACGATCCCTGATACGCTTGACCACGTGATCGACTCCTTCGCTTTGCAGCTCGTCACAATGAATCACTTTAAACCCAAGTTCGGCATCGCGCGATAAATCCTCCGGGCTATACAGCGGGCCTCTGATACCGACGTGCATTGAGGCGTCTTCGTTAAACAATCCTTCTTCGGCGGCGCGCCGGAAGGGTGTTCCGTGCGTATAGGGCGCACCGAAATAAGTGTCCCAGGTATCGAGATGAGCATCGAAATGAACCAGTGCCACCGGGCCGGTAATCTTGTTGATCGATCGCAACAAGGGAACCGCGATGGTGTGATCACCGCCAAGGCTGACTATGGAAGGAACTTTTTCAAATAAGCTGTCGGCAGCTGCTTCTATCTGTTGAATAGCTTCTTCGATGCTGTAAGGGTTACAACCTACGTCTCCGGCATCCGCAACTTGCAGCGTTTTAAAAGGCTCGGTGTCATAAGCCGGGTGAAAATTGGTGCGCAGATGGCGCGATGCCTGACGGATAGCCTGGGGCCCGAATCTTGCCCCGGGTCGATAGCTGGTTCCGGCATCGAAGGGAATTCCGAGTATGGCGACATCACAATACGGGACATCGCGTAGTTCAGGTAATCGACAAAAGGTCGAGGGCCCGGCAAAGCGCGGGATTATTGTGCCGCTAACCGGCTCGATCGGAGGTGTTTTTGTCATCTATTAACTCGCTCAGGGATTGATTTGTTATAACATCGAAATCTGGCACAATCAATTACATGCACTGTGAATCTAAGGTAACAAACGTTGGCGATTAAATCTGTATTAAAAATGGGTGACCCCCGATTGCTGAAGGTTTCAGCAGCCGTCGAATCCATCGACCCGCTATCATTACAACCGCTACTCGATGACATGTGGGATACCATGGCTGCTGAAAACGGGGCCGGCCTGGCGGCGCCGCAAATTGGTGTTATGCGTCGCGTTGTAATATTCGGCTATAGCAATAATCCGCGATACCCCGATGCACCAGCTATCCCTGAAACGGTTTTGATCAACCCGGTAATTACAGCACTGGATGAAGCAATTGAAAACGACTGGGAAGGTTGCCTCAGCGTTCCCGGGATGCGGGGTCTTGTGCCCCGCTATCAGAAAATTCGCTATGTTGGGTTTAACCAGTTTGGTGAAACTATTGATCGTGAAGTGAGTGGCTTCCATGCCAGAGTCGTGCAGCACGAATGTGACCATCTTGATGGAATTTTATATCCCCAGCGTATCAGCGATATGCGGATGTTTGGTTTTAGAGATACGCTGGAACAAAATCAGGTGATAAACAGCCAACCTTGTGACAGCGCTTCAGGTGACGAATAAACCTGACCCAAAAGCTAAGGGCTTTGCCTTGTTTGCAAATGGCGCAAAGCTATCTCAACTTGTTTTTGCTGAACTCAAGGGTTTGAATTTTCTACCCGACTTAATCGTGCTGCCTGAGTATCCGCCATCTAACACAGGCAGTGGTTCAAACCTTATTCATGTC
>JBLHOA010000263.1:0-4003 GCA_047622345.1 Gammaproteobacteria bacterium | reverse complement strand
AATCAATAATTTACGTTGCCCGGGGTCGATAGTGATTTGGACTGTCATCGCTTATAGCACCCCGGTTACCCGCGCCAGGTAGCGCATAAACTGCCAGAGATTACGCTCGATCGGGTGATAACAACCCCCGGGTAATTTGGGTGACTTGCTCCCCTGGTGCAGGGCTTCGATTAATTCGCGGTCTTCTTCATTGGCAATTTCCATATAGTGTTTGAAATCGTCGACCCATTGCCCGAAATCAGCATCGTCAATATCGGCGCGCACTTCAGGCGGAATTGCCACGCCCCAGTTTGCCTTAAACTGGCCCGGACCATCGGGCTGTACTGATATGTACCAGAGATAATCCGGCATCAAGGTGACCAGCAGCCCGGGGAAGATACAAAAATCGATCATCATCCGACGCCATTCGCCTTCGAGCCTGCGATTATCGGGGTGGGCTGCGCCGGGGCCAGAGTCGCTGGGTTGCGCGGCGCGGTGATAGCCGTAGTAGTCGCTGTCCTCACCACAGATGTAGTCGCCAAGCGGCTTGTTGTGTTTGGCAAAAGTCTTACCGTGCGCAACCGGCACATGGTAGCTCTCGGTAAAATTCTCGATCAGGTTTTTCCAGTTCGCCGGCCAGCTCATCTGCTCGCGGATAACCGTTTGATAAGCCGCCATATCGAAACGACCGACGACGCTTTCACGAAATGGTTGTAATGAGATTTGCAGGTCGTTCGCCGGCTCATCGGCGAGCGAGACAAATATAAAGCCTTCCCAGCAACAGATCGGTAGCGGCCGTAATCGATGTTGTGAAATATCGAAGCCCGACTTCATTTCCATCCCCGGTGCGCGAATCAGCTCACCGTCGCAGGCGTAAGTCCAGGCATGGTAGCGGCAGGTGAATTTTTTGGCCGAGCCTTGCTCGGCGGGTACCAGGCAGGCAAAACGATGCGCGCAGGCATTGACGAAAGCGCGAATGCTGCCGTCTTGCTGGCGTACCACTAACACAGGAACCTCGGCGATGGTAGCGGTTAGATAATCACCGGCACGCGTCACATCGTCTTCGCGACCAAGACATATCCACTCCTGGGTGAATATCGTTTTCTGCTCGTGCTCAAAAAATGCCTGCGAATGATTCAGCGCAGCGGGAATCGGATTCGCTATTTCGAAGGGTTTATCGGCGGCGACCCGCAACTGATCCAGTACCGTTGCCAGGGGCAGCTCGCTGTTAGGGTTAAAACCCATTAGTCGAAAGGAATTGCTGGCGTAATTGACTTCATTCCTGCAACCCCCGTCTGATCACCAGAACACGCGAATCGATTCCCTCGTTCTGGATATAACCCGCGGTTATGACCCGATCAATATCGAATTGGTGGGTTGCTGCTTCTGCCTGCACTTCGGCTTCGAGCCCGAGCGCTTCCCAGGCTGCACCATTGACCGTAATGACGCAAAGGCCACCGCGTTTGACGCAATTGACCACATGGTGCATATGGGCAATTTTCGGCACCGCGAAGGAAAATAAACCGACGCAGATTAAGGCATCGTAGGGATCATCAAGAATTTTTGCGGTCGTGAAATCGTGCTGCCAGGTTGACCGGTAAACCTCACGTTGATTTGCCCGCAGGAGCATTTCGCGGGAGAAATCAGCACCATCGATAGTGTCGAAACCGCGCGCCTGCAGGTACTCACCCGCAAGCCCGGTGCCGCAGGCGACGTCTAAAACCCGGTAGCTGGTATCGGGGACAAGGTCAATGAAGATATCACCGGCGTCGCGAAAAGCGACATAGCCCATGTCATCGACCAGATCAGAGTCATAGCTTGCCGCCCATTCGTCGTATTGCTGTTCCTTGTCTTCGCTGCGGTTATAGGCCGCAGCCAGGCGTTGATCAAACTGATTGACGTTTATCTTTTTCCCGGACAAGGCCTTCTCCCACTATTAATTCATCTGTGCGACCACATTCTGCATTTTTTGTGCGGCAACGTCACTACCTTCGTCTCGCTGCCACTCGATATACTGCGAACAGAAGGCAGCTACTTCGGCGGTACCGCTAAGCGCTTTCAAGTCGGCGGCGTTACGCACACCGAAGCCAACCGCTAGTGGCAGGTCGGTATGTTCACGGATACGTGCAATATAATTGTGAAAGGTCTTACCCCAATTAGTTTCATGGCCGGTAACCCCCATGCGTGACACCACGTATAACAGGCCTCGCGAGGCTTTCGTAATTCTCGCCACCCGTTCGGGAGCGGTATTCGGGGTAACCATAAGAATCGGCGCCAGGCCCAGCGCGTCGAGCTTTGGCAACCAGGGTTCGATTTCCTCTACCGGCCAGTCGGGAATAATCATCCCCTTGATGCCGACCGCAGCGGCTTTTTCAAACAGCGCGTCGAGGCCATAGCGGTAAAGCGGATTGAGATAGCTCATCAACACGAAGGTTGCGTCCGGGTGTTTGGCGCATACTTTTTCGGCCAGATCTAACGTCGCTCGCACCGAACCACCGTGTTTCAAAGCTTCGTAACAGGCGTTAACCAGCGTATGGCCATCGGCGACTGGGTCGCTGAAAGGCACCTGCAATTCGATCAGCTTCACGCCCGAAGCGACCAGTCCGGCAATCGCGCGCTCATTTTCCTCGAGACTGGGAAAACCAACCACGGCATGCGACATTACCTGCAATTTATCATTTTGTTTAGGAAACATGGCTTAAACAACTCCTGATTCGGCGAGCAACTCGGTGGATCGGGCCGCTTCGCGTTGTAAAAACTCGGTCCATTCCACTTGCGGAAAGGCGCGGGCAATATTAAAAATATCCTTGTCGCCACGACCGCTGAGGTTGATTACGATATTCTGATCCGGGCGCATTTCCCGGGCGCGCTTGAAACCACCGGCGAGCGCATGCGAAGACTCCAGCGCAGGAATAATCCCTTCGGTTTTCATCAGCAGTTTAAAGGCATCGGTGACTTCGCTATCGCTCGCCGACTCCGGCGTGACCCGACCCGTTTGACTCAAATGAGCGAGGATTGGTGAAACGCCGACATAGTCCAGGCCCGCGGCGATGCTATGGGTATCACCCAGCTGGCCATCGTCGTTTTGCAGGAACAGGGTTTTATAACCCTGTGCAATTCCGGTTTCACCGGTGCCGGGTAAGAGGCGTACCGAATGCTGCCCGTCTTCGAGGCTGATGCCACCCGCCTCGACGCCAACCAGAGCGACATCGTCGTCTTCGAGAAACGCGCCGAAGGCACCCATCGCATTCGAACCGCCACCAACACAGGCGACGATTTCATCGGGCATCTTGCCCATCTGGGTTTGCGCCTGTTGTTTGATTTCCTGACTGATCACGCTCTGGAAATAGGACACCAGCTCAGGGAATGGTGCCGGCCCGCAAGCGGTACCCAGCACGTAATGAGTCGTTTCCACCGACGCCGCCCAGTCACGCAGGGCTTCGTCGAGGGCTTCTTTCAAGGTTTGCGCCCCAGTGGTAACCCCGACCACCTTCGAGCCCAGCTGGCGCATCCAGAATACATTCGAGTATTGACGCTCGATATCTTCGGCACCCATATAAATGGTCGCGTCGAGCCCCATGCGGGCGGCCATGATCGCGGTCGCCAGCCCGTGCTGTCCCGCTCCGGTTTCGGCGATGACGCGCTGCTTACCCATGCGCTGCACCAGCAAGCCCTGACCGAGAACATTATTGATCTTATGCGCGCCCGAATGATTGAGGTCTTCGCGCTTTAGCCAGATCATTGCCCCGCCGAGCTGCTTTGACAGCCGGCGTAACGGGGTTAACGGGGTCGGACGACCGCTGAATTCCTGGGTGACTTGCAAATATTCAGCCCAGAAAGCAGGGTCATCGCGTAGCCCCATAAACAGGTCTTCCAGTTCGGTCAGCGCGGGTAATAGAATTTCAGGGACAAATCGTCCACCGAACTCGCCAAAATAGCCATTTTTACTGCGAATCATCGGGGTCTCCGGTATTAATCGATTGGACAACCCGTTTACTGCTGTCAAATGATTGGATGACATTAA
>JBLHOA010000262.1:0-4022 GCA_047622345.1 Gammaproteobacteria bacterium | reverse complement strand
AAACTTTCGGTGAATTCGGTGTCACTCATGAAGATAGGTCCTTGTTATAAATACCAGTCGTACTCTCGGGAGCTGATGTGATTTTCAAAGGCCACTGTTTCAGCCTCTCGATGGCGGCAATATAATTTGATAAATCCCCGGCCCATCATGCTCATCAGCGCTTCGCTGCCAATAGTGGTTCCAAGGGCTGCCGACAGCGATAACGGAAGATTCGCATCGCGTCCATTTATGGCCTCGGTACTCGGTTTTCCAGGATCGAGTTTGTTCAACATGCCGTGCAACATTCCGGCAAGCGTCGCAGCCATTGCCAGATAAGGATTGGCATCGGCGCCAGGTACTCGGTTTTCAACCCGCCAGGCCCCTTCTTTGGCCAGAGGGATACGGAATGCGACGGTTCTGTTTTCATGTCCCCAGGTCAAACTGACCGGGGCACAACTAACGCCGCCACGATAACGACGATAAGAATTTACAGTGGGTGCCCAGAAAGACATCGATGCGGGCATTGCGTCGAGCAAGCCGCCAATGGCGTGCATTAAATGAGGATGCGGCTTATCACCCTGGGAAAATATATTATTCCCTTTGGCGTCGGCAACGCTGATATGCATATGCAGGCCGTTTCCGGCCTGGTCGAGTATCGGTTTTGCGATGAAACTGGCCGACAAACCGTGTTTTTTTGCAACCTCGACCACGGTCCGCTTAAACAGACAAGTTTCATCGGCGGCTCTGAGCACGTCGTTGTGATGATTGAAATTAATTTCGAACTGGCCTGGTCCAAGCTCGGCCGAAATCGCGCCGGTTTCAATGCCCTGCATTTCGCAGGCGCTGATGATGTCGTCGATTACCGATTCGAAATCAGAAATTCGAGTGGTTGATAATACGGTCGCAGTATCGCGACGACCGGTTTTCGGGTTTCGCACAATCTGTACCAAATCCTGGTCATCCCGCTGGCCATCAAATAAGTAGAACTCGAGTTCGAATGCAACAATCGGGTGCCATTTGCTGGCGGCAAAGGCCTGTAACACTTTTTGCAGGATATGGCGTGGCTCGAAAAAAATCGGTTCGGGGCTTTGGGACGTGCTGGCCAAAACTTGAGCACGTCGCTGGCTGCTCCAGCTGTTAACGCTCAAACTACCTGGTACCAACTGAAAGTGGGCGTCAGGGTCGCCATCATCGATGCCGAAATACATATTATCCAGCGGTTCGCCAATCGAATTTAATAAAAACATGCTACCGGGAAAGGCCAGCCCTTCATCGGCAAAAGACTTCAGTTTTGCTATCGGGTAACGTTTCCCGAAATAATGGCCATTCAAGTCAGTGGCGAGAACCTCCAGTTCGCGGATATCCTTGTTTTTATTTAGAAATTCTTTGCAATCGAGGTCCATTTTCGCGTCTTTCTTTGTGCTCATAGATATTGGCCCATTCAGTCAGTCCGTCATCTTATGTGATCACAAAATCAAATGCCACAGCGAACAATTCATTTCCGATGTGGCTATAGAAGACTTTCATGTGATCACACAATATCGATATGATAGATTGGCTAAACGACTTCTTTGAAATAATTATGGATACCTTCCACCGTTTGAATTGATGCAATTCCATCACGAATATCCGCTTCGATCGCCCGCCGTAACCCGAACTGGTTACCTGCACGCAAGGCTTCGAGTGCTTCCGCATGACGGTCAACCAGGTAAACCTTTTCGAGCTTACTAATTGCAATCCTGGAAAATGGGCCCAACTGCAGCCACAAACTTTCGATTAAAGGTAAGGAAATCTGATGGGGGTTAGTAGTATAAAGCCGACGGTGAAATTGCTGATTCAACAGGCTGATGTTATCAATGTCACCGGTATTGACAGCGTCGTCGATTCGCTTGTCGATCTTTTCAAGTTCGGCAATGTCAGCCTCTGTAACATAGGGCAAGGCACCATCTGCAGCATGAGATTCAATCAAAATTCGAAGGTCGCATAGCTCGCTGAATTTTTCGGCGGTCATCATCGGTACGATCACCCGGCGATTGTTCTTAACTTCCACCGCACCCTCACAACCCAGGCGATGCAAGGCTTCTCTTACCGGCATCGGGCTGACCTGCAGTCTTTCGGCCAGTCCTCGAATAGTTAGCGGAATTCCCGGGCCTATGCGGCCACAAAGTAAATTGTTACGCAATAGCTGGTAAACCCATTGGTGGGTTCTCATTTCATCGGGTTTTCCCATCATTAACAGAGGTAAATGATCGGATTTTTTCAAACTCATCGAATAACGTTATGCCGGATTTGGAAATTTATTTAATCACAAATTATCGGGTAGCTCCAATGGGAGGTTGTGATCACTACTGAAATGGCCCTTTATTGGTGATCACAAATATGAATAATTTGCCGCGGATTGATTGTTCGGAGCGCACCTGCAGTGATATATTAGGCGGTCTTATCTGGTCGCAATCGATGAAAATAGGCATTTTAGAAACGGGTATTTTGAATCCGAAGCTGGCGCATAAATTTGACCCTTATCCGGTCATGTTTGCAGCGTTAATCGATCGTTCGGGGCATAGTTTTGAATATCGGACCTACAGTGTCATTCGCGGTGAAATGCCTGACTCGATCGATGAATGCGATGGCTGGTTGATTACCGGATCACGCCACGGTGTCTACGAGCATCTGGACTGGATGCAAAAACTCGAAGGGTTTATTCGATCGATTGCTGAGCAGAAAATACCCCTGGTCGGTATCTGTTTCGGCCACCAGATTATTGCCCAGGCACTGGGTGGAGAAGTCGTAAAATCAGATCAAGGCTGGGGTGTCGGCCTACACCGCTATAATATTGCCGGCACACAGAACTGGATGCGCTCGCCCGCATCGCAGATTGGGATTTATGCTTTTCATCAGGATCAGGTTGTCACAAAGCCCGAATCGGCAGCGATTTTCCTCAGTTCAGAGTTTTGCCCGATCGCCGGTTTGATCTATGGTGATTCGATAATCTCGGTTCAGGCTCATCCGGAGTTTGCGCCCGTTTACGAGCAGGCTTTGCTGGATACCTATGGCGGCGATATTGTTCCGGCTGATATTGTCGAAAAAGCCGAATCCACGATGCAAGGAGGTGGCGCTGCTGATACCGATGTCCTCGCTGGCTGGATAGGTGATTTTTTTCTTGCCCGCCAATCACTGCCAACCGCGCAGGCCGGAAGTAACTGAACTGCAGCCTGGCTTTTGTGAACCGTACTGTGAATACCGGTTAAGTAGAATTGAATTCCTTTTGACAGGTTAAGTTGATATTTGAGTTAACTAAATTTGAACGCCGCCGATACCTATTGCGTCATGTCAGAACTTCCAAATAAACCGGTCATATTGCTAGTTGCAAGCTCGTCGCAAAATGCCCGGTTAATCAATCGTTTACTCGAAAAAATATTCGAAATCGTTACTGTGGATGACGCCGAATCGGGCTGGAGCAGCCTGCTCGAGCAAAGCAATATTTCGCTGGTGATATCCGAGCTGGTTCTGGTCAATAATGCCTTCGGATTGCTCGAAAGAGTTCGCGAAGCAAACAGCACGCGGCTCGCGGCTACCCCCGTTTTGCTCCTGGTCGGTGAGCAGGATAGCGATAAGTTGCGGGACCAGGCGATTGATCTGGGGGCAACGGATTTTATCAATTCTCCTTTTTCAAGTGCCGAGTTACTTACCCGCAGTCGACTGCATGTCGATTTGCACGTTCAGCAAACCCAGGATAACGCTAACGAAATACAGCATTCGGGGGCAACCAATCTTTTACATCAACTGTCGCAGGAGAAATTCTTTCATTCTCGTGTGCAGCAGGAATTGTCTTTTTCACAACGCCACAGCAGCAATTTCAGTTTAAGTAAGTTGAAAGTCGACAATATGAAGGCGGTTGTAGCCAGCTTCGATAAAGTGACTGCGGTAGCCGTAATTCGGGCTGTAGCCAACATTATTCAAAAAACCCTGCGCTTTGAAGATAGCCTTTGTTATTCGGGTAATGCGGAGTTTTACCTATGGTATCCCGCAACCAATGGTATAGG
>JBLHOA010000261.1:0-4083 GCA_047622345.1 Gammaproteobacteria bacterium | reverse complement strand
GCGGCGCGGCGATGATGGGCGGTGGATCCGGCGAAAGCATGTCACCGATAATGCTGGGGCTGGTGGGCATCATCTATCTGGCTGTCGCGGTTCTTTCCATCGGATTCGGCAAACGTCGTTTGAACGATTTGAACCGCAGCGGCTGGTGGATGCTCGCGTTAATCGTTCCTATCGTAAGCCTTTTTCTCGCCATCTATATGTTTTTCTTTGCCGGCACCGAAGGCTCGAACAACTACGGCCCGGCTCCGGTCGCCAATACCATCGGCGTTAAAATTCTGGGGCTGATGATACCGGCTATCATGCTACTCGGGATTGTCGCGGCAATCGTGATCCCGATGCTTGCGGGAACTGGCGGCTAAGCAGTTTATAGAGTCAGTGTTAACGGTTGAACCCCGCTTGATGTTACGCGGGGCTGACGCCTGAAAAATATCGCCGTGCTCGTTTGACCCATTATTGTGGACCGGAAAAATGGTTTCATCGCCTCGATATAGCAGCAAAAACATCGATTTTGATAATGCCAGCCGATGCCTGAAAATCCTCTGGCAGGACGATCACTGCAGTGCCTTCCCTTATGTATGGCTGCGCCACGCGCAAAATTTTCCCCTCACCGGGCGCCCCGATCAAAGCGATAAAAGCGCTTATCGCGACGCCGACAACCCGCTTACTCTGACCATAAAATCGATCGGCCTGGTCGACGATCGAATTGACATTCACTGGGGGCATTCAATACAAGCCACCGGACATTCATTGCGTCAGCTGCGCGATAACTGCCTTTCCACTGCTGCTCGCGCCGAACGCCGTCCCCGACCGAAATTCTGGCAGGCCGAAGAGGCAGCTGAATTTCGCTGGTTCGACGCAACTGAACTGGAACAGCCGGCTTCCCGACTCGATTTATTTATTCATCTACGCGACTTCGGAATTGCGCTGCTGCGAAACCTGCCGACTGAACCGGGAACCCTGAATTCAATAGTGAAGTACTTCGGCCCGGCGCGTAACACTCACTTCGGATATCTGTTTGATATACGTTCCCGACCGGCTGACCGCTCGGGCAGCGGTGAGAATATTGGGGCCACTTCGAGTAATGCCCAGTCACCGCACACCGATGAGGGCTGGCGGCACGGGCCACCCGGAATCAGTTTGTTTCATTGCCTGAAACCACACCCCGGCGGTGCTGGAGCATCTATTTTTGTCGACGGCATTGCCGCGGCCGAATCCCTGCGCAGCCTTGACCCGGAAGCTTTTAATTTACTCTCAACTGTTCCCTTATTGTTTGTTGCCGAACGCAATGACGAAGAACGATTCCGCAGCCGTGGCAAGGTCATTGCGCTCGATAGCGATGGCGTTGTGCGCGGTATACGCCTCACCGACCGGACCATTGCACCCGTCGATATAGCCTTGCATCTAGTCGAACCGGTATACGCCGCACTGCATACTTTTTATCGTTTGATCGTCGAACAGACGCGTTGCTTTGAACGCCAACTTGAGGCAGGTGAAATGGTGATATTCGACAATCATCGTGTCATGCACGCGCGGCGCGCCTTCGACGCAGCGGCGGGGGAGCGCTGGTTACAACAGCTTTCGGTCGATCGCGAAGAATTTCATAGCCAATTCAGACAGCTCGCCGAATCGTTACAGCGTGATGACTTGAGTTGCTGGGAAACCGATGCCGGGGCACTCAGCCAGCCTTAGTCAAAATCAAACCGGGGTAAATTTACTTTCTCGATCCCTGACCAGGGCCGAAATGGTTTGATTGTAAGGCGTTGTGATGCCTAATCGATCACCGAGCACTTTGGCCATACCGTTAATAGCATCGATTTCGGATAGTTTGCCGGCCTGATGATCGAGCAACATCGACGGACGGGCATCGGGCATTTTCCGGCCAAAGGCAGTGACGTATTCAACCGGGTCGGTAAAACTGAAATCTACCCCCTTAGCCCGGCCCAGGGCAAATATTTCGCGCGTACAACCCAGCGCAATTTCCCAGGCCTCGGCATTCGCCATCAACTCGCCGAGGGTAGCGTCAAAAACCGTACAGGGACCGCTGAAAGTTGCATTGCAAATGAATTTTCCCCAGATCAACTGATCGATATCGTCGAAGGACTGCGCCTTGAAGCCGGCGTCCTGCCATAACCGCGTGACCTGTTCAAGCCGATCGCTGGCACCGCCTTTGATCTCACCCATGCGGATCAGGTTCATTGCGTTATGGTGCGCATAACCCGGGCCCTTCATCGAGGCGCCAAAACCATCGGCCACTCCGAGCAGAACATTGTCGGTCGGCATAAAAGCCTCGATGCGCTCGGCTGCTCCCAGACCATTCTGGATCGTAATAATCATCGAATCAGTGCCCATAATATCGACAATGGCACTCGCCGCCGGGCCGACCCCGTCAGCTTTGGTGGCGATAACATAGTAATCACATCGCCCGGCATCGCGCAGACGGGTAGTTGCATTGATCCCCCTGACTACGCGGTCTCTACCAGGCCCCACAACGCGCAAACCGTGACTATTAATCGCATCGACATGATCCTGCCAGAGGTCGATTGCCCAGACTTCGTGCCCCGCCTCGGCAAACACGGCCGCATAAACCGAACCCATTGCACCCACCCCGACTATCGCCAGTTTCATCGTTTATCACCTTCGTTAGTTTTAAATTTGGCAAAGCATTGCGTCCAATTTTCGATCAGGCCACTTCGACATCGATTATCGACGCTTAGGCGGACCAGGTCACCAGGACGGTGTACCCCAATTCTACACTTGTTTTCAGCACCACAGGCCGATCAGCACCGACCCCGCTTTTAAACTCAGGCATTGGGTAGTTAGCGAAATGGTTAATTGATTCACCCAATCGGGCGCCAGAGAGCGTAAATAATTTACTTTCCGCTGTCGATACCTGAAAAATCCTGAATAATGTAACTTATTTGTCTATACCTTACGGGTGCAGGTCATTAATATCTGTGTTCAACTATCTGCACTGAAAAGTACCTATAATAATATTTTGATCAATAACAAATTTTTCCAACCGTTAACCAGACAAGTAATTATTCGTGGCTGACAACAATACCTTTGGCAAATTGGGCTTATTTTTCAGTTCGCGCTTTAGCATCCTGGCCGGGAAAATCGCCCCGGGCTGGGCGAACAGTCGGATAGATTCGCTTCTTTTCATCCCCAAAGCCGAGCCCGATAAACCGGTCCGCATACCAAAAGAATTCATTCAACGGATGATCAACACGGTGGACGGCGAAATAAATAGCTACCAGACCGGCAAAGGACCGACCGTCGTTTTTGTTCATGGCTGGGGCGGATCGGCCAGCCAGTTTTTCCCGCTAATGCGCGGTCTCGCCCGTTGCGGGTTTACCGCTTTCGCTTTCGATCATATCGGGCACGGTGCGAGCACGGAAAAATCGGCGACGCTACATCAATCGATATTGACCACCAACCACATACTGAATCTAATCAAAAACAAGAGTGGCGATGGCTTATGCGCTGTCCTCGGGCATTCCACCGGATGCATTACTATCGCTAACTCGCGTCCCGCACTGATCAAAGATATACCTTTGTTTCTGATTTCGCCGATATTCAATTACAAATTATTTTTTGTCAAAAAACTGATCAAGCTCGACTTACACCCCGATTTGTTAAAAAAGTATGCGGCGCGGTTTAGCAAGGTTTATGCGCGTGAATATCAAAAACTCGAACTGGCACGCAACCTGGCCAGTTACGGTGATGTTACCGTAATCGCACATGACGAGTCGGATAGCGAAAGCCCGATTTCGGCATCGCTAAAGTTTTGCCAGAAGTATCCGCTAACCAAACTAATGGTTACCCGGGAATACGGTCATAATCGGATCATCAATTCCGAATCGGTCTGGCACGAACTTAAATCCCACTTAAATTACGAAGATACAACAATCAATTTCTCGCAGACTATCCTCAAGAACCAGCCCTGATCTGATTCGCGCTGACTTCGGCCGGTAAACCGGGAAAACGCGTTCCGTTTTGCGACAAAGCTGCCTATAATCCAACCCCTTTATATTGGCCTGACAAATACGTGACTTACCAAACTATCGAGTTAGTTGAGCAGGG
>JBLHOA010000260.1:0-4109 GCA_047622345.1 Gammaproteobacteria bacterium | reverse complement strand
TCCTCAGACAGATTTTCGACACCATCGAACATGGTGATATTCAACGCCGCTACGCCGACAAACCCACTGATAATGGCGACGCGCCCGAGGGTTTGCATGGTCGTGTGCATCATTTTTATATCGGCTCCGGCAAAAGGCATGCCCTGCTCGTCCAGGGTCGGAACGGCTTCCACGGTCATCGCGTCGGCAACGACATCCTGTAGCACGTAACCCGTGGGTGCCAGAATCGACGCGGTGACGAACCAGACCTCGACCTTTAAAATTTCGGCCATCATCGCAGTGTGCGCGATGATTCCGTACATGATCAGAATGCTGGTCGCGATTAGGCCGGCACCGGCATACACCAGTAGTGCTTTTCGCCGCCAGATCAAATCGACCAGGTGACCGATGGGCATCTTCAGGGTCCAGGGAATACCGACCCAGAAGCCAAGGCCTGCGAGAAAAGCGGCCGATAAATCGAGATAATCCTTGATGAAAAAGGTGCCGACAATCGACGTCAGTCCGGAAATACCCGCTGCCATATAAACCATTAACGGGGGCAGAAAAGACCAGCGAAACTGCCGTCCCAGGTCGAAAAAGGTATTGTCCAACCAGCGCCAGACTGGGTTATTGATCATATTTTCCACGCATCGGGTGAACTTCGAAAAGCAGCATTATATACAACTGCCCTATTAACTGGCGATGTTATCCCTGCCCTTGAAAAAATGGGCGCAACAGGCCAGGCCTGCGCTTAGCAATCATTGCAATGGGTCGACTCAAACTACAACTTGAGTCACGGTAAAAGTCAGAGCCAGGATTCATAGTCTGAGATTAACTGCTAAACTATCTGAATTCTTTTTCGAGACCGTGAGGGGAGCTGAAATGACCGAGAACCGAACCTGGCTAGCCAGCGTATTATTTCTGGATATCGTTGGATACTCCAGGGTACCCGTCGATCAGCAATTGGCTTTCAAGGCGCACTTTAAATCGATTGTTGCTCCCGGACTGACGAGATTGAACATGGAAGAGTGCATTCAACTGGACACCGGCGACGGTTGTGCCATCTGCTATCTCGGCGACCCCGAAAGCCTCTACCCCATCGCGATTCAATTACAACAGCAATTTTCCAGCCTTGACCCTGATGCCAGCGATTATTATCAGGTTCGGCTCGGTTTAAACCTGGGCCCGATAAAAATTACCGATGGCATCGGGGGTGATCGCAACTGTGTTGGTAGCGGCATCAATGATGCACAACGGGTAATGGATTTTGCCGCTGAAAATCAACTTCTGATATCCCGGTCATTTTTTGAAATGGTCAATAGCATGTCGTCGGCTTACTCGGATCAGCTCAGGGCGGCGGGTTCGAGGAGTGATAAGCACGACAAAATTCACGACGTTTATGAACTGGTAGCACCGGCGAGTAACGCGGTGTCGACGAGTACCATGGCGCCGACCATTGCCACCAATCCCTCCGCTTTGTCACTTGAAGCGGAAGTCGAAAATAAAATTATCTCCGAGTACGCGCGTTATCTGGGCAAGGATCAGGCGCAGCAGGTATTCGCGCGACACATTCAACAGGCCCACTCGCTGGCCAGCCTGTGCAGCGCGCTTGGTGGCGAATTATCGGAAGACGATCGCTATCAATTCGGCGTTTTTACCCAATATTACGGTTATTCGGGTTATTAATAATTTTGGCTGACGCGAGTCAGGTCCCCGGCAATTACTTTTTGCCAGGCGAAGGTAAATAATGATTGCCCCCCGATAGCAGGTAAATTGATACCGAAATGTTCAACAGACGTTACAATGCCGGTTTAGTAAAGTCTGGAATTAAACTATGACGAATAATGATGTATTGCGCCGCATCCGCTATACCTTCGATTTTGGCGACGACAAGATGATCGCAATCTTTGCCCAGGTCGACTGCGAAGTTAACCGTGAGCAAGTCAGCAACTGGTTGAAGAAAGACGATGACGATGATTTTCAGGCGATTAAAGATGTTGAACTGGCCGCTTTTTTGAATGGCTTGATTATTGATCGTCGCGGTAAAAAACCAGGCGAGCAACCCGCCGCTGAAAAGCGATTAAACAATAATATTATTTTCCGTAAATTGAAAATTGCGCTGGACTATAAGGATGACGACATCCTCGCGGTGATGGCGCTGGCCGACCTGCGAATGAGCCGCCACGAACTCAGCGCGTTTTTCCGGCGCGCCGGTCACAAGCATTACCGCGAATGCAAAGACCAGATACTGCGTAATTTCATGAAAGGCATGCAGATCAAATATCGTAAGGAAGAACCATCGGTTAGTGAGGAATCATCGGTTACTAAGGAAGAGACAAAAAAACCGGAGCCTATTGACTAGACCCCAGTTAAAAGTTGGCGAATTTACCGTTACCCATCAGGGCATAAACTGCTGATCGAAGGCACCGTCCCAGTTAACCCCATTCGGATAAATCGAAGTCAGGAAGTCAGCATTATCGAGCGCAGCCGAGCGCCAGTCCATCGGGTCGCTACCCTGGTTTTGTCCCTGTCCGGCAAAACCGTCGACAAAGATGCCGTTCAACAACGCGTTACAGTCATCGTTCAAAACCGCACACTTGGGCCCGGTGAAATAATCGGCATCGCGGCTGAGCGCGGAGATAATCATGTCCTGTGAAGGGTCGAAAGGAACCCAGCTACCACCCGATGCTATCGTGGTGCGCGCGCCGCGGAATTCGGAAGCGATCACCGACTTATGGATGTATTCCCAGTCCTGATCGTCTTCAAAGAAATAAATATCGCGTTTTGAAAATAAATAGTTACCCAGGCGGTTACCCTGGAATATATTGATCACCAGTGGCAGCGCAAAGTCCTGCACTTCCTCGATAGCCGCACCATTGCCTAGCAGATCCGAAACGGTAAAGAACTGGATATGGGGCACTTCGCTGATACCCGCTACCGGCAACCACTGACTGGTCATTTTAAATAAACCCCGCGCAGTGAAGACCTGCCCTAGCGGGCTCGCGTTTTCATCTTTGACAATTTTAATGCGAAACCCTTCGGCCCAGGGATTGCCATTATCGAATTGCAGAAACATATCGGCGTTGCGTTCGGCGGCGCCGAAATTAAAGTCCATGCGCATCATCGCCGGGTCATCGCTATCTTGGCTGCTGGCATCGATCGCGCTGGCATCTATGACCATTTTGCCGCTGATATCATCTTCGCTGACTTTATTCCAGGAAATGTAAAACTCAGGGCTGTCGCTGAAAGCGGGCGGATTCGAGCGATCGTAGCTGTAATACATGCGCACTGTAACCTGAGTCGCCGAATTGTCAGTGATCGAATAATGGGTCGGATCGTCAATGTCGTAGTCGGCCGAGGCCTTATCATTATCCGATTCGACGATTACACCCCGGGCTTCGATAAAATCGGACAGGTCGATCATTAAATCGGCAATACAGGTCCAGATCGCCATAATTGAAATCATGAAGCGGGTAGTTTCATAGCCATTGCGGAACAGGTCATCTTCATTTTCAGGCCCCAGATAACTGCAAGGTTCACCGCTACGGCCGGAACTTGCCAAAGCGGCAATTCGATTCGCCACCTGGCGATTTCTGGCGGTGTCTCCACCGGTCAGGCTATCGGGAAGTTGTAGTTGAAGCGACAGGTTTTCGTTTGGATTACTATTAGTAGCCTCACCCGAACTACCACAACCGATAACTAAGGCTGCTGGTGAGGACAATAATGCTAAGTGGTATGAGTCTGGACATCTTTCCGTCTCCGGGTTTGTTGGAATTAGTATTGAAGAGACGACGAGTTTACGATTGTTTGAAAAATAACTTAGCTGTCGGGGTAAAATTTCAAAAATCTAACCTGCTCGAAGAAATCAGCACGTCGACAAGATTCCGGCTGGGCGGGCCGCGCAGGTGCCGCAATGACCGGAGTAGTGCCCGCAAAGGCCTACCCCCTCCCACATCATCTAGGCCTCGGAGATATCTAGTCCCAACATCACGTCATCCCGGCCCCTGCAATCCCGTCATCCCGGCCCCCGAGCCCACTGCTGTCCGGAATAAAAAGAAGAAAGGGTTAAGAGGTGTTGCAGTGCCTGGGTTTTACGGATAAAACCTAAGTGCGAACTTAATTTCAGGACA
>JBLHOA010000259.1:0-4119 GCA_047622345.1 Gammaproteobacteria bacterium | reverse complement strand
CCAAAAAACCTTAGATGGAATTATCTGCAAGCTACTGATTAAAATGGTGCCCAGGGGCGGAATCGAACCACCGACACGAGGATTTTCAGTCCTCTGCTCTACCGACTGAGCTACCTGGGCTTATTCGTGGAAGCGCGTATTAAATAGTCATGCAGCCACTTCGTCAAGTCCGACGGGGTGGTTTACGCCTATTTTTTTCTTTGAGTCCGATTATCCTTGGTTCGGGAGGGGCGGGCTTCGAGAAATACGACGTGAATCAGCTAAGAATTGACGCGATCGACTCGGCTGTGCGCTCACCATGGCCGATTTTCGGCGCGAGAGCTCATAATCCATTGATCAGAGACCTGCGCGGCTCGGTTAAGTCCTCCCGGGCCCACCATTTTTTCAATGTAAAGCTATAGCTTAAACAGTTTAATCAACTGCCAGAAAATACAAACCTCCCTATTATTCTTATTTACCCAGCATTTACCCGGGGAAAGTCGGCACATACTGGCGCAATAAAATCAATCCCAATTCTGAATAGAAAATAATTTTAAACCCCTCTGAACAACTTCCCCTATAAATGGGTAGGTCTGATGGCGCAGCTATTTCTACCTTTTTACATTTTCAGGCCTCAAAACTGACTCTGAACGCAGTGTTATACTTCGCAACAAAGCATCGCTTGCTAAGCTTTTCGCCATACAAAGGTGATGTCGAAAACGGCATCTCGACCGGCTTTCAAGTAACTGATAAGGTACTACCTTAAGTGAACCTTAAATCGCTACAGCATTCCAGAATACAGCTGAAGGCATTCTTCCTGCGCATCGCGGTAAAATATGAATAAATCCCCCCAAAACCTGGTTGCCTCGGTAGGCAAGCGCTCTTCACTGTTGTTCATCGGCATCGGTGTAATGACTCTGGCCCTGACCATGTGGAACTGGTATTACGATATCAAGCCAAGGCTGGAAAACGAATCGCGCGCTACTATCCGCAGCCTTGCCAACGCCCAGGCGCGTTCGATCGAATCGCAGTTTCAAAACATCAAGGGTGATATCGGCCTATCTACCATCCATGATTCGCTAAACGAATTAATGCTATTAAAGGAACCGGTCACCGACGAATCGCTTTATCTCGGCGTATCGCTGGAAGTCGACTACGACGCCTTCCCGGTTCAATATAATTCCTTAAACGTTAATCTTGGACGCACGAGCTGCCAACGCTGCATTTCTACCGAAAGCCCCATTTTCAACCGCGACAATGGTGAACTGGTAGCCATCATCAAAATTTATGGAAACCCGATTTTCTACCAACGGCTGGTATCTGACATAGTGAAAAACCTGGTGCTCAATATTTCGGGTATTCTGGTGTTGTTGATTATCGGCTGGCTAACCACCCATCGTTTGATAAAACAGCTGCGTCAACGCGAGTCGACCCTGTTACATGAAATTGCCGAACGTAAAACTGCCGAACAGCAATTGCAACAAATTGCCACTTATGATCAATTAACCCGCTTGCCCAATCGCTATTTGCTACAAACCGAATTTGTCAAAAAACTGGAAGAGTCCGGGCGCCACAGGCACATGGTGGCGACCTTGTTTTTTGACCTCGATCATTTCAAAAAAGTGAACGACCTGCACGGGCACGAAACTGGGGACTCATTGTTAAAAGAAGTGGCGCAGCGGATTTTGTCAGTAACCCGAAACTACGATTTGCTGGCAAGGTTTGGTGGCGACGAATTTGTCATGATCATGTCGGGAATCGAAAATCGCCAGGAAGTGATTGCTGTTGTAGAAAAAATAATCGCCATGTTCAAACCCGAGTTTGACCTGGACAAGGCTTCGGTGAAGGTGACTACCAGCGTCGGCATCAGCATATTCCCTGACGATGGCAGCGATCCTTCAACCCTGTTAAAAAGCGCCGACATGGCAATGTATAGAGCCAAATCGCTGGGCCGGAATGGTTATCAGTTTTTTAACGAAGAAATGAATGAGGATCTGCATCGCTCGCAGTGGATCGAAACCAATTTACAGCGTGCTATGGCCGAAGAACGACTCGAGCTACACTTTCAGCCGCATATAAATATCGAAACCAGTGAAATTTTATCCTGCGAGGCATTGCTGCGCTGGCCGCAACTGTCGGGTGAGAACATCGGCCCCGCCGAGTTTGTTCGCGTCGCCGAACGTAGCGGGCAAATTCATCAACTCAGCCGCTGGGTATTAAAACGTGCCTGCGAATATTTGCGCGAGTGGCAGGAGGCCGGGTTAAAACCGATTCGCGTCGACATCAACCTGTCAGGCAAAGATATCGTCGACCGCGGCATTTTGATGGAAATGGCCGACACCCTGAAGCATCACCAACTGCAACCCGAACAACTGGGCATCGAAATTACCGAAAATGTGTTAATGGATTCCACCCCAACGGTTATCGGGGCGCTCTCCGATCTGCGTAATTCAGGCGTCTTTATTTCCATCGATGATTTCGGCACCGGCTATTCATCACTGAACTATCTGCGTAATTTTCCGGTGTCGGGGCTGAAAATCGACCAGCGCTTCATTCACGATGCACCCACCAATGAAAACGACCAGGTCATTATGGAAGCGATTGTTTCGGTGGGGCACGGTCTTGGCCTGTCGGTTATCGCCGAAGGCGTCGAATCGAGCCAGCATTTCGCCCTGTGCAAGGGCGTGGACTGCGATTCAGTGCAGGGCAACTATATTTCTGAGCCCCTGCCTGCCGCCGAGTTTGTTAAGCGCTTTTTACAGTCCTGAGTAATAACCCTGCGCAGGCTGTGATTGTATTCGACAGCACGGCGTTTACACTGTTGCCTTCTTTTGCATTTACGGATTGACTCAATGTCGGAAAGCTATCAACTGGTTGAAACCATGCTGCAACAGCCGATGGATAACGGCGATGTCGTCTGTAACCTGTGCCTGTGGCGCTGCCGCTTGCGCCACGGTCAACGCGGCTTCTGCCAGGCTCACGTAAACCGCAACGGCACGCTTTACAACCTGTCTTACGGCATAATCTCGGCGATCGAAGTCGAATCGATCCGCAACAAACCGGTTTATCATTACCGCCCCGACAGCACGATCATGTCGATCGGCAGCTACGGCTGTAACTTCCGCTGCAAGGGTTGCCACAACCTGGAAATTTCATGGGGCGTCGAAGCGCTCGACCAGCTTGCCCGCGGGCAGTCGAAAGACGCCTGGGTTACCCCCGAACAAATGGTCGAAACCGCCCTCAAACACAAGGTTGATGGCATCGCTTTCACCTATTCTGAGCCCGCGGTATGGCTCGAATACGTAATCGATGTTTCCAGGCTGGCGCAAGCCGCCGGTTTGTTTACGGTGTATGTTTCCAACAGTTTTGTTACCGATGAGGCGCTCGAAGTTATGGCGCCTTATATCGATGTGCTCTGTTCCGACATCAAAAGCATGTCGAACGAGTTCTATAAGGATATCTGCCCGGTCAGCACCGTCGACCAGGTGCTGGCCTCGATCAAAAAAGCCCATGACCTTGGCATTCACGTGGAAACCCGCACCAATGTTATCCCGGGTAAAAACGATGACCTCGCCGAACTTGAGAGCATTGCCGAATGGATTCTTGCCAACCTCGGCAGCGATAGCCCCTGGCACGTGACCAAATTTTATCCCGCGTACAAGCTTTCCCATATTCCGGAAACCCCGAATGAAATAATCGATGCCGCGGCGGTCTCGGGTCGGCGTATTGGCCTGCAAAATGTATACGGGCACAGCGATATTTCCTGCGATTGCGCGACTGAAAACATGCCGGTTTCGGCCTGGCTGGAACTCGATGCCGACGCGCTTAACGACGCTAACGTCTGCGCCGCAAGTTGCTGCGGCGACGAGGGCATACTGGTGAAGAAGTTCGAAAAAGCCGCCGGCCTGTTTGTCGAAGCGCCCAAGTAATTTCTGAATCTGATTAAGATTGCGGCTCAGCGGGCCGACCTGTGCGGCCCACTGGGCGCCGCAATGACGGGGGGAGATACTAAGCGGCCCGCTTGAGACCGCAATGACGG
Source organism: Gammaproteobacteria bacterium (assembly GCA_047622345.1). Classification (GTDB taxonomy): domain Bacteria; phylum Pseudomonadota; class Gammaproteobacteria. Next base: position 101 of record JBLHOA010000259.1, on the reverse strand, counting down.
GGAGTATTAGGAGTTACCTGGCTACTCTTCAATCACCATGTTGAGAATTTTCCGCACCGGTGTTGGCAGGCCGTAGCTACCGATATTTTTGATAGCAACCC
>JBLHOA010000258.1:0-4164 GCA_047622345.1 Gammaproteobacteria bacterium | reverse complement strand
GATATTATCGATGTGATAAATCGGATAGGAAACGCGGGTATTTTCGGTTTTGCTGTTATCGGCATAATCAATTTCACCGTTGTCGCGTACGACCACATTTTCCAATAGCGCGTCGCGACGGATGGCGCGATGGATATCGGGTTCGTCCTCGGCGCTCAGGTTGATCACCTTGGCGTAACAACCACCTTCAAAATTGAAGATGCCGTCATCGTCCCAGCCGTGCTCGTCATCGCCGATCAACTGTCGCTTGGGGTCGGTTGACAGAGTGGTTTTGCCGGTACCGGATAAACCGAAAAATATGGCTACATCGCCATCGCTACCGACATTTGCCGAGCAATGCATCGACGGCATTCCCTTCAGCGGTAACAGGTAGTTCATCATCGCGAACATACCTTTTTTCATTTCGCCACCGTACCAGGTGCCACCGATAATCTGCATACCTTCGGTCAGATTAAAGGCGACAAAGTTTTCTGAATTAAGCGCTTGTGCCTGCCAGTCTGGGTTACTCGTTTTAGATCCATTGAGGACGACAAAATCCGGCACGTAATCAGCGAGTTCAGATGCATCCGGGCGGATAAACATATTGGTGACGAAATGCGCCTGCCAGGCTACTTCGGTGACAAAGCGCACTTTCAAACGACTACCGGGGTTGGCACCACAAAAGGTATCGACGACAAACAGGCGTTTGCCCGACAACTGTGTCGTTACCAGGTCACGCAATGAATTCCAGGTTTTGTCATCGATGGCTTTGTTGTCATTTTCGCCCTGGTCGGACCACCAGATGGTATCGCGGGTGATGTCATCACGAACCAGGTACTTGTCCTTGGGTGAGCGTCCGGTGAAGTCGCCGGTGTCGACCGAAATCGCACCCGATTCGGTGATAAACCCTTTTTCAAAGCCGCTCAGCTGTTGCGCTGTTTCCTCGGCAAATAAGACATCGTAAGCCGGGTTATGTAAGATTTCAGTAACACCGTCGAGGCCATACTGGCTTAAATCGGGTGTAGCAACAGAGTTAGCAGAGGCGGCGGTACTGGACATGGGTTTGTTCTCAGGGTGTAAGACGGAGGATGATAAAGCAATCGGGGGGTGTAAAAGAATACCGATTTCACAAAAAAGCATTATTTATAACGATATAGATATAAGCGATAACTTCAGCATTGATCTATTTTGACCACAAGCGATCAATCAGCTCAGTTACGCTGGGTATATCCTTGATTCTGTCGCAACCCAACCCGGCGTACAAACACCAATCGGACACATCGCTAATTGAAAAGTCTTTCATTGGATTTGAAAAATGATATTTCCTTATTTCGTAACCGCTTGAATCTTCAGTTAGTAGCAGGTTTTCTCCTGGCCGACTTCCAGGTTGAGGGCATCCCGCAGACTCCCAAGCGTTAAATAACTGGTTTCTTATAACTCGGTGAGTAGCATTTGGCCACCCTCCATCAAAGCAGGTAGTACTAACAGTGTCGGATCCCTTAGCAGCAAGTATTGCCGCTTTGTAAAGAGGATGTGCGTCGCTTTCCTGTGTTGCCACAAATCGCGTACCCAGCATTGCAGCTGTGGCACCCTCACCCAGCGCCCAGTTAACATCGTCCTTATCGGCAAGTCCTCCGGCGGCGATAACGGGTACTCCGTTTGCACAGTCTATGACTTGTGGCAACAGCCTGGATAACTTAGTGGTTGATTGAACATGCCCACCCGCCTCGATTCCCTGGCAAATGATAAAATCAGCACCTTTCGAAATAGAATCCTTTGCGCCGTCAACCGTCCCAACTTGCACACCGACCTGAACGCCATGGCAATGCGCTCGATTGATTAAATCGGAAGAAATTCCCCAGGACAAGGTAATAGCAGGCACCCCGGCTTCGATGACTGCGTCAAAGGCCAGCGCATCGAATGCCAGCACAAAATTGGCAAAGAATGGATTTTGTGTCTTAGCCAGAACTTCATCGACCAGTCGAGCTGCGGTATCGGCATCTCGCCAGGCCAATCCTAAGGATCCCATGGCTCCGGTGTTGGATACTGCTGCGGTGAGTTTTGCGGTGGATTCCACAGGCGCCTGTAGAATTGGAATTTCCAGGTTCTGTATATTCATCTGTGTCGCTCGAACAAGCTGGCTATCAGGCGAGCAATTCACGTAAAGCAGCAGCAACCTGGTCGAGCTGCTCCTTTTCGATGACCAGCGGCGGCAGCATACGGATAACATTGGGGCCGGCGGGCAGGGCAATAATTTTGCGTTCCAGCAGCTGCGCAAGCACGTCTTGTGCCTTGTACTTGATTTCGATGCCGATCATCAAGCCCAGTCGTCGTACCGCGCGCACCTGCGACAGATCGTTGGCGTTTAACGCATTCTCAAAATATTCGCCGAGTTCGCGGGCACGGGCAGCCATGTTGTCATTCTGATAGACCCCGATGGCGGCCAGAGCTGCTGCACAGGCCAGTGGGTTTCCGCCGAAGGTGGTGCCGTGTTGGCCCGGGCCGATTTCGATATCGGCATTGATCATGGTTGCGCCAATCGGTACCCCGGCTCCCATCGCCTTGGCCAGGCACATAATGTCGGGTTGTAAGTCGAAATGGTTGCTGGCAAAGAATTCACCGGTGCGGCAAAACCCGGTTTGAATTTCATCGACTATCAGCAAGGCCCCGCGCTCGGTGCATAGCTCGCGCGCCGCGGCCAGATAATCGGCCTGGATCGGGTTAACCCCACCTTCGCCCTGCACCAGTTCAAACATAACCGCCGCGGTAGCATCGTTTACCTTCGCTTCGAGTTTTTCAATTTTATTAAAAGGCACGTATTCAAAACCCGGAATCAGCGGCAAAAAAGCCTCGCGATATTTCGGCGTATAGGTTGCGCTGACCGCGCCCATGGTACGACCGTGAAAACCGCGCATCGCGGTGACAAAATTAGTGCGCCCGGTGTGCAGCCTGGAAAACTTGAGCGCGGCTTCCACTGATTCGGCACCGGAGTTACACAAATAGGCGCGGGTCAAACTGGCCGGAGTGATTTCAACCAGTTTCTGTAACAATTTCGAGCGCACATCGTTGTACATAATGTTGGGGCAGGTGATCAGCTTTTCGGCCTGTTGCTGCACCGCGGCAACGATGGCGGGATGCGAGTGTCCGAGCGAGGCCACGCCGATACCGCCAACGCAGTCGGTATATTCGACATCGTTTTCGTCATACAGGCGCGCACCCTTGCCGCGCACGGCGACCAGGTCGCGTTTGGGTTGCAGCGCGATGCCGTAAAGATGTTCGAGTTCTCGATAGTCGGTCATTGTATGTGCGTTCCTGCGCCTGCAAGCGCGTCAGTTATCGGGCTGTCACCGCGTCCGTCGGCGATAATCACCCTGGTTTTACCACCTTTACAGAGTTTGGTGAGTGCCAGTAGTTTACGTTTGATTCGTCCTTCTACCTGTGCCTCACGGGCCTGTAATTCGCTGTAGCTCATGGTCTTCACCAACGAAGTTTCGTCATCGGCATCGTCCAGAAAACCCGGCGCTTCGATGAGCTGAACGACGGTATCGATTTCCAGCGAATTTGAAATCATCGCGACAATATCGTCATTTTCGGAATTGATCGCAAACCCGTTTTCATCCGCAATCGGGATGGTCAGCACCGGGCAATAACCGTTTGCCAGCAGTAGCGCCAACAGGTCGGTATTAATGCTCCGCGGCTTACCCGAAAGATCACGCTTGATCATCGTTTTGCCATTTTCGCGCACACGAATGCCCTTGTTGCGCTCACCCTGTACCAGGCGACCGTCGAGCCCGGTTAAACCGATGGCATTGATATTACGCCGCTGGCAGTGTTCGACAATTTGTTTATTACGTAACCCGGAATAGCTCATCATGATCACGTCGATGGCGTTTTGATCGGAAAATACACTGGTATAACCCGACGCTGAGGTCAGAATCGTTTTTTCGATGCCGAGTTTTTCGGCAAGCTGGTCGCGCAGCACATTGGCACCGTGCACGATCATCACCGGCCCTTCGATGGTGGCCAGGTCGGCGATTACGGTTTCGATGTTAATACTGGCGCCACCGCCAATTTTGAGCAGTATCATAATTCGATCGTCGTGTTGTTTTCGATTAGTTGCCAGTCACTTTCATCGTCGAAAGGTTGCGAGCAGACCAGCTGCAGGCCATCGCGTTTTTTCGCGTG
>JBLHOA010000257.1:0-4181 GCA_047622345.1 Gammaproteobacteria bacterium | reverse complement strand
GAACCCCGCGAACCTGGTCGTGAACCCCGTCGTTCTGAAGGAGACGAACGTTCTGAAGGGCGCGATCGTCCGCCGGAAGCGGGCATGCAACGATTTCGTATCGAAGTCGGACACAACCATAAGGTAATGCCTGGAAATATTGTTGGCGCGATTGCCAATGAAGCCGACATCGATAGCAAGTACATCGGACGAATTAATATTTTTGATGATTACAGTCTGGTCGATTTGCCGGAAAACATGCCGAAAGAATTGCTCAGTGATTTAAGGAAAGTACGTGTCTCCGGGCACGTGATGAATATTTCACTGATGCAAACAGAACAAGTGGAAAGCCGTCGCAGAAAGCCGTCAGAAGGTAAGTCCAAAGACGCCGGGGACAAACCTTCGTCCGCCAAAGAGCGGCCGAAGATACGGCACAAGGATAAGAAAAATAAGGGCAAGCCGAAGCGAGTTCGCGATAAGGAAAAGTCGGAAAAGTCTGATTGAACCGCCCGGGTTAGCGCGGTAATGCCTCCCCGCCGCGCCTAGACGGGTGGGCGGGGTAGCCGCATTGCTGCGAATTGCGAGCACGCCACCACTGAGAATCAGGGCTATTCCCGCGACGACGGTCGCGATCGGAATTTCGTCGAAAAATACAAATCCCCAGATGGCCGCGAATACCAGGTAGGAATAATCAAGGGTGGCGATAATGGCCGGAGGTCCGTTTTGATAGGCGATAACGGTTCCAACGCTACCAATTATTATGGCCACCGCCAGAATCGCCATCGACTTCCAGCCATCGACGGTGATTTCGACCCTGTCGCCCAAAAGAAACGAATAATTACTGACTAGCTGGCTGTCGGGTTGCCACAGATTAATCGCTACCATTGCGCAAACACCGGCCAGTACAAACCCGAAGTTTAACCAGAGCGACAGCACCAGGGGTTTTTCGTTGCGACAATGACTGCGCGTCAGGATCATCGTCGCGGCATAACAGATTGCCGACAATACTGGTAGCAGGGTGTAGGCGTTGAATTCATCCGATTGCGGTTGCAGGATTAACAGCATGCCGACCAAACCAATGATTATCGCTAATCCCGTCTGCCAGCCGATGCGCTCGCCCAGAAACAGGGCGGCAAACAGGCTGATAAAAATCGGCAGTGTATCGAAAGCTGCCGCGGCAATGGCCAGTTCAACCCGGGGCAGGGAAGTAAAATAAAATATTCAAATCAATACCAGAATAAAGCTGCGCAATAAGGTCCAGCCGGGTTTGACCGGATTGATCGACCTGTCAGCTTTGCGACTGCGTATCAAAACGATCAGCAGCGGAATTACGATTAACGAGCGCAGGATGAAAATCTGGCATAAGCCGAAGCTGGCGCTTTGCTGTTTGATCAGCGCATCACCGAAGGACAAGGCCAGGCAGGTCAATAATATGGCTGTGCAGGCGAGCTTCAGCTTGTCTTGTCGGATAAGAAGGGTGTGATTTCGCTGGATAAAAATGATATCGGTCAATAGTCTGTATTAAACCTTGGGTTCTGACCAGTTTTTATCTTGTGTATAAATATTGGTATGGCTATGATTCTTTGAGCTATATAGAGGTACCTCTGATTAATTTTGGGCTCAAGATGCTTATTGATAAATTAATCAGCGATGCCTTCACTCTATTTTCGACTTACGAGGTCTCACATGAAAGTTTGCGTACTAGGTGCCGCGGGTGGCATCGGCCAGCCATTATCTTTGTTGTTGAAGTTGCAATTGCCCGCCGGTAGCGAGTTGTCACTTTACGACGTCGCTCCATTTACTCCGGGTGTTGCCGTCGACCTCAGCCATATCCCCACCGATGTAGCGGTCAGCGGATTTGTCGGTGATGACCTTGAAGCAGCGATGCAGGATGCCGATATTGTGGTTATTCCAGCGGGTGTTCCGCGTAAACCCGGTATGACCCGGGATGATCTGTTCAATATGAATGCCGGAATCGTGAAGAATCTGATTTCTGCGGGAACACGCGCCTGTCCCAATGCCTGTTATGCCATCGTCACCAACCCGGTTAACTCGACTGTGCCCATTGCTGCTGAAATATTGAAAGCCGCCGGTGTCTACGATAAGCGCAAATTATTCGGTATTACTACGCTGGACGTGATCCGCTCGAACACCTTTGTCGCCGAACTGATCGGCAAAAGCACCAGTGAAGTCGATGTGAACGTCATCGGTGGCCATAGTGGTGTTACCATTTTGCCACTGTTGTCGAGCATCGAAGGAGTTGAACTGAGTCAGGCCGATATCGAAGCATTGACACCGCGCATTCAGGAAGCAGGAACCGAAGTGGTTGAGGCGAAAGCCGGCGCGGGTTCGGCGACCTTGTCGATGGCCCAGGCTGCGGCGCGATTTACGCTGTCGCTGGTAGCGGCAATGAATGGTGAATCGGTTACCGAATGCTGCTTCGTGCAGACCGGTGAAGACAGCCGCAGTTTTCACGCGCAGCCAGTTGTTCTCGGGAAAAACGGTGTCGAGTCGATCCCGGCGATTCCGACGCTTAGCAGTTACGAACAGAAATTGCTCGATGAAATGCAGGACACCCTGAGCGGAAATATTCAGAAAGGGATCGAGTTCGCTACTTCTTGATAGGCGCGGGGCCCGATCGGGTCGAGGTCTGAGCATTGTGACAGGTCAAGGGAATGACCTGTCGAATTGAACTATATTACAATCTAGACAATCTCAAGGTGAAAGCTTAGTCCGTTAATTTTAAGGGAACAGGCGCATGCAAGGTTTAGATGACATCATCGCTCCAACCGTTGTCCTGGATCCTTCGGGACAGTTACTCGCACCGCTGCCTGCGGCGTTTTCCGAAAAAAAATCACTCGTCCAACTCTATCGAACCATGGTCTTAACCCGCCTGTTTGATCGCGCTGCAATCAATCTGCAACGCACCGGAGCAATGGGTACCTACCCGTCAATCGAAGGTCAGGAAGCGATTGGAAGCGGAATCGGTTTTGCCCTGCATGGCGACGATGTTTTCGTACCCTACTACCGTGATATTGGCACGCAAATTCAACGCGGAGTCCGCCTCGAAGAAATTCTGCTCTATTGGGGCGGTGACGAGCGTGGTAGCGATTTTCAGGACCAGCGCGAAGATTTTCCAATTTGCATACCGATCGCCACGCAGAGTTGTCATGCCGTGGGGGTGGCCTTTGCGATGAAATATCGTAAGCAACATCGGGCGGTGCTGACGACCTGCGGCGACGGTGCAACGTCAAAGGGTGACTTTTACGAGTCGATTAATGTTGCCGGGGCGATGCGTTTGCCGGTTGTTTTTGTAGTCAACAATAACCAATGGGCGATTTCGGTGCCTCTGCACAAGCAAACCGCGGCGAAAACCATTGCGCAGAAAGCGGTGGCTGCTGGCATCGACAGTTATCGGGTCGACGGCAATGACCCGGTCGGGGTTTTTCAAGTCGTCAATGAAGCGCTTGATCGCGCGCGCGATGACTTTCGACCGAGTATTGTCGAAGCGATGAGCTATCGCCTGGGTGATCACACCACCGCCGATGACGCCAGTCGTTACCGCGACAAACAGGAATTTGAGCGGGCAGGGAAGCTGGAACCATTGATTCGCATGAAAGCCTATCTGGTCGCTGAACAGCAATGGCAGGATACCGATGACAGGGAACTATACGAAGCCTGTGCCCAGCAGATCAGCCGGGCAGTTGAGATTTATCAGAAAACAGACAGGCAGGAGCCGGGCGAATTTTTCGATTTCATGTTTGCAAAGCCTACGGCCGATCTAGCGAAGCAGAAAAAGGAGTGGCTTGCCGAGGTTCGCCGACATGGCTGAGATAAACCTGATCGAGGCGGTAAATCTGGCGCTGGCCTGGGAATTAAAGCACGATGAAGACGTGGTGTTGATCGGTGAAGACATCGGAGTAAACGGTGGCGTGTTCAGAGCGACCGAAGGATTGCAGCAACGATTCGGTGAAGACCGCGTTGTCGATACGCCTTTAGCCGGGTCGGTTATTGCCGGAATGGCAGTGGGAATGGCCGAGCACGGACCCATGGAGCCTTTGCGCGGGGTGCGTAGAGCGATGGCTCGCAACATGGCTCAGGCGCATGCCGAGGTAGCCCCGGCAACCCTCGTTGAAGATGCCGATATTTCTCAAATTGAATCCGCAGCGGATATCACTCCCCGCTTGATCCGCGCCTTGATC
>JBLHOA010000256.1:0-4191 GCA_047622345.1 Gammaproteobacteria bacterium | reverse complement strand
CGAATACCTGCTGAAAATGATTCCACGAGGTACGCACGAATACCGAAAACTGATCAAACCTTCGGAACTGGCAAAAGCAGCACGTGCCTGCGGCCTTGACGTCAACGACGTTAGCGGGATGACCTACAATCCGCTTTCGCGCCAATACAAGATTGGCCGCGATATCGACGTTAACTACCTTATGAGCTGTCTTAATTCAGTTGGATCTTAAAACAATGCCCGGCTCTAGATACGCTTACCTGGCCTTACAAGGCCCGGTGCCTGATCGCAGCTCAGCGCATTGGCCGCGACTAAAATGATAAAAGCCGTTCTTTTTGACCTCGACGGAACCTTGATCGATACCGCAACCGATATGGCCACCGCGCTTAACAATTTGTTAAACGAGGAAGGTTACCCGGCGTTGCCGATTGCTCGAATCCGTCCACTGGTTTCGCAAGGTGGTCTGGTACTGACCCGCCTGGGATTTGGCGAGAAGGTTTCTGAAGTCGAAATCGAACCCCTGCGGCAACGTTATTTAGATCATTACCGCGCCATTATTGCCAATGATTCGAAACTATTTGGCGGCTTTGACCACATTCTAGCCACCCTCGAAAGGTCAAATATTGCCTGGGGAATCGTGACCAATAAACCCGATTGGCTCACCCACCCTCTGCTTGAGCAATTAAACCTGATGGCGCGGGCGGCGGTGGTAATTGGTGGAGACACGCTGGCAAAGCGCAAACCCGACCCGCTACCACTGCAGGTAGCAGCCGAACGCATCGGCATCGATTGCGGGCATTGTATCTACGTCGGTGATGACGAACGCGATATTATTGCCGGCAATAAAGCGATGATGAAAACCCTCATTGCCACCTATGGCTATATCCAAAACCCGGAAGCGATTCATCGGTGGGGCGCCGATGGCACCATCGACCACCCGACTGACCTGCTCACCCACCCTTTGCTAAGATCATCTTTATGACCACTATTTCCCCGTTATTCGAAGCTGCTTCCGATCTGTTGAAAGACAAGGTGATTTTAATTACGGGGGCCACGGGCGGCTTTGGCGATCCCGTATCGATGGCACTGGCCCGGCATGGCGCCAGCGTGATTCTGTTAGCGAAAAACTTGCGCAAGGTAGAAGCACTCTACGACCGAATTGTCGAGGCCGGCTATGCGCAACCGGCCATCTACCCGATGAATCTGGAGGGTGCAACCGAACCTGATTACGCCGATCTTTATGAAAACATTAACAAAGAATTCGGGCGCATCGACGGGCTCATTCATTGCGCCGCTTTTTTCGGAGCCCCAACGGTATTTGAACAAAGTGACTCGGTTACCTGGCATCAGGTACATCAGGTCAACCTGCACGCGCCTTACCTGTTAACGCGCGCCTGCCTGCCTCTGTTGACAAAATCTAACCGGGCTTCAGTGGTCTTTATGGTCGATGACAAGGAAGGTGCTTATTGGGATGCCTACCAGGTGAGCAAACAGGGTTTGACCGCTATGGCGGGGTTACTGGCCAATGAATACGATGGCGGGCACATTCGCTTCAACTGCCTGAACCCGGGCAAAACCAGGACTGCACTGCATCTTCGCGCCTACCCGGCCGCTGACAATAATGATAAGTTGCCCACCGCCGCGGACCACATTGACAAGTTTTTGTATTTGATGAGCGACCAGCTCGACGAAAACGGCGAAATGTTTAGCTGATTATGCGTTTCAGTAGTGAACCAATGCGACCCGCGCGGTCGTCGTCAATGTCGTAATTCCTTAACCTGAACATCGAACTAGGGATAGTCGAAGTAAAACTGATCGTTTTCCAGCCGGCGCTGCAGGGCCATCAGACAATCCTCATTGGGTTTTAGCGACCAGCTTCCGTTGGTGCGTAACTGATAGCTGTAATTTTCCCGGCTAAGGTGGAATACAACCGGCATCGCCGAGTTTGCCCGGTACTGATTTAAATCCGTGATCAAATCATCGACCAGGTCGCTCACTTTTTCAGGCAGCGTTATGTGCAAAGCGCAGGCGTGCTGAATGCGGTAATCATCGAGCAGAAAAACTTTCGCTGCGCGCAACTTTATGCCGTTATTAAAATCGTCATAAGCAATCCCACCTTCGACTACCCAGACAAGATCCTTTTGCACGATCGACTCCAGGCTGCCGAGCTGTTCCGGCGATAAACGCACATCGACCCGCCCGGTTCGATCATCCAGCGTGACGAAAGCTTCACGGCCTTTAAAACTGTTGCGCATGCGAATATCCACGACCAGCCCACAAACTGTAGTCGGTTGCTCTTTCTGCCGATATCGCATCTCCGAACCGGTATCGCCGGTGTCGAGCTTTTCCAGCCATTGGCCCAGCGTCATCGACGCGATTTTTCGCACTTCATCGGCAACGATATTCAGCGGATGCCCGGTAAGAAACAACCCCAGTGCTTCCTTCTCGCGCACCAAACGGGTTTTTTCATCCCAGGGTTCGCAGTCGGGTAAAGCCGATTCGCTGGTCGAGGTCGCCAGATCGCCGAACATATCACTGATGCCGGCATCCTGATCCTTTTGTATTTGATCGGCCGATTGCAGCGCGTGGCCCAGATGCGCCAGCAGGGCTGCGCGATTCGGCGTGATGCTGTCCATTGCGCCCGCTTTAATCAAGGCTTCGATCAATTTGCGATTCGAGCGCGACGAATCGAGACGCTGGCAGAAATCGTCTAGCGATAGGTAATGCTGATCGGCACGGCATTTAATGATATTTTCAATTGCACCCTGGCCGACACCTTTAATCGCACCCAGCCCATAATAGACTTCGCCTTCGGGACCCGCGGTAAATTGATAATTCGACAGATTGATGTCAGGGGGCCGAATATCAATTTTCATTTCCCGGCATTCGTCGATCAAAGTCACTATCTTGTCGGTGTTGTCCATATCAGCCGACATTACGGCAGCCATAAATTCAGCCGGATAATGCGCCTTGAGCCAGGCAGTTTGGTAGGACACCAGCGCGTAGGCGGCCGAGTGTGATTTGTTAAACCCATAGCCGGCAAACTTTTCCATCAAGTCGAATATATAGGTCGCCGTCGACTCTTCGACATCGTTCGCCAGCGCACCCTCGGTGAATATTACGCGCTGCTTTTCCATTTCTTCGGGTTTTTTCTTACCCATCGCACGACGCAGCATGTCGGCTCCACCCAGCGTGTAACCGGCCAGCACCTGCGCAATTTGCATGACCTGCTCCTGGTAAAGAATGACACCATAGGTCGGTTGCAAAATGGTCTTCAACGCCGGGTGTGGGTACTCAACCCGCGAGCGTCCGTGCTTGCGGTCGATAAAATCGTCCACCATGCCCGATTGCAATGGCCCCGGCCGGAACAGAGCGACCAGCGCGATAATATCTTCAAAGCTGTCGGGTTGCAGGCGCCGGATTAAATCTTTCATACCGCGCGATTCGAGCTGGAATACCGCGGTGGTCTGATAGGCCTGTAATAAATCGAAAGCATCGCTGTCATCGAGCGGTATTCGCTCAATTTCGAGTTTATCGCCATCGCGCCGGGCATTGATCGCATTCACCGCCCAGTCGATGATGGTGAGCGTGCGCAGTCCTAGAAAGTCAAATTTGACCAGACCGATTGCCTCGACATCGTCTTTATCGTACTGGGACACCAGACCGCCACCACCCGATTCGCAGTAGACCGGGGTAAAGTCGGTCAGGTCACTGGGCGAGATAACCACGCCACCGGCGTGCTTACCAACGTTCCGGGTTAATCCCTCCAGCGACTTGGCCATATCGATCAACATGGTCACGTCTTCATCCTGCTGATAGAGCTCGAGTAACGCCTCCTCTTGCTGCAGTGCTTTATCGAGTGTTATACCAATTTCAAAAGGCACCAGTTTGGCGATGCGATCGACGAAACCATAGGGATGCGACATCGCCCTGCCAACATCGCGAATGACCGCTTTCGCCGCCATCGTTCCATAGGTAATGATTTGTGATACCTGATTACGCCCATAATGTTCGGCAACGTATTCGATGACTTCATCGCGCCGGTCCATACAAAAATCGATATCAAAATCCGGCATCGATACCCGTTCCGGATTGAGAAATCGCTCGAACAGTAATTCGTAGGCAAGTGGGTCCAGATCGGTGATTTTTAAGGCATAGGCGACCAGTGAACCGGCACCCGACCCCCGCCCGGGACCAACCGGTATCAAATGC
>JBLHOA010000255.1:0-4246 GCA_047622345.1 Gammaproteobacteria bacterium | reverse complement strand
GCCGGCTCTTCACCTTCAAGATACATTTCCAGCAAGTCATCATCCTGCTCTAGCGCAGTTTCGATCAATTGCTCGCGATGCTCTTCGATCAGATCTGCCATATCGGCAGGAGGATCCTTCACTTCATACATAGTGGGGTCACCCGAATCATCCCAAACCCAGGCTTTACGCGTGAGCAGATCGACAACACCACTAAAATTTTCTTCGGTACCGATCGGCAGCGTCATAATCAGCGCATTCGCGCCGAGAACTTCCCGGACCTGCTTGACCACTCGAAAAAAGTCGGCACCCAGACGATCGAGCTTATTGACGAAAATGATGCGCGCCACTTCCGATTCATTCGCATATCGCCAGTTGGTTTCTGACTGGGGCTCAACACCGCCCGAACCACAGAACACACCAACACCGCCATCGAGTACTTTCAACGAACGGTAAACTTCGATCGTGAAGTCAACGTGTCCGGGCGTATCGATAATATTTAAACGATGGCCGTCCCACTCACAACTGGTGGCAGCCGACTGGATAGTAATTCCACGCTCCTGCTCCTGCTCCATGAAATCGGTGGTAGCCGCGCCGTCGTGTACTTCACCGATTTTGTGAATCTTGCCGGTGAGTTTGAGTATGCGCTCGGTGGTCGTGGTTTTACCGGCATCGACATGGGCAAAAATGCCGATATTCCGATAATGTTTCAGGTCAGCCATGATGGTATCCAATCAAAAAATGGTTAAAAAATCTGTGTTCGCCTGCTTGCCGGTCTTCGAAAAACCGGCGTTTTCAATCTATAATCCCGTATTTACATTCTTTCAGACGCAAATTGAAATATAACTATCTGATTTACAAAGATTTTTACGAAGATCGAGATTCTACCGGCGCATATTCTAACATACTATCTACAAACTAATAGCGCTAATTCGCGTCGATTATAGAACCCCTATATTGGGGCGATTCAGCGGTTTTTAAACAGTGGTTTTCGCTTCTCGATAAAGGCGTTCATACCTTCTTTCTGGTCGTCCAAAGCGAAGGTTGATTTGAACATTTGCCGCTCCGACTTCAACCCTTGAGCAAGCGCTGTTTCCTGCGATAGATCAACCGCCGCTTTTGCCATCTCGACCACCGGCCGCGAATAGCTGGCAATTTTTGCCGCCGCTGCAAGCGCAACATCAAGATAAGTTTCAACCGGTTCAACTCGCGACACCAATCCGGAGCGCTCGGCTTCGTCGGCCTCCATCATGCGTCCGGTCAGGCACATATCCATCGCCTTGGATTTCCCAACCAGCCGGGTCAGACGCTGCGAACCACCAAAGCCTGGAATGGTGCCTATGGTGATTTCGGGCTGACCGAATTTTGCATTATCCGCAGCAATGATGAAATCGCACATCATCGCCAGCTCACAGCCACCCCCGAGCGCATAACCGGCTACCGCGGCAATGATCGGCTTACGGCAGTTGGCGATACTGTCACATTTACCGGTCAATCCACCGTGGCGCAGAATTTCCTGATAGGTCGTATCTTTCATCTCGCCAATATCGGCGCCGGCGGCAAAGGCTCGATCATCCCCGGTGAGAACTATCGCGGCGATGGCGTCGTCCTGATCCAGGTCGATCAAGGCTACGGACAGTTCGTCGAGCAACTGCGCGCATAAGGCATTCATCGCCTTCGGCCGATTGAAGCGTACTAACGCCACCTGCTCATGCCGTTCTATTTTAATAGTCTGATAATTCATATCTGTTTGCCTCGATTAAGCTTAGGAACCTCTGAATTGATCAGGGATTCCTGAACGACATTACACGCCGATCCGAACTGTAGTTGCTGATTTTTAAAGTTTTTGCTAATTCGCTAAAAGTCTTCCGCCGGGATACTCATGGTACTTTCCGAACCGGCTTGCACCATCGTACTGAGCGCTTCACTACGGGGCAGAATATGCTCGGCAAAGAACCGCGCGGTACTGATTTTTCGCGAATAAAACCCGTCGCTACTACCCACATCGAGTTGATTTTGTGCAGCCAGGGCCGATTTCGCCATCAACCAGGCGGCCACCACGTTCCCCGATAGCATTAAAAAATCGACGCCAACAGCGCTGCCCAGGTCGGGATCATCACCAACCGCGTTCAAGTAGTAGCCAGCCGCTTCCTCCATTGCTGCCAGTGCCGGCCCAAACCGCTTCGAAATAACGGCTATATCGCCCGATGTCGATGACAGTTCTGCGGCAGTAGCCTTCATTTCTGCAATCAACTCGAGCATTGCTGCTCCCTTGTCACGCAGCATTTTTCGGCCCATCAAATCGAGCGCCTGAATGCCAGTGGTGCCCTCATAAATCGTTAAAATTCGGGCATCGCGCATGTGTTGCGCGGCACCAGTTTCTTCGATAAACCCCATTCCGCCGTGCACCTGCACACCGAGGTATGACACTTCCTGTGCCATTTCCGTACACCAGCCTTTCACCAATGGGATCATCAAATCGACCCGTCTTTGATGGCGCGCCCGGTCTTCGGCATTGGTCGAATTTGTTGCCCTGTCGGTCTCAGCGGTTGTTACATAGGCCATTGCCCGGCTCGCTTCGGCGAGGGCGCGCATCTGCATCAGCATTCTGCGCACGTCGGGATGGTGGATTATGGTGCTTCGATCGGTGTGGCCACGCGCCACACCCTGAACCCTTTGTTTGGCAAAGGCTACCGCACGTTGCAAGGCGCGTTCTGAAATCGAAACACCCTGCATGCCTACTTCGAGTCGCGCATTGTTCATCATCGTGAACATGCAGGCGAGCCCATTGTTTTCTTCACCCATCAAATAACCGATAGCACCCTCATTATCACCGTAAGACATAACGCAGGTTGGCGATGAGTGAATGCCCATTTTTGATTCCAGCGACACAACCTTGAGATCGTTTCGCTCACCCGCATTACCCTGTGTGTCGGGCAGAAACTTCGGTACCAGAAACAGCGAAATCCCTTTCACGCCGGCAGGCGCATCGGGTAGGCGGGCCAGCACCATATGAACGATATTGCTGGTTAATTCGTGCTCGCCCCAGGTAATGAATATTTTCTGCCCCTTGATTCGATAGTGATCGCCTTCGCGCTCGGCTTTTGTACGGATCGCCGCCAGATCGGTGCCCGCCTGCGGTTCGGTCAAATTCATCGTGCCGGTCCATTCACCGGAAATCATTTTGGGCAGAAAGCGCTGCTTGAGTTCATCGGTCGCGTGCTGCTCCATCGCCTCGATCGCACCCGAGGTTAATAGAGGGCACAGCGCCAACGCCAAATTCGCCGAGTTCCACATTTCCGAGGCGGCCGAATGCACCAGAAACGGCATGCCCTGGCCATCGTGGGCGACCGACTTACCCAGCCCCTGCCATCCGTTTTCGGCAAACTGGCGGATGGCGTCGGCATAGCCATCCGGACTGACGACCTTGCCGTCTTCAATATGAGTACCCTGTTCGTCGCCTGGATGATTCAATGGCGCCAGTACACCTTCGGCAAAGATCGCGGCCTGCTCGAGAACGGCCTCGACCAGATCCGGAGTTGCTTCTTCGAACCCCGGTAGCGAATTAATTGTACTCAAATCGACCAGCTCATCGATGATGAACTGCATGTCTTTTAGCGGAGCTTTATAATCAGACATAATGAAAATCCTGGTTAAATATGAAAATGAACCAAATCGTCCACACTGGCCCGATCGGGAATAATACTGTTTTCTGGCACCGACTTATCTTCATAGCCAAACGATATACCGAACATCAATTTCATCGAAGCATCGACACCGAGTTCCTCGCGAATCATATCGGGATTATAAGCCAAAATCGTCTGCGGGCAGCTGGCAACTCCATTCGCCTGCATCGCCAGCATTAAATTCTGCGCGTACATACCCAGATCAGCCGATTCGTGCATTTCGCACCAGTCCGGCATGAACAGGAATACCGCGTGCGGCGCGCCGAAAAATTTTAAATTTCGCAGAAATGCCTGACGCTTGCCCTCCTTGTCTTCGCGGGTGACACCCAGCGCACGGTATAACAAAAGCCCGACATCGAGTTGACGCTTACGGTATTCGTTTTCGTATTTTGCCTTATACGGATAATCGATCGAGCTTTCGCCCTGCCCGACAGTCTCCAGTAAATGCTGGCTAATGCGATCGCGCGCTGCTGCGGATACCACATGCGCCTGCCAGGGCTGCGTATTGCAATTGGATGGCGCGTGCGCCGCCGATTCAAAAATCTGCCGCAACGTATCATCGGCAACCGGAGTTTCCAGGA
>JBLHOA010000254.1:0-4282 GCA_047622345.1 Gammaproteobacteria bacterium | reverse complement strand
ACGGTGGCTTCGGATACGTATTGAACCATCGGCCCGGACTCGAAAAAATCGTCCGACTCGACAAACAGACCGCTGCTTGCCTGCGCGGTAATGATTAATACCATAGCGATTACCGACAGTGACCCAACCGGGTTATGCCCGGCGCTTCCGCTGGGTTTTCGTTTACCGATATTTCGAAGGTATTGAATGGTTTCAGAAAAACCCGGAATGAGTGCACGGTAGCGAATGGGTTGCGGGCCGACAAAACCCCACAGGTATCGAAACACCATCAATCCGAGGACAAAATAACCGATGTAGAAATGCCACTGAATGGTGTCAAATGACATGAACTTGCCGAAGCTCCAGCCGGCGCTGATGGCAACGACCAGGACCCAGTGCCACAGACGGGTCACCGGGTCCCAGATTTTTTCCTGTTTATAGCCTTTCAAGTAAAGCGATTAGATTTAGGGTAGTTCGCGGAACTCATCATGGCAGCCTTTGCAGGCGTTGCCCAGCGCGCCGATCTTCGATTTGAGCGCATCGCGACCGTTACCCGCTACCGCTGCCAGCTCGTTGACCGCGTCGATGTATTTTTTGCCGTATTTTCCAATTTCAGGATAAGTGGTCCAGACTTCGGGTAAGGCGGTGGTTTTACCCGGATACTTACTAATATCGGTGTCAGCTGCCCAGGCCCGCCCCATGTCGAGTTCGAGCATCAATTTGAGATTGGCTGCTAGTTTCGACGCCATTTCGGCATTGTATTCCATCTTGCCCTGGGCCATGCCAAATAGCGGGCCGACATTAAATGCGCGCAATTGCATCTGGCTTTGACGAGCCTTAATTAAGTCTAAGTTTGGATCCTTGGCAGCAAATGCCGGCGCTACAAATGAAAGTCCAAGTAGCAGCAGGCAGAGTCTGGGGGCAAATTTCATTGTGGTTCTCCTGTTTCAGTAGTGTCGTATGACGAAGCCATTATAGAGGCATATAAAATTACATCAAATTACAATATTCTGCGCTATAGTGATGCAATTATGCAGCATATCAATTGGGATAATTTACGCTACGTTTTAATGGTGGCAAGCCAGGGCTCGATCGCCGCAGCGGCGCGTGAGCTTAAGGTCAACCGTACCACCGTGCTGCGCCGCATCAATCAATTCCAGGAAAACTTAAACTGCCGGATTTTTGAACGCAGCGATTCGGGTTATGTGTTGACCCCGGAAGCGGAAAAAATGATCAACGCCGCGCGCGAAGTTGAGAACACTCTGTTCGATATGCAGCGCCAGATCGCGGGTCGGGAATTAAAACTCGAAGGCGAACTGCGGGTGACCACCACGGATACTTTTATGGTATCGATAATCGGGCCGCATCTGGCGAGCTTTCATAAAAAACACCCCCATATCGTTGTCGATGTGTTGATCACCAATAACGTGCTCGATTTGAATCGGCGCGATGCCGATGTCGCGATTCGACCGACCCATACTCCCGATGTGCACCTTGTCGGTAAGCGTGTCTACGATGTTGAATTCGCCGTTTATGCCAATTCTGAACAGTTGGAACAGCTGCTCCCCGGGGATATTTTTCAACAGCGATGGATAGGCTTCGACCAGAGCATGTTATCGACCCCGCCGGGGATGTGGTTTGAATCGAAGGTCGACAAACGTAATGTCTGTATGCGCGGTGATTCCTTTGTCGGCATCAAAGTGGCTGCCGAAAATGGCATCGGAATTGCGTTATTGCCCAAATTGCTCGGTGATGCTTCAGCGCACTTAACCCGGATCGAAGCGTCGATTCCGGAATTAACCGTCGGTTTATGGTTGCTTACCCATCCCGACCTGGTGCGTTCGGCGCGGGTGCACGCTTTTATCGACCATTTCAGCGAGGCGCTACAGCGGGTTTAATTCGAGTTAGGGCGATGCCCCCGAGGATGGTTAATAACGCGAGATAGTGCAGCCAGTACACCGGCTCCGACAAAAGCCAGGCGCCGCAAAAAAAAGCGACGACTGGAATCAAATAGTTGATCGTAGCGAGAAAGGTAGGGCCGGCGCGACCAATCACGGTGAATAGCAATATGGTCGCCAGACCCGTGGGCCCAAAGCCCAGCCAGATGACTGAAATGGTCGAGGCCTGTGTCGCCTCGATATCCGTAGCGCCATGCCACAACCAGAATGGCAGCATCGTCAAACTTGCCATTATCAGCACTCCACATGCACCTACCAGGGGACTGAAGCGAGGCAGTCGCCGCACCAAAATGGCGTTTGCGGCATAGCTGGTGGCGGCAATAAAAATGGCCATGGCGCCGACCAGAGCCTGGCCACCCCCTTCAAAAACCGGGCCCATTAACAGTGTGACCCCGCCGATGCCGAAGGTGAAACCGATCATTTTGAATCGGTTCAGCTTTTCGTCATCGGTAAAATAGTGGGCGAATATCATTGTCATCAGCGGCATCACCGCCATTATGGTACCGGCGACTCCCGATGGTACGGATTGCTGCCCCCAGGAAATCAGGAAAAAAGGCAACGCATTGCCGACTATGCCCATGATCGTAAATGCCAGCCAGGCTTTCCAACTTAGCGGCAGTCGTTGGCCGCTGGCGAATACGGCAATCAACAGCACCAGCGCGCCGATGGCAAGTCGGAAAAAAGCGGTGGAAACCGGAGGAATGGTTTCAACGCTGATAGCGGTAGCTGCGAAGGAAGTCCCCCACAATGCTACCAGACCGAACAACAGGACCCAGTTGACGAATGCAGTATTAATATTCAACGAAGCTATTGCTGCAATGCGGGTAAGTTTCGGTACAGCTCAAGCGCTTCGGGGTTGGCCAGCGAGTGCAGGTTTTTCACTGGACGGTTGTGTACCACTTCGCGAACGGCAAGCTCGACAATTTTGCCTGATTTTGTGCGCGGAATTTCACTGACCTGAATAACCCTTGCCGGCATATGACGTGGGCTGCATTTTTCGCGAATAGTGTTGCGAACCCGGTTAATTAAATCTTCATCCAGGGTCAGGCCTTCGCGTAAAACCACAAACAGGACCACGCGGACGTCATCGTCCCATTCCTGGCCGATGACAATACTTTCGACGATGTCGCCAAGTTGTTCGACATGACGATAAATTTCAGCGGTGCCGATGCGCACGCCACCCGGGTTTAGCGTTGCATCGGAGCGGCCATAAATTACCATGCCGCCACGATCGTTGAGCATGACGTAGTCACCGTGGTGCCAGATATTGTCGAAGCGCGCAAAATAAGCCTCGTGATATTTTTCTCCATTTTCATCGGCCCAGAAATACACGGGTTGGCTGGGGAAGGTCTGCGTGCATACCAGTTCACCTTTTTCATTGCGCAGCGGTTTGCCATCGTCGTCAAAGACATCGACTGCCATGCCGAGGCCGCGGCATTGAATTTCGCCCCGGTAAACCGGCAGTATTGGACAACCCAGCGCGAAGCAGGAGGCGATGTCGGTACCGCCGGAAACTGAGGCCAGGTTAATATCCGCTTTTATATGTTGATACACATAGTCAAAGCTTTCCGGGGCCAGCACCGAACCGGTCGAGCAAAGGGTTTTCAATGACGATAAATCAAAATCATCCTGCGGCGATATGTCGGCTTTTTTCATCGCGTCGATGTATTTCGCCGAAGTGCCAAACAAGGTCATTTTGACTTTCTCGGCGTAGCGCCAGAGTTGATTGCCGTCGGGATAAAACGGCGAGCCGTCATACAAAACCAGTGTGGCCTTGCTTGCCAATGCGGTCACCAGCCAGTTCCACATCATCCAGCCGCAGGTAGTGAAGTAAAAAATACGATCGCCGGGGTGCAGGTCGCAGTGCAGCATATGTTCTTTCAGGTGTTGAATCAGCGTGCCCCCGACCTTATGCGTAATGCACTTCGGTTTACCGGTGGTGCCCGAAGAATAGAGTACATATAGAGGGTCATTAAATTTGCAGGGGAAAAACTCGATATCGGCTATTGGAATTGCGATCAGGTCATCCCATTCCACGGCGTCAATTTTATTGCCGGTATGCGCCAGCTTGATCTGCACCACCTGTTCGATGCTGGGCAGCGCCGCACATATATTTTTTACGCGATCATTCAGGTTAATTTTCTTACCATTGTAGAAATAACCATCGCTGGTAAACAGGAATCTCGGCTCGGTTTGACCAAAGCGGTCGATTACCGATTCCTCGCCGAAGTCGGGTGACGTTGACGTCCAAACGGCACCGAGACTGGTAGCCGCGAGCATGGCAACAACCGTTTCCGGCATGTTCGGGATATAGGCGGCGACGCGGTCACCGGGTTTCAAACCGG
>JBLHOA010000253.1:0-4332 GCA_047622345.1 Gammaproteobacteria bacterium | reverse complement strand
GTCAATCCGGCCAGGAACAACGCCAAATGCAACACCGTTGCCCCGACAAACCCCATTCCCTGCGAAAAATAGTTGCCGGTAATCTGGCCTAGAATGCCACCACCATCGAGTGGCATGGCGCCGTCGGTGACCGCGATATGAATACTCGACAGCGCACAACCCGAAATCAGCGTTAAAACAAAGCCACTCCAGCGGATAATTAACATCTGGTAGCGGTCTTCAGGGGGTAAATCACGGGTTTTCACCAGTATTGCGCCGTTGTAGACCAACATAACCGGCAACAGGAAGGCCAGGTAACCGAACAGATAAAACAACAGGTCGGCAATCCAGGCACCGGCGGTGCCGCCAAAGTTACTGATGGTGGAATTACTGCCGCTATGCGACCAGGAAGGGTCCAGCGCGTCGTAGCTGACCAGCGCGACGAAAAAATAGGCGGCCAGCGCAAATGACAACAGCATACCGGCCTCGCGCAGGCGCTGGTTCACCTGGATCGCGATCATGCGTTTACTGCCCTGGTCATCTGACCTTGATTTAGGTTTAGCTTGCGCCACAGAAATTCATACTGAATACAAAGTTGGCTATTTTACATGATCCGCGGGTTCAGCAAGTAAATAATATCGATTGAATTCAATCGATGCAGAACCCATATAGCCTATTTCTAATAGTCATGACTAATTTTAGCCATTACTATGTGCGTCAGTTTTTGCACCATCATTTTTGAGAAAACTTTATGTCTGATCCAAAACACAGTCGGGTAATCATTCTCGGTTCGGGCCCGGCCGGCTATGCTGCTGCAGTTTATGCGGCTCGCGCCAACTTGAAACCCACCGTTATCACCGGCCTCGAAGCCGGTGGACAATTGATGACCACCACCGATGTCGACAATTGGCCGGGGGACGTTGAAGGCTTGACCGGGCCGGTATTAATGGAGCGCATGCAGAAACACGCCGAACGCTTCGACACCGAAGTTGTCTTCGACCATGTGCATACCGTACACCTCGACGAGACCCCGAAAAGACTGATCGGCGACAGCGGCGAATACAGCTGCGATGCCCTGATCATCGCAACCGGAGCCAGCGCCATGTACCTGGGAGAACCCTCGGAAGAAAAGTTTCATGGTAAGGGGATTTCAGCCTGCGCTACCTGCGATGGCTTCTTTTTCAAGGGCCAGAAAGTAGCCGTAATCGGCGGTGGCAATACCGCCGTCGAAGAAGCACTTTATCTGTCAAATATTGCTTCCGAAGTAACCCTGGTGCATCGACGTGATAGTTTACTTTCGGAAAAAATCCTGCAGGATCAGCTTTTCGAAAAAGCGAAAAACGGCAATATCAATATCGAATGGTTTAACACTTTTGATGAAGCCCTCGGAGACGAAACCGGCGTAACCGGTTTACGCATTCGTAACGTCCAGGATGACAGTACCAAAGAACTCGATCTCACTGGCATCTTCATTGCTATCGGGCACAAACCTAATACGGCTATTTTTGATGGTCAGCTGGCGATGGAAAACGGTTATATCACGGTGCAAAGTGGCACCGTGGGTAATGCTACCGCAACCAGTATCGAAGGGGTATTCGCGGCCGGTGATGTCATGGACCACGTCTATCGGCAGGCGATTACTTCTGCGGGTAGCGGTTGCATGGCCGCGCTCGACGCCGAAAAATACCTCGATACCAAAGGACAGGACTAATTTCTGAAATAAGCGTCAGTATCAGCCATAGCCTGAGTGAAATAGCCGCATCCGAGTGGGATCAACTCGGCAGTGAGGACTATCCCTTTACCCGGCACTGCTTTCTTTACGGGCTGGAGCTGCACGATTGTCTGGAGCCTTTTGGTTGGCATCCGGTGTATTTTCAATTGCGCAGCGCGACGCAATTGCTCGCCGCTATTCCCTGCTATATTAAAACCAACTCTTACGGTGAACTGGTGTTTGACCACGCCTGGGCGAATGCCTACCAGCGTAGCGGCCTTGATTATTATCCCAAGCTGGTCAGCGCAATCCCTTACACCCCGGCCACCGGCGATCGATTTTTAATCAGCCGTTCGATTGCCGTTGACGATCCAGCCTATAACCAACATATCGCATTGCTGTGCAAAGCTATCCAGAGTTTCTGCGAACAACAGAAATTGAGTTCCTGGCATATTTTGTTTATCGAAGAACAGGCCCTGCCGACCTTAACCGCCGAATCGCTGCTGCTGCGCAATGATGTCCAGTTTCACTGGCAAAATAACGGCTACCGTGATTTCGATCATTTTCTACAACAGTTGAGTTCGCGTAAGCGTAAAAACATTAAAAAAGAACGTCGCGACGTAGTGGCGCAAGGACTGGACATCAGTATTGTCGATGGCAATCAACTGACGCCTGCCGATTGGCAGCGCATTCACGAATTATATGCCGGCATTTATTATCGCAAGCACGGTACCGCAACCTTAACCGCCGATTTTTTTGAGCACCTGGGAAAAACCATGCCCGAACGCGTGCTGGTTGCATTGGGACGTGACCAAAATGAGATAATCGCGGCGTCGCTTTTTTTCCGCAGCGATACCCACCTCTATGGTCGGGTCTGGGGCTGCGATGAATTTCATAATCAGCTCCATTTCGAATGCTGTTATTACCAGGGCATCGAATATTGCATCGATCAACAGTTGCAATGGTTTGACCCGGGAGCCCAGGGTGAACACAAATTAAGTCGGGGATTTCTGCCGACGCTTACCTGGTCCGCCCACTGGTTAGTCGAAATTCAATTTCACGCCGCAATCGAACAGTTCCTGGAACAGGAAAGACCTTATATTAAAGCCTATCAAAGCCAGATGATGGCGCATTCGCCGTTCAAGAATTCTAGTGATAGTTGACTTTAGTTAAATCGATTAACTTATTGATTTATAAATAAATGGTTCCCTGGTTAAATCCTGAAAATGCACCCCGCTTTCCGCCGACGGAATCGGCCCTGGATTATCCCGAAGGTTTGCTCGCCGCCGGGGGCAGCCTTAGCTGTGACTGGCTGTTATGCGCCTATCGGCAAGGCATATTCCCCTGGTTCAATGAGAATGAACCGATTCTATGGTGGTCACCGGCGCCGCGCACGGTGCTCTACCCGGACCGTTTTCATTGCAGCAGAAGCCTGCGTAAGCTCGAGCAGAAACAGATTTATCGGGTGACCGAAAACCAGGCTTTTACAGCGGTCATCGAAGCCTGTGCTGGAGCACGTAAAAATCAACCCGGGACCTGGATAAATTCACAGATGATTGCCGCCTACCTGGATATGCACGACCTTGGACTGGCAAGCTCGATTGAGTGCTGGAACCAGCGCGACGAACTGGTTGGGGGGCTTTATGGGGTTTCACTGGGCGCCGTATTCTTTGGTGAATCGATGTTCAGCCACGAGGCCAATACATCGAAACTCTGTGCCAAACATTTGCTTGCCAGCGGTCGCTATAAAATGGTCGACTGCCAACTCGCCACTGATCATCTGGCGTCGCTGGGAGCCGTGGAAATTTCGCGCGAAGCCTTTGAAAACGCTTTACAGCGTTGGACCGGGTAAAAACCAATAAATTATTAGGGTAACAAAGCTCATAATGGCGACATCGGCACGGGAAAGGCCTGCTTTCCCGAGCTGCGTTCAAGTGCTTCGATACAGCCTCGCAGGGTTAACCGCTATAGCTTCGCCAGCGCGTCTTTTACGGCCTGACCAAACTCCGATGGGCGTTGAATAATGCCTACCCCGGCTTTTCGCAGTAACTCGACTTTTTCTTCGGCCGATTCACCAACAGTGGTCACAATTGCCCCGGCATGGCCCATGGTTCGGCCTTTCGGTGCGGTTAAACCGGCAATATAAGCGAGTACCGGTTTTTTCATGTGATCGCGCACGAATTCAGCGGCGGCGGCTTCCTGCGGTCCGCCAATTTCGCCGATCATGACTATCAGGTCGGTATCGGGGTCAGCTTCAAATCGTTCTAAATGATCCCGGAAAGAGCTGCCATTGATGGGGTCGCCACCGATGCCCACACTGGTTGAAATACCGATGCCTTCGGCCTTCAGTTGCGAAGCCGCCTCATAGCCGAGTGTGCCCGAGCGTCCTATCAGGCCGACATTCCCACGCATATAAATATGCCCGGGCATGATCCCCATCATCGCCTTGCCCGGACTTATCGTGCCCGCGCAGTTGGGGCCGGTTAAGGTCATTCGCTGTTCTTTGCGGTAGCGCCTCATATAGCGTTTTACGCGCATCATGTCCTGCGCCGGGATACCGTCGGTAACACAAACGCAGAACTGAATGCCGGCATCGGCCGCTTCCATAATGGCATCCGCGGCAAAAGGTGGTGGTACAAAAA
>JBLHOA010000252.1:0-4383 GCA_047622345.1 Gammaproteobacteria bacterium | reverse complement strand
CATACCATGATAACTGACTGTCGGGACATGCCCATTGTGATAGCCAACAACAAACCCCGGTACTAATTTGAATAACTCAGCAATTTTCCGGACACCTGAAGATTCGATCATTTGCCGGCTGATGATGGTAATCGAGGCGGGAGACTCATCTAATGGCTTCGCCATACGTGATGAAGTCAGCACCAGCGGTGTATCTCCGAAAAAATCTATTTCAGCGATTTCATGTTGCTCTGCATTAACCGCCTGTACAGCAAATGCAAAAGCTAAAAGTAGTAGCGATCTAATCGGTGTTGTCAAAAGTATCTCCCCACGGCTATTAGAAATCGCTTATCTGCGATACGCCAATACAGTATTATAGGGCCCTGAAAATTCTCTTCAGAGTCATCATTTTTTAAATAAGTAAATTTATGTTTTTGCAAGATTATATAGGAAATACTCCTTTCGTAACATTGTGCCGAATGCCTGCAAACGGTAACAAAATATCGGTTAAACTCGAAGGTAACAATCCTGCGGGGTCGGTTAAAGACCGTCCTGCCTATAACATGATCACACGGGCGGAAGAGCGAGGCGAGATAGCGCCTGGAGATAGCCTGATTGAGGCGACCAGTGGTAATACCGGAATTGCGCTTGCCATGGTTGCCGCGATGAAAGGCTATCGCATGATTCTGGTGATGCCCGATAACATGAGCAAAGAACGTATCACCACTATGCGCGCCTATGGTGCCGAAATAATTCTGGTGACTAAGGAGGAAGGGATGATGAAGGCCCGGGATATTGCCGAGGAGATGAACGCCGATGGGCGTGCAAAAATGCTCGACCAATTTGCCAACGGCGACAATCCACTTTCACACTATCATTCGACGGCCAGAGAAATCTGGCAGCAAAGCGAACAGAAAATCACCCATTTTGTCAGTGCTATGGGGACTACGGGGACGATTATGGGCTGCGCGGCCTACTTCTCCGAAGTAAATCCGGATATACAGATTATCGGGGTTCAACCGACCGACGGGGCATCTATCCCCGGAATCAGGCGCTGGCCCCCGGCCTATATACCTAAAATATACAATCCTGATTCGGTACACCGTATTATCGATGTGTCACGTGAACAAGCTGAGGATTGCACCCGCGAGCTGGCGAAAAAAGAAGGGATTTTTGCCGGACTATCTTCGGGCGGAGCGGTCCATGCAGCGACCACGCTGGCGCAAGAGCTTAGCAATGCGCATATCGTTACTATTATCTGCGATCGCGGTGATCGTTACTTGTCATCTGAAATATTTTAAGACCTTTGGTGTAAGACAATGAACGTTTTTGTATTTGATATTGAAACCATTCCAGACATAGACGGCAGCCGACGCTTACATGATCTGCATGGCTTATCCGACGACGATGTAGCCCGTGCCATGTTTCATATGCGTAGGCAGAAGGCCGGCACCGATTTTTTGCGCCAACATTTGCACAAGATTGTCGCTATTTCGGCGGTTTTGCGAGCAGGAAACCAGTTCAAGGTTTGGTCGCTGGGAACAGCGGAATCGAGTGAACGTGACCTGCTGGAGCGTTTTTTCAGCGGCATAGAGCGCTATACCCCCAAGCTGGTGTCCTGGAATGGGAGCGGTTTTGATTTGCCGGTGATCCACTATCGGTCGTTACTCTATCCAATCAATGCAGGCCATTATTGGGAGAACGGGCAGAATGACACCAGCTTTCGCTACAACAATTATCTAAGCCGCTTTCATGACCGGCACACCGATTTGATGGATGTGCTGGCTGCTTACCAGCCGAGGGCAAGTGCACCTCTGGATGAAATAGCCGGCTTGTGCGGCTTCCCCGGAAAAATGGGGATGAGTGGTGATAAAGTCTGGGATGCCTACCAGCAGGGGAATATTCAATCGATACGGGATTACTGTGAAACCGATGTGCTGAATACCTTTCTCGTGTATCTCAATTTTGAGCGAAGCCGTGGAAACCTCGACCAAACTCAGTACCTAAGCGAATGCCAGCTGGTACGTGATCATTTGAAAGCTTCAGAGCAGGATCATTTGATCGATTTTGAAGCCGCCTGGGTAGATCTCGATGGCTAGACGACGGTCACGTAAAAAGACGATGCCAGAACCTATGGATGTGCATATCGATTCGATGTCCCACGAGGGGCGTGGAATTGCTCACATCGACGGTAAAACGGTATTTGTATTTGCCGCTCTGGAAGGTGAAAAGGTAAAAATTCAAATTCAACAAACCAGTAAAACTTTTGACCAGGCCAATACCGTCGAAGTACTGGAGGCTTCGCCGAAACGTTGCCAGCCAAAATGCGAAGCTTTCCAGCTTTGCGGGGGCTGCAGTCTGCAACATCTTGGCAACGACGATCAGGTTGAATTCAAGCAGCAGTCGCTGCTCGAGATGATGGAACACGCCGGGGTGAAAGTATCTGAAGTGATGCCTGCGTTAAGGTCGCAGCACTGGGGCTATCGCAAGAAGGCTCGGCTCGGGGTCAAGTTTGTCAGGAAAAAGGGCAGGGTGCTGGTAGGGTTTCGCGAGCGAAACGCGCCTTTTCTTGCCGACATGTCGCGCTGTGAAGTATTGTTACCCGAGGTCGGGTATAAACTTGATCTGCTCGCCGAGCTGGTCAACTCTATGGATGCAAAAGAGCAGATTCCGCAAATTGAAGTTGCCGCCGATGACGAGCATGTGATTCTGGTATTCCGAATTCTGAAACCGATTACCGACGAAGACCGGAAGCGTTTGCAGGACTTTGCCATTGCCCATCATTTCTGGGTACAGTTGCAACCCGGGGGACCGGAGACCGTGGTCAACCTGTACCCTGAAGAACCGCAGTTATTTCTAAAACCGGTGAAAGAGAGTGCAATAAAAATCGCCTTTAATGCACTCGATTTTATTCAGGTTAACAGCGACATCAACCAGCAAATGGTGGCGCAGGCAATGGAAAACCTCGACTTACAGGAAAACGACCAGGTACTGGATTTATTTTGTGGCCTCGGCAATTTTACCTTGCCGATGGCGACTGAGGTTGCCCATGTAACCGCCGTTGAAGGCGACGCCGCGATGGTTCAGCGGGCAAAACAATCGGCGCTGGATAATCAAATTGAAAACAGCAGTTATCACCAGGCCGATTTGTTTGAACCCGATGTGAAGGATACCTGGATGAAGCAGCGTTATGACAAAATTTTACTCGACCCGCCACGGTCCGGAGCACAGGAAATTGTCCAGCAGATCGATCGCTTTAAGGCGAGCCGTATCGTTTATGTATCCTGCCAACCGTCAAGCCTGGTGCGGGACTCGATAATTATTTGCCAGCAGGGTTATCGATTGATCAAACTCGGCGTGATGGATATGTTTCCACAAACAGCACATATAGAATCGATGGCCGTATTTGAAACAATAAAACCCCGTTCCCGCTAAACCTGACTCGTGCTACCGTAGCGCAAGTCCTACCCGCTTGAGGAGACAACGTGAAATTAATCAGCGCAATTATAAAACCATTCAAACTGGATGACGTTCGAGAGGCATTATCGGAAGTCGGGGTGAATGGCCTTACGGTTTATGAAGTTAAAGGTTTCGGCCGCCAAAAAGGCCACACCGAGCTTTATCGAGGTGCCGAATATGTCGTCGACTATATTCCCAAGGTGAAAATTGAAATTGCGGTCAATGATGATCAGGTCGACCAGGTAATCGACAGTATTGTCGAAACCGCGAAAACCGGCAAAATTGGTGACGGTAAAATTTTTGTCAGTAATCTTGAAAATGCGATCCGCATCAGAACATCAGAGTCGGGTCCAAGCGCGATATAAGGCGAAAGAAAATATGGTGTCCCCGGCCCGGTTCGAACGGGCAACCTACGCCTTAGGAGGGCGTCGCGCTATCCAATTGTGCCACGGGGACTTTGTATATAAAACAATAACTTAACTTTAAAGCTGGCTAATTGTACGGAAATAAATACGGAATAATCAACAAAAAACTGTCTGAGTCGCGGATTTTATAGGGAAGGGGAGGGCAGCGCTACGTTCTAGTAAGCCGAAGGTGAAAATTTATCAATTTTATCCCATAGGTTCAGAGTACTCCCAAGATCCAAAAGATAATATCGAGCAATCGTTATTGCATATCACTTCATGAGAGTTAGTTGAATGACCAATTAAATTAAGTTACCTTAGCAGATAAACCTTATCAAAATTCAGATTTCTGTTGCTGGAACGAATGATAGCAATAGGATAGGTTATGCAACATCACCTGATGGAATAATCGGGACAAAATTTGGGGCTGCCCCTGTCTTGAACCCTGGGCCAGTGAATAGTTGGGATGATTACTATGCTATTGATCCGACAGTTATACACAATGGTACTGAATATGAAAGGTGGTACACCGGCAATGATA
>JBLHOA010000251.1:0-4424 GCA_047622345.1 Gammaproteobacteria bacterium | reverse complement strand
ACCCAGCCCTTCAGTTTTTCATTAAAACTCAACAAGGCAGTGGCTTCGTCTTTGACAATGCTGCCAACGGGCACCCCGGTCCAGTCCGAAATCACATCGGCGATCACTTCGGCGGTAACTTCGTAGGCTATGGCAATTTTATCCTTCTGAAATTCTTCCAGCTCGGCAATCGCATTGGCCAGAGTTTTGTCATCGCCCTTGCCGTCATCGAGTTGAGTACGCAGTTCAATCACCTTGTCGACTAACAGCTTTTGCGCTTCCCAGCTGGTAATTTCCAGATCAATGGTTGCGTTGTTCTGGGCGATCAATTCGTTCAGTTCGTCGAGACGATCCTGCTTATTAGAGCGCCCGGTATTAATATCGCGTTCGAGGGCAAATTTTTCCCGCTGCATAATCTGCGTCGACCTTTCCAGGTCTTCAATTTCCGCGGGTTTGGTCGACAGGCTGATATTAACCCGTGAACAGGCGGTATCGAGCGTATCAACGGCCTTGTCCGGCAATTGCCGGCCGGTGATGTAGCGCGCCGACATTGCCGCCGTCGCTTCTATCGCTTCATCACGGATGTAAACATTGTGCGCCTTTTCATAAACGCCGCGCAGCCCGCGTAAAATTACAGCGGTATTCTCCACCGAGGGTTCATCGAGCTTGACCAGCTGAAAACGCCGTGCCAGCGCCGGATCCTTCTCGAAATATTTTTTATATTCAGACCAGGTCGTCGCCGCTATAGTGCGTAATTCCCCGCGCGCCAAAGCCGGTTTCAACAGGTTTGCGGCATCGCCGGTGCCGGCGGCACCACCCGCCCCGATCAAGGTATGCGCTTCGTCGATAAACAGGATGATCGGTTTTTCCGACGCCTTTATTTCATTGATAACGCCATTCAAACGGTTTTCAAATTCACCCTTGACGCTGGCACCCGCCTGTAACGCGCCCAGGTCGAGCTCGACAATGTCGACATCGCGAATAATATCGGGCACGTCGCCCTGCGCTACTTTAAGTGCCAGTCCTTCGATTACCGCGGTTTTGCCGACCCCGGCATCACCCACGGCAATCGGGTTATTTTTACGCCGTCGCCCGAGAATATCGATCATTTGTCGAATTTCCCGATCACGCCCAAACACAGGATCAATTTCGCCATTACGCGCTTTTTCGGTAAAGTTAGTGGTGAATTTTTCCAGCGCACCCGACGCAGCCGCTCCGGCAGCTGCCCCGGCAACCGAGGCCGATTGTTCACTCGATACGGTTGCCAGGCTTTCAAACTGACCCGATATTTCCTCCATGGAAATAGACTCGATACCGGGCAGTTGCCCAACGCCATAGCGGTGTGGCTTGTCCGCCAGCGCCGCAAGCAGGGCCCCCGATCGAATTTGGATCTGATTGAGGTGCATCGACGACGCCACCCAGGCTTCTTCGAGCAGGCTTTGCAGGGAATCCGAAAATATGGGTTTCCCAGGATTGCCGTTTTTCAAGCCTTCCAGTTCATGGAGCAACTGTTTGTTCCATTGACCGGGATCAATTTCAAAATACGCAAGCAACAACGGAATGTCAGAGCGTTCATCTTCCAGCAGTTTCAACAGCAGGTGCTCCACCGATACTTCATAGTGCGAGCGACTGACACAAACCCCGGACGCACCCTCTAATGCGTGAGTGCAATAGGGGTTGAGTTTACTGATTAACCCTGCAAAGTTTGATTTCATCTGACAACCCGTTCCATTTGATTACGACCTGTCCAGTTTTCCGGCGAGTGACAGCGTGAAGCTCGAACCCATGTATTTAAAATGAGGCCTTACTGCCATTTCGACGCGGAACCAGCCTGGATTGCCGGGATCTTCGCTGACTTCAATTTTCGCTTCGCGCAAGGGGCGCTTGCTGCGTACCGCGGGTGGTGGGTTGTCCTGATCGGCTACATATTGTCGAATCCAGGTTTGCAGTTCGGATTGCAATTCGCTTCTGGTTTTCCAACTGCCGATATTTTCCCGTTGCAATACTTTGATGTAATGCGCCAGTCGATTGACCACGAAAAGATAAGGCAACTCGGTACCCAATTTGAAATTAGTCTCCGCTTGCTTGGCTTCGGCATCACTACCAAAATATTTCGGCTTCTGTGGCGATGTCGCGGAAAAGAATGTCGCGTTATCGGTACCTTTTCGAACCGTTAAACCCATAAACCCCTGCTCAGACAATTCAAATTCACGTCGATCCGAAAGCGTGGTTTCAACCGGAGCCATATTCTTGGTTTCGCCATTTTCTTGATATCTGTGCATCGGCAGATCTTCAATCGCACCGCCGCTTTGCGGTCCGACAATATTCGGACACCAGCGATACTTTGCATAGCTTCGGGTTAAATTTGAAGCAAAGGCATAAGAAGAATTTCCCCAACAGAAATTTTCTTTTGAAGATTCAACGTTTTCCTGATAATTGAAAACTTTACTCGGATTTTCTTCGCCATAGGGTTCGCGCAATAAGAAGCGTGGTAGCGCCAGACCAACATTACGCGAATCCTCGGACTCACGAAATGCCTGCCATTTTGCGTACTGTGGACCTTCAAAAATAGACTCCAGGTCTTTCAAATTTGGCATTCCATCGAAATTATCGATGCCAAAAAACTCAGCACTTGCACCGCCAATGAAAGGCGCGTGCGACATTGCACTGATACTGGCTACCTGCCCCAGCAATTTGACATCCTGAGCACCCGGGCCAAATTGGTAATCAGAAATGATGGCGCCAAAAGGTCTCCCACCAAACTGACCGAATTCAGATGAGTAAACATGCTTGTACAACCCAGATTTAGTGACGTCGGGAGCATCTTCAAAGTCTTCCAGTAACTCTTCTTTGGATACGCTCAACAGCTCCATCTTTATGTTTTCACGAAAATCGGTACGGTCGACGACCATTTTCAGTCCACGCCAGGTCGATTCGATTTTCTGGAAGTCCTGGTGATGAAGAATCTCATCAACCTGCTTGCCGACGCGAGTATCAATCTCGGCAATCATGTTATCCACCAGTTTTTGTTCGACTTTCTGCCCCTTAGGCTGGGTCGCCAACAAATCACCGATGAATGCCTGGATGCCGTTTTTGGCCGTTTCGTAGCCTTCGTCGTCGGGCTTCAGCCGGGTTTCCTGCATAATTTGATCGATTAGCGAGCCGCCTTCTGCCGCTGCCGCTGCTTCTTTTTCCTGCTGTTCTTCTGCCATGTTTATTCCCCTGCCGATCCGTCTTCGAGACCGAGTTCTTTGGTGATTCGTGAGCGTGATTCATCATCATTAAGAATGTTCTGAATCGCCTTGCGGAATGCCGGTACATTGCCCAGCGGCCCTTTCAACGCCTGCAACGCCCTGCGCATTTCCAGCATGCTATTCAGCTCCGGAACCTGAGTAGCGATATTATCCGGGGACAAGTCTTTCATTGACTTAATGTCGAGGTGTACCGACATATCATCTCCATCCTCAGCCAGCGTATCTGAGACATTTAAATCGAGGCTCAAATTCAAACTGCCCAACACTTCGTCGAAATTATCTTTGTTGATATTAACCGGCTCACGATCTTCCACCATTTCGTCACTCGGTTTTCCGGTAAAATCACCAAGCATCAACAGCTTTAATGGCAATTCGACCTCTTCGGATTGATCGCCGGTACTCGATTTATATACAATATTTACTCGTTCTTTGGGTGCTACTGAACCTTCAGACATACTATCCTCCTTTCACGGATAACGCGGTTACTGGATCAAACCAGCAGAGTTGCGAATATGCCTGATCCATTTTTTGTTTAAAAACGGGGTCATCTTTTTTCGCCTTCTGCTGTTTTTGATAAGACTGGTACATTAAATTATAAACTTTCGCCAGGAGCTGCGGCTCCCATTCTTCCATTTTCATCGATTTTGCGTGCTCCCCGACCTGTTCGAGCATTTCAGCAGCGGTTTCAACCTTGCCTATTTGAATCAGAAGTTCGCCTAGCGCACAGCGCCAGTAGGCTTGCTCACGTTTATTCGATGCACCACTGACGCCCTGATTAATTAACTCGATTGCGGCATCGCTCTCGCCGCTGGCCGCCAGTTTTCTAGCATCGTTGAGAGAGGCATTCCAGGCATCTGCCGACGCAGCAGTCGCTCCACCGGAGGAGTCGCCGCCCGCTTGAGCGAGAACCTCAGCGTCCAGCCACATCCGGGTTTGATCATTGGCAAACGGGCTTTCATCAGAAAATGACAGCTGTATTAATTCCGGCATTCTATCCAGCAAATTCGCAAGTTCCCGCACTACTGTTTTAGCAGCCGGGTCGAACTCGGCTCCTAGCGCCTTGAGTGACTTAACTACTAAAAAATGGCCGTCCAACCAGAAAGGCGAGCGTGCAATGGTCTTTTCCAGTTCGGTAATGAGTGCCAGATGATCACCTTTTTCAACCAGCGATTCGAAAAATTTTAACCGCTC
>JBLHOA010000250.1:0-4459 GCA_047622345.1 Gammaproteobacteria bacterium | reverse complement strand
CATAGGTCTGTTCCTTGAGCTTGACTTCGAGGTGGCGGATGCCGACAAAAGCGGTGGTTTGCGGCAAGACTTCGATCTGAATGCCGAACTGATAATCGATGATTTCTTTCGAGTCGGAAAAGCTGGTAATTTTCGGTGAATAATGGCCCGTCAGATAAATGGCCGTCGGCATTATACCCGGAATGGTGTAACGCATTTGGCCGCCCACGCCGAAGGCAAATACATCACGATTCACATCATCCAGGCTGCCAACATAAGCTTTAACGCCCACACCCAGCGTAAACGGTGTGTTCTCAGAAGCCTGACGCATCTGCAACAGCCCCACCTGCCCGATGAAATCACTGGCTTCATTATAAAACAGGCTCAGGGAGAGATCGGCGCCACCCCAACCAATAAGACTGGAGTCAGAGCGAAAGGTAAATTGAGCCGTTTGCGAACTCAACGCGGCTTCAAAATCATTTGCACGACTGTGAAAAGCAATCGACAGGAGCGCCACCGTCAGCAG
The DNA here is from genome assembly GCA_047622345.1 of Gammaproteobacteria bacterium. Taxonomy (GTDB): domain Bacteria; phylum Pseudomonadota; class Gammaproteobacteria. The sequence goes on along the minus strand of JBLHOA010000250.1, from coordinate 3,954 downwards.
CAGAATAGAGGTTTTTTTCATGGGGTTTACCAGCGCTAAAAAATTCGCGCAATCATACCACAGCGATAATGCAGGGCATCATCCGAGTAATTAAAAAGTGAAATGATTTACGATTGCTGGTGGCTGCTTCTGCCCGTCTGATTATTGAATAGTGGTGTCACTTCTCCAACCTGATCACCCTGTGGCGTTTCCAGCCAGCGCATTATCGGCGCCCATTGCTGTTTGTCGATTTTATTTCTCGAGCTGCGGATCTCCTGCACCCCTACTCCCAGCTCGATTGCGCGGGCATATAACTGGGTATCGCGCAGACTCGAAATGAAAGGAATGTTCAGGCTGAATAAGAAACGTTCGAGCGAGTGATACATCAAGGTGTTCTTGCGTACCCTGTTGGCCACGACCGCGAGGCGGATCATGCGCTGTCGCACTTTGCCGGTTGTTAATAGAGCCTTGATGAAATGAGCGGTTGCATGAATATCGATCGGTGAAGGTAACACCGGTATAACTACCGAGTCATTGGCTTCAAACAGGTCGGACAATTCGCTCATGTCTGCACCGGCGGGGGAATCTACAATGGCGACGTCGGTATCGATTGGCACCCGTAACTGCCAGCTTCGGGTTAGACGATGATCCGAGTTTCGTGAAGCATCTACCCCGATAATCGGATTTTCCGACTCGGCACGACGGTTTAACCACGCCAGTGAAGATCCCTGGCTATCATGATCAAAAAGCCGAACTTTTTTGCCCTGCTGTGCGTAATAAGAAGCGATATTTGTAGCAATCGTCGTCTTACCACAACCACCCTTGGCGTTAGTAATGAGAATTCTCTGCAAGCCCATCGCTGGAGTCTAGGCAATATCTGGGGAAAATCTATAGCGGATGGCGAATAATCCACAATTATGCGACGTAATTCCTACTTTTTCCGTGTTTTCGGGGAATTTTTTGCCGCAAACGGGTTTTGACCTGATTTTAACTCCAACCGCACCGGAGTGCCCTTAAGCTCGAGTTTGGCAATGAAAAAGCCCATTAAGTAACGCTTGTAAGCGTCGGGTAAATGCTCAGTTTTATTCCCGTGTATGACAATAACCGGTGGGTTTTGCCCACCCTGGTGCGCGTAACGAAGCTTAATTCTACGGCCATTGTGCAACGGTGGATTATGTTTGAACACGGCCTCTTCGAGCAAATCGGTGAGCAGCCGCGTATTCAGGTTTTGAAAAGCCGATCGATGGGCATCGTCGATCGATTTCATCAAGTCACCGACGCCGGTACCATGTCGGGCCGAAATAAAGTGCTGCTCGGCAAATGCGGCAAACACCAACCTTCGCTTCAGGTTCTGTTTGTTCTTATCGCGCAACTCAGGGTCAAGTCCATCCCATTTGTTAACCGCAATGACCAACGCCCGCCCACTATTCAAAGCGTATCCAAGTAGGGTTAAATCCTGATCGGTTAAGCCATCGCGTGCATCGATTACTAACACAACAACCTGTGATTTTTCGATCGCTTCGAGGGCTTTTATGACGCTGAATTTTTCAACCGTCTGTTGTACTTTGCCGCGCTTTCTAACCCCTGCGGTATCAATCAAGGTGTAGTGCTTGCCCTGGCGCTCAAAGGGTACCGAAATGGTATCCCGGGTTGTACCGGGCTGATCAAAGGCAACAACACGTTCTTCACCGGCAAGACGGTTTATCAAAGTCGACTTGCCAACATTCGGGCGCCCGATTACGGCAATCGAAGGGCCTCCGGTTGCGGGTTCAGATTGCTGATCCTCACCGTAGGGTTCAAGAATATATTCAAGCAGTACACTGGTGCCTTTACGATGGGCCGCGGAAACCACGATGATTTTTTCAAACCCCAACGCATAGAAATCACCGCGCGCCTGTTCCGGGTCGATGCCGTCAACTTTATTCACCACGATGTAACAGGTTTTTCCCGCCTTGCGCACCAGGTCGGCGATCATTCGATCTCCGGTGGTGAGTCCATCCTTGGCATCGACGATAAACAAAATTTCGTCGGCTTCTTCCATTGCAACCAGGGTTTGATTTGCCATCAACCCATCAAGGTCCTGTTTATCGCCACTCAGCCCGCCGGTATCGACGACAATAAATTTCTTTTCAGACTGTACACCAACGCCGTATTGTCGATCGCGGGTCAAGCCCGGCTCGTTGGCTACAATCGCGTCACGGGTACGGGTAAAAACATTAAAGATCGTAGACTTACCTACATTGGGGCGACCAATCAGCGCTATTACGGGGATCATGTGGCGATCACTCCTGCTCGACAACTAACGATAAAATACCGTCTTTATCCAGAGATATCAGTGCGTTCTGCCAGAGTTGCGGCTCGACATAATTACGCACTTCGGTTGGGCGAATGCGCCCAAGCAAACGACCTTCGGCGCGATCGAGCCAGTGCAGGTAACCTTCCAGATCAGCGACTACCAGTTTGTCACCGACTAAAACCGGCGCGGTTACCCGGCGGGCATTAAGGGCATCCTGGCGCCACAGCGCAGCACCGGTGCGACGGTCAATTGCCCAGATGTGGCTGTTATCCATGCTGAGGTAAATGGTGCCGCTATCGATGGCAATCGGCTGGAAACTGGAGAAATCTCTCGCCCAGAGAATATCCCCACTGACACCCTGTATCGCCACGAGCTGTCCCTGATAGGAAGAAACGTATATGACTCCGTCGGCACTGACAAAGCTGCCATCGACATCTACCAGTCGTTCAATTTCGGACCGTCCTTGCGGCCGGCTGACCGTCGATTCCCAGGCAATTTTTCCATTGCTGCGGTCATAGGCGATTAATTTGCCATCATCGAACCCGGATATGACCCGGTCGGCAATCACCAGGGGTTCGCTATTTCCTGTCAGAGAGAGTGCCGGAACGCGCCGACTGACTTCCCATTGCTGTACCCCGGTTTCAGCCGAAAGGCTACGCAGCTTACCGTCGATGCTGCGGATAAAAATCCGGTCTTTATCGACTACCGGGGCGGCGCGAACTTCACTCGCTATATTAGTCTGCCAGATTTTTTCAAGGCCCTCCTTCAGTTGACGAAATGCAACCACTTCGCCATCCTTCGACGCGGCAACCAATACTTGCGCATTGCCACCCAGCCCGGTTATTACCGCCAGACCCGTATCGAAGTTCCACAGCTTTTTGCCGTTGGTCAGTAGATAGCTTTTAATGGCACCCTTACTGTCGATAGTAAATACTTGATTATCAAGAATTAACGGGCGTAATCGATAGCCACCCCGGTTTCCCGATGCATTCGTATCGATAGACCATTGGTGCTGCAATGCTATCGGCTGATCTATATCGACAAGCAACGCCGGGGGCTCGGAATTGTCTTTGTTCTTGGAACAGGAAACAATGACCGCGGCAAGCGACAATGCGACAATTAGCTTCCCTGGTTTCAACCGGCCACTCCCAGGTCATCGACTTTCTGCTGTAACAACTGCGAATTAGCCGGGCCCGGGCTGGCCTGCTGGGCCAGACGGTAAGCCTCGGCGGCTTCTTCCGGCTTGCCTTGCATGGACAGAATATCGCCGCGTAATTCGGCAACTGCCGCCGCAAACTCCTGCGGAAATTCAGCGGACAGAGTCGTCAGCGCCTGATCATTTTCCCCCAGTTGCATTAGCACCGCAGCCAAACGCGTTCGGGCAATAAAGGCCAGAGGTTGCTGCCCCGTAGTTCCGATAACTTCCTGAAGCGGCTTAACCGCCTTGTCAAATTCAGCGTTAGCAACATAGTCTTTCGCCTGCGCAAGCCTTGCCATCATCGAGTAATCGGTTGATGCATATTCTTCGATCAATATCTGCGCATGATTTTGCACTTCCTCGCTGTTATTGGCCGAAATTGCATCGATCATCTGTACAAAATGGGTGGATGCCTGTTGCGCTTCGCTTTCCTGGAATTCTATCCAGTAACGATACCCCCCCCGCCCCCCGATGCCGCTTA
>JBLHOA010000249.1:0-4464 GCA_047622345.1 Gammaproteobacteria bacterium | reverse complement strand
GAAGCTTTTGTGCGCACCGTACTCGAGCCTTTTCTGCCCCCCAGCTATGCCATTGGCAGCGGCAGGATTGTCGATGCCTATGGTCGCTACTCCGATCATTTCGATATCGTCATTTATAACCGTGATGTCCCGCGAATCGGGCTGAGTGCCAGCCAACCCGTTTACCTGTATGAGTCGGTACTGGCAGCCATTGTGGTCAAATCCAAATTGATTCGTAAAAGCTTTTTTGACGCGCTCGACTGCTGCACCTCGCTGGGCAAACTAAACACCCGGCATGATAAAAAAGCATTGCACAAACTGGCGATCAAAAATGGCCTTAAAAGCAATGATCGTAACGAATATGAACACGAGGATCCCTTGCAAACGGCCCGATTCAAAATGATCGGACGCCCACCGGCTTTCGTCTACGGTTTCAGCGGCATCAAAAACAGCCATCGCCAACTCGAAGAAAATATTCAGCTTTGGCTACAGAATCAGCAGGACCAGACCCACACAGTTGAGATGAAGTCACTACCCGCCGTTATCGCAACCCAGGGTTGTTTTGCCTGGAGAAACGGAGCCCCATTGATGCTGAGTAGCCGGGAGATGCTCGGTTTAGGCACTGACCACGCGCCCGTAAGACTCATCATTTTGCAATTACTGTACTTGATCAACCGCCGCTTAACAGTCAAGGCAGACGGCTACGGCTTTAAGCCGGAACTGGGTACCTACCTGAACCAGTTCTCTCCCCCGAAATTTGAATCCGGGGTCGTTAGTATTGGCGCTACCAGTGAAGTCAGGAGCGAACCCGTTCAAGCCGATTCGTCGGCAACAACAGCAGCCCCGAAGCAAGCCAGCAGCATTGGAAAAAAACCCGTCGAACCCGCGATAAAAATCAACACTGATGATCAATCCGCTGAAGAAGCTCCAGCGCAGGAAAAAGTAGGTAAAAATGCGCCGACCGCTACCTTGGGCGAAGCCAGCTTCAACTCTAAACAGGACGCTCCGGCTGAAGCTTACAAACTCGATTTTATCGAATCCGAGCTAACGGCAGAAACAGAAGATGCGGTGTCCGGGGAGGCAGAGGGTTCGTCGCCTGAAAAGATCAAAGACGTAAAAAACGAAGACACTATGCCGGCGAAGGATAGCGATTCCGAGTTTGAGAAAACCGTAATTGTGATGCCGGGGCAAGCTGATGGAGCCGGAGTACAAGTCGCCGACGATTCACCAGTCGACAATAAAGTACCTTCCTCGCAAAGATCGACCGATGCCTTCATCGCCAGGGTAAAAGAACAAATGTCGGGCAATGAACCATTCCCTCAATTTCAATCCGAAACTGAACCCGAACCCGACCCGTTCACATCAACTATTCCGCAATAAGCGCTGGCGGATTTTCTGCAGTCTGACGGCGTCATTGGTGAAAATCCAGTCCACGCCACGGTTTAGCTCCCGATAAAAACAAAATCGTGATGCGCTGAATCCGCTGCCGACTTTCTGATTACAGCGATGGTGATCCCGGATCATTTTATTGGATAGCAACAGGTACTGCCCGCCAATTCCAGCCAAACCACTTTTCAGAGTTTGGGCACTGGAGGAGGAAATATTCAGCTCAGCAATCGGCAACAGGGCTTCCTGCGGAGCAAATTTCACCAGTTCGAATAAATCGGAATACAGGGAAATAAAATGAAAATCCACTCCCGGGGTTAAACCGGCAAAAAGCGGCTGTAGATGCGCCATTTTTTGCGCTGGATCAAGATTATCGCCCCGCTTCAGTTCCACCATTAAATGCATTCGAGAACCGTAACGCCAGATTACCTGGGCCAGGGTCGGAATATCGGCAATGCGCCGCTGCAACTCAACCAGCGTTACTTGGCTGATTTCAATATCCTGCTTAAAAACACGCCGGGTATTGCTGTCATGGTGGACAACCGCTTGCGCATCTTTAGTCCAGCGCAGGTCAAGCTCTATGCCCCAGGTGCCGATTTCTTGCACACGATCAAAAGCCAGAATTGTGTTTTCCAACACCCGTTTATTATCGTGTTCACCGCGATGCGATACGATTTTGCAATCGAGCAGCGCTTGCCGGGTTGGTCGCGAACGGGGCAGCAACATAAATACCAGGTCGGCTATGCGCTGCACAAACTGTTCGAGCCAGATGGGCATCGCTAGTCGTTTTCCTTGCAGGCCAGCCGATCAGGAAAACCAGGGGGGAGCACCGCAAAGGATCGATAGCAACTACTGTTACCCGCCTCTTCGACGCGGAATAATTGAGGGTCCTGCTTTTTAACGGCTATCGGCGGAGTACTGCCATGCAACCGGCAAACCTTAAAGTTTAAATGGGAATATAAACTAACCATAGCCATGCAACTCATAATAGCGGCAGCAACCACTGACTAATGTGGGAATCGACAGCGCGAGAATCAGCAGCCGATTTAGTATTAACATTGGAGATTTCTGGCAGGCATCGCCGCGACTATAAGACCTTCCCTCCAGCCTGGCAACTAAACGACAGTCAGTTAGTAGCCAGACTTTACAAACTATTCAGTGAGTTTTTACCTTCTTGCGAATCGATTGCAGACGTTTGTTTAGAAATCTAAATTCAGTCAGCAGATAGCGCCTCCTGCCCGAGGCGAGATCGTTCGCGCCAGCGTACTTGATCTGCCGCGCAATGCCTTCGATTGAACGAATCAGCTTTATTTCATCGATAGCAAGGCCCATATATCTCAAAACACATTCGGTGGTCAACGGATCTATATGTACAGTTGTCATACCTATCAACGCTCCTTAAATGTAATTCTAATTCCTGACACTACTTATAGGGCGCAAGTGGGATGATAACTGTGAGCCAATTCCGTAACCAATGTGATTTTTTTCACCGGGAAATGAAAAAAGGAGACCCAGGTCTAGAAAACACTGGCGAAATGTGACCGGGGTCGTATTATTGCCCGATGAGTATTTTGACCACCTGTATCGGCGCCTACCCAAAACCCGATTATGTCGAGATCGGAAATTTTTCCGAAACCGAAGAACAGCTTGAAAACTCGACGACACGGTCATTCACCTATACGCAGAAAACGACCAACCCGGTGGCAGAGGAATTGCTGATCAAGGCTACCCACGCCGCTATTTCAGACCAGATTGATTGTGGCGTAGACATACCAACAGACGGCGAGCAACGACGCGAAAACTATATTCACTACCATTGCCGTAATCTTGAAGGCATCGACTTCGACCATTTGACGCGCAAAGTACATCGCAACGGCGCTGCGGTCGCGGATTTGCCAACCATCAACGGTCGTATCGTAGCGCGCGGTAATCATTTCCTCGATCGGGATTTCAAAATTGCGCAGCAAGCTTCCAACAAACCGGTAAAAATAACCCTGCCGGGTCCGCTGTCCACCATCGATACTACCGCCAATGTTTACTATAAAAGCGAACGCGAACTAGCCTTTGATCTGGCCGACGCGCTGAACTATGAAATTCGCGCGCTAGCCGAGGCGGGTTGCCGGTTTATTCAGATTGATGAACCGCTGTTTGTGCGCCATCTCGATAAGGCGCTTGAGTATGGCGTGGAATGCCTGGACCGCTGTTTCGACGGCGTTCCTGACGAAGTTACCCGGGTCATGCATATGTGTTGCGGTTATCCGGGCCACGTCGATGATGACGGCTATTTAAAGGCCGACCCCAATTGTTATTTCCAGCTGGCAAAGGCGGTCGATCAGACTTCGGTGCACCAGGTTTCCATCGAAGATGCGCATTGCCTGAACAATTTGCAACTACTTGAACATTTCGAAAAAACCAGCGTCATTCTTGGTGTAGTCACCATAGCTAACAGCCGGATTGAAACCATCGAAGCTATCCATCAACGCATCGAACTGGCCTTGAACCACATCGACCAGGACCGGTTACTGGTCGCACCCGATTGCGGGCTGATGATGCTCGGTCGTGATCTGGCCATGACCAAGTTGAAAAATATGTGCGCGGCGGCGCATGCTATTTGAGTATTAGATTTTCCCTAAGGTTTGCTACAAGCTTGCCGGATGCGATCTGCCGGAATGAAAAACTGTACATTCAAATAGTCGACCAGCGCCTGATCATAACCCTGCTTCGAAAGCGATCTGGCCATGCAGTCCAACCATAAGTCTCTTTCTACTTCGGTCACCGCTAAATGCTGATGCACCACAGGAATCCGTATCGGCCCATACTTTTCAATAAAGGGTTTCGGCCCTCCCATCCACCCGCATAAAAATAACGCAAGCTTGTCGCGCGACATTTCAAGCTCGTCGGGATGCCAGTCAAAAATAGTTTTATATTTCGGATCTCCGCCCATCAAGTCATAAAAACAATCGACCAGTTTTCGAATCCCCTCCTTGCCGCCAGCGCCCTGATACGTTGCATCCTGTTCACCGTAATTCATTTTCACACATCCGTTTCAGCTATTATCATAAGTGCATTTCATCTGCTCGATAAAAAATCCTGAACAGC
>JBLHOA010000248.1:0-4471 GCA_047622345.1 Gammaproteobacteria bacterium | reverse complement strand
ATAAACCAGCTACCAGAATACAGCCTAGAAAAAAGAATTTTACATCGTCTCCTGCTGTTCCTTGCCACAGCCCCCAGAATAACCCAGCGGCGAGAAAACCATTGTATAAACCCTGGTTGGCGGCCATCACTTTGGTCATTTCTGCCTTTTCTGCGCTGAGTGCAAAAGCCCGCATGCCGCGCGGCTTATCCCATAGAAACATTTCCAGCACCAGAATATAGACGTGAAACAGAGCAATTAGTAACACCACAATTTCGGCCGTTAAGTACATAGCGATTCTCCTAAATGTTGATTCTTCCGGTATCAGGCCGATCATAGCTAAGCCGGAAAGAGACTCACTCGTTGAGCCGTATACCGAGATCCAGTTATATAAAAAACTTACTACATTTGATTTTCGACCCGCCTAGAACCACCTCGGAAAACATTAGTCTCTTTAATTTTTCAGTTCTTATATAATGCCCTTTCTTCTTATTCACCGAATTGCAGGAGTGGTAGTAATGGTCAGAAAACCAAAAATACGCGGTCTTTCCGATATTCTTACTTATTTTCGTCGCAACGAAACCCCGATATTTTTTGTTTCTCCGACCGCATTCAACCTGCTCGGTGTTGAGAAATTCGTTAACCGTTTTTACCATATCAACTTTTTTGATTCCTTCGATGGCGCACATCCCCGGGTATTTGTACCTCAGGAAACCAGCCACGGCGAATTCGAATCGATGGAAGACGTGTGCAATTACATGCTCATGCACAAAGAAGTAATCGACCGCATCAAGAAGGCAGGCAAGGGACCGGCTAAACTGCTGTTTGTCATGCTGGATGAAAAAACAGAACAAATCTGCAACGATCTTGGGGTCGATATCGCGCTACCTTCCGTCGAACTTAGAAAACGACTCGACTCTAAAATTGAGCTGACAAAACTCGCCAATGAGGCGGGTATTGATAGCGCCCCGAATGTCCTCGGCAAGGCCGATAACTTTGAAGAATTAATGAAGGCGGCAAAGAAGGCCAAATTAGGAACCGATCTGGTCGTGCAAACCCCCTATGGCGATTCGGGGCGGACTACCTTCTTCATTAAAAATGAGACTGACTACAATAAGTACGCCAAACAAATGAAAGGCGAGCAGTTGAAAATAATGAAACGGATCGACCACATGCCTGGCACACTGGAAGTCTGTGTAACCCGCCATGGTACCTTGTCGGGTCCGATTCAAACCGATATCACCGGCTTCGAAGAAATAACACCCTATAAGGGCGGCTGGTGTGGCAACGACGTCTGGCCAAAGATATTTAATGCAAAGACCCGTCGCGAATTGCGCAACATGGCGTCGGCGCTTGGTGACCGCATGTTCAAGGAGGGCTATAAGGGCGTGTTTTGCATGGACTTCCTCATCGATACCAATGATGGCACTCCTTATCTGGGCGAAGTTAACCCGCGCATCAGTGGTGCCAGCCCCTTAACCAATTTGATTACTTCGCACTACGGCGGCGTCCCATTATTTCTTTTCCATCTGCTCGAGTACCTGGATGTTGATTACCAGGTCGACCTGCGTCGTATACAAAACCGCTGGAATGAGTATGACTTCTGGAGCCAGCTGGTTTTGAAGCAAACCGAAGACAAGGTAAAACAGTTAACCCACGCACCGCAGAGCGGAGTCTGGAGCATGGACAAGTACGGGGCTATTCAATTCGATCGACACGATCTCGACTGGACCAATGTCATCGACAACGACGAGGCTTTTTATCTGCGTGTTTACCGCGAAGGCGATTACGTCTATAAGGGAGCGGATCTCGGAATCATCGTTTCGCGCGGTCGTATGCAAACCGAGCAACGCCAATTACGCGACCGTGCAAAAATGTGGACGGCGGCAATTAATGCCGAATTTCATGGGGTGGATCCAGCGGCTACGCCGGCAATATATGATGATCCATTTCGCTCGAAACTTTTTTAGCCAGCACCGGGTTCGGTTGTGGCTCCTGCTTCGGGGCCACAATCGAATTATCCCAGCCAATCAGTTTTTCAATGGCTGCAGCCACGCATAAAACTTCATCATCATTACCGACCGCACCGATTATCTGTATCGATAAAGGCAGCCCCTGATCGCCAAGCCCCATCGGAATCGCGCAAGCCGGCATTTCAGCCAGATTAGCGTCGTATAGAAAACCCGCCCAATCCAGCCAGGGCGCTTCAATCGGATTACCATCAATCGAATGCGGATGAATACTGCCGTGACTGAATGCCTCGCAACCCAGGGTCGGGGTAATCAATATATTACTGCGATTGCGTTTGAACATTTCCTTATAGTGATCGCGAATGACCTGCCGATAGACCTGCGCCTCGTCAAAATCTTCTTCGCTGAAAGTATCGCCAAACTCAATAAAAGCCTGCGCCACCACACCCATGTCTTGCGCTTCGAAGGGCTTGCCACGCGCCTTTTCTGCCGCATCGTAACTGGCCGTTACCGCCCAGGTGACTACCGATGAGTGCAAACCCGGCTGGTCTTCAATCGTTTTGATTCCCGAGTTGTGGATTTTTTCAATGACCGCGCGAAAAGCTTTACGCACATCGGGGTCGACCGGAGCAAAACCCAGATCTTCCGAAACAATGACTCGACCGGGTAATTTTACCGGTTTTTTCTGCTCATCAGCACCGGTCAAAATCTGGTAAAACAGTTGTGCATCTTTAACACTGCGCGTCATCGGCCCGTAGCTGACGATAGACTGCCAGGACGGAAAACAGGGTTCGCGCGGAATCGCACCAAAACTCGGCTTGAAGCCGACTATGCCGCAAAATCCAGCTGGAATACGGATTGAACCGCCGCCGTCACCACCGAGTGAAAAAGCACCTAGTCCGCTTGCAACCGCAACCGCGGCGCCACCGGAAGAGCCACCACTAGTACGGCCGATATCCCAGGGGTTAGACGTCAACCCATAGAGATTTGAATTAGTTATTCCGGTCAGACTGAACTCCGGACAAGTCGTTTTGGCAAAAATTATGGCGCCTTCCTGCTCGAGAATTTCTACTGCTCGACAAGTTTCAACGGGTACAAATTCGCTTAGCGTATGCGATCCGTTAGCGCAACGGTAGCCGGCGAGAAACTGTGAGTCTTTGATTGTAATTGGCAAACCGCATAAGCGACCGCCTTCACCATTTGCCAGTTTTTTATCAGCTTCAATGGCCGCCTGACGAGCGCGACTATAAAGCGTCAACGCAAACGGGTTTAATTCAGGGGTAACTTCATCGGCAAGGGCCAGAGTAGCTTCGAGTAAATCGACAGCACTGATTTTGCCTGTTTTCAGTGCCTGTAGCTGTTCGGTTGCCGCAGCATTTAATATCTGCATTTAAATCCCACAAAAAAAGGCCGGGAAGAGCCCCGGCCTCGGATAGTATCAGCTTAGACTATAGCAGGCTGCATCTGATTTGCTTCTTCAGCAACTGGCATTACCTCTACCGCTAGCACCACTTCAGCTTCGACAAAAGATTTTGCACGATTGCTAATTTCGTCCTGACTCAGGTTTTCAATCTTGCTCGCGATCGACCAGATATGGCCATTACCATCGACCAGCATGCCGCTACGATCACCCCAATAGGTATCCTGCAGTTCGGTGTGCATCTTCGCGCCTGCTTCAACGGCCCGGTTCCAGCTGCTATCAACGTCATCAACGTAAAGATGCGTTTGACCCGCTGAGCCACCCAGGCTTACAGGAGCCAGAATACCTTTTTCGGGCGCCTGACGATTTAAGGCAATAATACTGTTGCCAATTTTGATCGTCGCATGAACCGCTTCGATTTCGCTGGCACCGGTATGACGGGTCAGGATTTCGGCAGCAAAGGCTGCCTGATAAAATGCAATCGCTGCATCAATATCGATAACAGTCAGACAAGTAGTCGCGGTTCGGTAACCGCGTGGGATTGGGGAAACTTTCTTACTCACAATATGCTCCATGATGTGGAATTTAAAAAATTAGGGTGATGTGAGGGCCTTTTCAGATTATTCCGACAGGGTCATTTACTTTTCACAACACCATGGCGCATAATGTAGTCAATTAATTCGAACTTGTCAACACTATGGATCAAGATGTATCGCTAGGCATTACCGGTTCGGTCACCCAGGCCGACCTGGCACCGTTGCGTGTTGGCGCGCGCCTTGGCGAATTTGCGCTGGTTTATCGCGTCGAGCGTCAACATCAAGGTGGTGGCTACGGCGACCAGGGTAAACACCCGCTCGCCTGGGCCGTTGCGGTTTACGTCGATGGCCAATTGTGTCGAGTGTTTAATGCGCGTGGCGCCGGGCGCGAATGGAACAATATTGATCGCCTGAGCAGCTGGCTGCGCGATCAGGGTTTCTGGTACTGGTGGACGCGCAATGATCTTGAACCGGTCGGGGTTGCCATCACCGAGACGGACGACCCTGGCGATACCAGCAATGTCCCGGAGAATATTGTCCCTGATTTCATCGACAACGCCAATACC
>JBLHOA010000247.1:0-4502 GCA_047622345.1 Gammaproteobacteria bacterium | reverse complement strand
GATGAAGCGCCGACAGTTTGCTGATTTTCCCGTCGACGAAACTTTGTTACCCAACGCTGAATCGTTATTGAAACTGGCGAATTCGGCCGTTTTGAAAAACCTGACCTGCACCGCCGATCACATTCATATTAATTATTTGCGTAACCAGGTTGCCGAGAAAGCCAGGGTGAAGCAATGAGTGCCCAGGGTTTTCCCTACGGTCCGGCGACCATTACCGGCAGGATAAAGTCGCAACCCGAAGATTTTCGTGTGGTCGAAGAACTTGGTTTCCTGCCCGAAGGACAGGGTGAGCACCTGTTTCTATACATCGAAAAATCGGGTCTTACGACACCGGACTTAATCGACCTGATCGCTGCCGATTTCGGCATCAGCAGTCGGCAGATCAGCCAGAGCGGATTAAAAGATAAGGTCGCGGTGACCTGCCAGTGGCTGAGCTTACATTTACCGGGTGGGCAAAAAGACTTTGAATTTCCTGCGATCGGAAATTATCGAATTCTGGATCATGGCTGGCACAGTAAGAAATTACGCCCGGGGACCCATAAAAGTAATCTCTTTGAAATTGTAATCCGCGAGGTTGAGGGAGTTTCTGCTGTGAGCCTGCAACAAATTTCCGATATTCAGCAAAAAGGCTTTGCCAATTACTTTGGCGAGCAACGTTTCGGGCAAAAGCAGGACAATGTTGAACAGGCCTTGAGGCAGTTATCGAAACCCCGCTTGAGTCGTCATCGAAAGAGTATTTATATCTCATCGCTGCGAAGTTTTCTTTTTAACGAAGTGCTTAGCCAACGGATACAGGCCGGGTTGTGGCTGGAGCCGCAGGCCGGCGATGTTTTTATGCTGGCTGGTACCCGCTCAATTTTCAGCGACGCAATTGACACCGAGCTGGTACAACGATTTGACAGCCTCGATATTTCGGCGACTGGCAGTCTTTATGGTAGCGGTGATAGTCGTCTGGAAGGTGTTGCACTGGAGATCGAAAGCGAAGTGTTTGCGCGTTATCCGCAAATAATCAGTCGCCTCGAACAACAAGGAGCCAAAAGTCAGATGCGATCTTTGCGCGTCATTGCGCAAGATCTACAAGTTGATTTTGACGAGCCACTGAAACAGTTATCGTTGAAAGTGAGCCTGCCTAGAGGCAGTTATCTAACCACATTGCTCCAGCACTTTATTAACTTCGATCGTAATTAATCGTTTTTAGGGTAATCGTTTTTCCGGTATAGGCAGAACCAGCCTTCGTCTTCCCCCGATTGATAATATTTATCCTGTTGTTGATAAAGGCAACTTGCCACGGAATGCTCGACCAGGCTTTCAAGCTTTTGCCGAAATCCTAGCGTTTCCCAAAGTTCGAAATGGACCGTACAGGCGAGGATGCCACCGGGCTTTAACAGGCGAAATATCTCATCGAGCGGCTCGGGTCCGACGTGGCCGTGGGTAAAGGTACCGGAGGAAATCACGCCATCGTAGCTGGCATCAATCCTGTCCAGAGGCAGGTTGACATCGCCGATCAATAACTCACGATACAAGCCTCTTTGCCGCGCCACATTGATCATATCGGGGGACATGTCGATACCATCGAGCTGACGGTATCCCGAATCATGGAGCAAACTGCAGGTCAATCCGGTGCCACAGCCTATGTCAAATATGCTCGAGCCGTGATCGGGAAGATACTTCATCAGTAACTGGGCAATTTTCATTGGCGAAACATAGCCGAGCACTTCGATCATTTGATGATCGTATTCATCGGCCCATTTCTGATAAAAATCGACCATATCTGCCTTATTAGCGAGCTGATAAGCTTCGCTGACAAATTCACTGGGTCCCTTAGCATCAACCATGGCTTTTAAGGCTACAGCGCTGCGAGAATGACGTCGGCTTTGCTGACTTTGAATTCACCGTCGGCTTCGACGTTGAGCAGCTCGACTCGACCATTATCGACGACCATCGCATAGCGTTGTGAGCGCATGCCCATGCCATTCGCCACCCGATCGATTTCAAGGCCGGCAGCCTGGGTAAAAAGACCGCTACCATCGGCGAGCATGGTTATCTTGTTGCCAACATTCTGATGTTGTCCCCAGGCATCCATAACAAAGGCATCGTTAACCGACAGGCAGACAATACTATCCACACCTTTGGCAAAGAATTGATCGGCCAGTTCGATGAAGCCAGGCAGATGTTGTGCCGAACAGGTAGGCGTAAAAGCACCCGGCAGGGCAAATAAAACGACTTTTTTGTCGCTGAAAATTTGCTCGCTGGTGATCGCGGCATTGGTTCCACCAATCATTTGATGAAGGGTAACGGAAGGAACCTGATCTCCAGTTTTTATAGTCATGGCTAATCGCTTGAATTATTTGTCGGGTCGTTGATACTACATCGAATAGAATAATTCCCCAACGTGAAATTAGTGAAAATTTATAAAGCATGCAGCCAATTCTAAAAAATAGAAATCACTGGATTTTCGACATGGACGGCACCTTGACCGTGAGCGCCCATGACTTTGACCACATCCGGCGCGAACTGGGCTTGCAACCGGAAGTTCCCATTCTGGAAGCGCTGCACGCGATGCCGGTGCATGAAGCGGCGCCGCTATGGGAATCTTTGAATGAACTGGAGTTCTTTTATGCCGGGCGGTCTTCGGTGATGCAAGGTGCCGCCGAACTGCTCGAACAGTTATTTCGTGATGGTAAGCAATTGGCAATCCTCACCCGCAATACTATGCCGGTGGTAATGCATACCTTAAAGTCCTGCAATATCGATCATTTTTTCCCAATCGATCATATTCTCGATCGCGATGCCTGCGTGCCTAAGCCCTCACCTGATGGCATCAATCATCTGCTCAAGCTGTGGCAGGCCAGGGCCGATGATACGGTGATGGTTGGGGACTATCTCTATGATCTGGAAGCCGGGAAGAGTGCCGGAGTTGCGACCATACATATCGATACCCGTGGCGATGTAGACTGGTCCGAATTCACCGATCTACGCGTTGAAAAACTATCCCAGGTAACCGAGTTAATAAAATGAAGCCTTTAAAGTTAAACGCAAAATTGATGTTTTTGATAATTCTGCTCCTCGCGCTGTCGGGTTGCTCCTAGAAAGAATTCCAACAGGTGCTGGAGTCAGCCGTTGCATCCAGTTCTGAATTGCCACTGAGCCAGGGCGAAGTGGTGGCAGGGCTGAAAGATGCACTGTCTAACGACATCGCCAGGGGCGCTATCAAGGCTTCATCGATCGATGGCTATTTTGCCAACCCACGGTTAAAGATCGAGTTTCCAGAGGATACGCGTAAGGTTGAAGACGCTTTAAGAAAGTTGGGCTTCGGTAAAGAAGTCGATCAATTCGTATTGCAACTCAATCGCGGTGCGGAAAAGGCAGCGTCGCGTGCCAAGCCGATATTTATAAAAGCGATTACCTCGATGACTATTAGCGATGCCTTTAGCATTTTAAAAGGTTCGCCGGATGCAGCTACGCAATATCTGAAGCGCACCACCGGGGATGAGCTTCGTCGGGAGTTTCAGTCGGTCGTGGGTAATACCCTGAACGACGTTAATGCGACTAAATACTACGGCGATATTGTCGGTCGATACAACAAAATACCGTTGGTAGACAAAGTTGACCCGGATCTGACCCGCTATGCCACTGATCGCGCCATCGAAGGACTATTTCTGCTGGTTGCCGAAGAAGAGGCGAATATCCGTCAAAACCCGCGTGCACGCACGACACAATTGTTGCGACGGGTTTTCGGCAGCCTTGACTGAACCCTATTACAATAAATTCGCTATTTTCAGTTGCTGTTTACTCACCGATGCATAGGGCTCATCGCGGGTTTTATCGTGGATTTGCATGCGGTAGTGCACAAACGACTCTTCGTCTTCGTAGTGCATAAACGGATTTCCCGCTACCTGTTCACTGAAGCTGCAATTTTTCTTCACTGAATAATTGTGGCCGGGATGGATAGTCATATCACCGGGTAAACGTTCCTTCATTGTTTTTAAGGTTTCAAACATGTCAGCGGGGTTGCCTCCGCTGAGATCGCAACGACCACAGCCGAATACAAATAGCGTATCCCCGGTAATAATTTCATTGCCCAGTTGGTAACAGGCCGAACCTGGCGTATGTCCGGGGGTATGCAGCATTTGTATTTCGGTTGCACCCAGTTTGAGAGTATCCCCACCGTGATGCAAACTCGGTTTGTCGAGCGTATGCTGCCAGAATTCGTATTCGGGTTTGAGTAGGTGAATCTCGGCGCTGCCATGGTTTAACAGGCCTTCGATGCCATTGATATGATCGTGATGGCTATGGGTAAGCAGGATGTCGGTAATATTAAGGTCTAACTGATTCGCAACATTGACGATGGCTTCGACATCCCAGGCTGGATCGACGACCGCGCATCGCCGGCTGGAAAGATCCTCAACCAGATAGACAAAATTTTCCATTGGTCCCAATTCCAGCGCGTGAACTTTGAAGCCTGAGTCTGACATCGATCTATCTCCTGTTTTGATTGAGGG
>JBLHOA010000246.1:0-4564 GCA_047622345.1 Gammaproteobacteria bacterium | reverse complement strand
CATTTTCGCCGCGGTGGTCGCCGAACTGAATTTTACGGTCCTGCTCGGCCGGATTCAGAAAAATTCCCCAACGGTAATCCTTCATTTTGACGAAATCGAACTGGGCCCAGCCTTCGGGATCGACGCTAATCGCGGTGCGCAGATAAATGTCGTAGTTCTCGGATCCAGTGGGACCCATATCGCGCCACCAGTCGAGGTAACTCGGTTGCCAGTGTTCGAGCGCGCGTTTGAGAGCGCGGTCTTCACCCAGTTCGACATTATTCGGAATTTTTTCGTTGTAATTGATAGCGGTCATTTTCAATTCTCCTTCATCATTTTCTTTCTCTATTTTCCTGGGAGGGGGTTAAACCCGGTTCCAGTCAAATTTGGATTTTTCGCCTGTGCCGTAGACTTTCAGGGCACCATGTTCGCCGACCGCATTCGGTCGCTGGAATATCCAGTTCTGCCAGGCGGTCAGGCGGCCGAAGATGCGTGTAAACATGTTTTCCGGCCCGTTAAATCGTAGGTTTGCTTCCATTGCGGTGAGCGCGTCGGGTGACATCGACACGCGTTCTTCGATGGCGATGCGCAGTTCGTCATCCCAGTCGAGGTCGTCCGGGTTGCTGGTGATCAGCCCGAGGGCAAAGGCGGCATCGGCATCGAGGGTCTGGCCGATCTTTTCACGCAGCGGGTTCAGTATTGCCGCTTCGTTATAAAAACGGCGTTGCAGCCGGGTTTCACCGGTTATCATCGGGTAGAGTTCGAAGTTGGCTGCGCTGACGGTAATGGCGGGCGCATTATCGGGATCATCGGGCAATGCCAGTTGATAGCTGCGGTCGCAGCATAGTGCTAGTTCAAGCAGGCTTCCGGCAAAACAACTGCCCTCATCGATGATTGCAAACAGGCTGCGCGAAGAGGTATCCAGGCGGCTGAGGCTGCGCCGTAACAGGCCGATGGTTTCGCGCACCAGCCAGTGTTGTTTATGTTCGAGCAGAACCTGGTCCATCGCCAACACCGCGGCGGCATCGCCTGTGGTTTTGATCAACCAGGTGCCGAGCTCGGGTTCATTGCTGCGCATCGATAAAATGGCATCGTCGAGTTCGCGCGCGAGGCTTAGCGGATACCAGTTCGCACCCGCCGCTTCAATTGCGGCGATATCGCCAGCTTGTTCGCCAGCGGGTGCTTTGATAATGAAGCTTGCAGTGCGCGCGGCGCGATCCATTTCGACGCTAAGGTGGCGGTAACTCAAAGTATCGCCATCGAGCTTCCGTTCGAGCGGGTTCAACGGTATGCCTTTGCCGTCGACGGGGCGATCGCTGCCAGCGGCCAGTTCCAGTGCTCTTGCCTGCACGCTTTGCGCAAAAACGGCGGGCTTGGCGATGCTATCGACCAGTCGCCAGTCCAAGGCCTTTTGCCCGCGCACGCCTTCGCTGGTGGTGCAGAAGATATCGGCGAGGTCGTGGCGCACGTGGCGCTTGTCGGTAATCCGGGTAAGTCCCCCGGTGCCGGGCAGAACGCCGAGTAAGGGCACCTCGGGCAGACTGATAGCACTCGAGCGGTCATCAATAAGCATGATTTCATCGCAGGCCAGCGCGAGTTCGTAGCCACCCCCGGCGCAGGCACCGTTCACTGCAGCGATAAATTTCAAGCCGCTGTGTTGCGATGAGTCTTCGAGCCCGTTGCGCGTCTCGTTGGTGAATTTACAGAAATTGACCTTCCACGCATGGCTGCTGACACCGAGCATGAATATATTGGCGCCTGAGCAGAACACCTTTTCTTTGGCGCTGGTGATGACCACGCTGCGCACTTCGGGGTGTTCAAAGCGAATCCGGTTAATCGCATCGTTCAGCTCGATATCGACACCCAGGTCGTAGCTGTTGAGTTTTAACTTGTAGCCGGGCCGTAAGCCCGCATTTTCGTCAAAGTCGGCTTTTAAGGTAGCGACAGGACCATCGAAGTCCAGTTGCCAGTGGCGGTACTGTCCAGGGCTGGTTTGATAGTCGACTGCTTCGCTGTCGGTCACGACTAATTCTCCGCATTAGGTAGATTGGAAAATGCAACATATTGCAATATCTGTATAAAATCAAGCATTATATTGCATTAAAGGCGGCCTTTGATGCGGCACAATGTTCGCTGACTAGCTGGCGTAACGCTCCGTAGGTTTCACTAAGCGGCTGTCCGCTGGTGTCCAGTTTGAAATCAGCTTTGTCATAAAAGTCTTTACGCGAGGCAAGTATGCCACGTAGGTCTTCCATCGCTTCGCTGTTTCCCGCCATCGGGCGGAAGTCACCCTGTTCGATCACCCTTTGCATGTGATCTTCGGGCTTAGCCTGAAGCCAGATGGTGCTGCAGTGGGTAAGCAGTAGATCGAAATTGACCGGGTCTGCAACCAGTCCTCCCGGGGTGGCGATGATCACTTCGGGGTAAATCTGTATTGTTTCTTCGAGTGCCCGGCGTTCGTAGCGACGATAGGCTTTGGCGCCGTAAAGATTTTGAATTTCGGCAATCGTGCAACCAGCAAAATTTTCGATCTCGCGGCTCAATTCGACAAACGCGAACCCCATTTCATCGGCAAGCATCCGGCCAAGCGTGCTTTTGCCAGCGCCTCTGAGACCGATAAGTGCAATTCGCACTCGATGTGCAGAACTATCGCCGGGGTATGATCCGAGCATTTGTCCGATCGCAATGCGCGCCTGGTGCAGGGTTTGCTCGTCACGGTTATTTAGCAATGAACGGATCATCAGCCATTCCGGGGAGGCCGTGGTGAAGTCGCCGATCAGTTCGGCCAGCGGGCAATTCAGTGCGCTGGCGACTTCCTGCAGCACCAGTACCGAAACATTGCCCTCACCGTATTCGAGATTCGCCAGGTGGCGTTCGGAAACGCCGGTCGCCTGCGCCAGTGCTTTGCGCGTTGTGCCGCCGCGACTACGCAGGTCGCGCACGCGCTGGCCGAGTGCGACGAGGAACTGTTTGTCGTCACTATCGCGGCCTTTGGCGATTGCCGGTCGGTTTTTGCTGGACGTTGCCATGCGGTTGTTCCTCGTTACGCGCAGTATGCATTATATTGCTTGACTTGGTATAAATGGAAGTTTATTGTTTCTTTATGCACAATAGTTCATGCCAAAGGCGATAGCAAGTCGCTCGCAGCAACCGACTTTTTCCAGGGAAAACACTATGTCCGCAGACGAATTACGCGAGCAGTTGAAGGTTTTGACCGAGCAACTCGGCGGCCGGGCCCTCGATGCCGAACTGGCCGACTGGCTCAATCGGGAGCACGGGCCGGGCAGCGAAACCTTTCAGCAACTCGAAAAAAGTTGCAGGAGCGGAGTCGTGTTTGGCTGGTTATGTAAACAGGAAGCCGGTGGCATCCGTTATGGCCGTGTGTTCAAGGCCGAAGATGACCTGCAGCGCTTCTCCGTCGATGTGGTCGACATGGAAAATGTTGTGGGGCCGGAACATAGCCATCCTAACGGGGAAATTGATTTGATCATGCCGCAAAAGAGCAACGCGCTTTTTGACGGTCATGCGGCGGGCTGGGCCGTTTATCCCCCGGGCAGTGTGCACCGACCAACGGTGAGCGAAGGACGGGCATTAATTATGTACCTGCTGCCCGAAGGCAGTATAAAATTCAGCCGATAACGCGGCGCACAATAATAGGGAAACTCTGATTAATTCAGAAGTTTTGTGGCACAAGGATGTGCCACCAATTTCCGCGACTGGGAAGTCGTTGAAAATGAAGGGAAAGCTAACCACATTTTTAGATTTCCCGTCCTCTGGCAATTCAGAGCTTGTCCCGGGCCTGATCCGGGAATGAATTGATCAGAGGTTCCATACGATAAGAAAACTTAACATTAATTCAGCGGCTTCTTACCTATTGCCGTTCTGGAGGATACAGATGAGTAGCGCAATGAGTCCGGTCGCCGGAGAGAGTTTCAATTACAGTGCGTACCTGTTCGATTTGAATCGTGGGCGCGGGCAGAAGACTGCCTACATTGACGATTCGGGTAGTCTGAGTTTTGCCGACCTCGCCGATCGCAGTCGTCGCATGGCGCAGGCACTGCTCGATTGCGGAATTCGTCGTGAAGAGCGGGTGTTGCTGTTAATGCACGATTGCAACGACTGGCCGGTGGCTTTTCTGGGTGCGATCTACGCAGGAATCATACCGGTTGCAGTAAATACCCTACTTACCGGCGACGATTACCTTTATATGCTGCAAAACAGCCGGGCGCAGGCCGTACTGGTGTCCAGCGCATTATTGCCGACCTTGCGCGAGGCGATGGCCAAAGGTAAGCATGAGGTTCATGGCATTTTTGTCAGTGGCGGTGGTGTTGGTTCTGCAGCTGACGAACACAGTATCGATAGCGCGTTGCAACAGACCGATGCGATGGCCGACGCGGCCGACACCGACCCCGATGACCCCGCTTTCTGGCTGTATTCTTCGGGCTCAACCGGCAAACCCAAGGGCACCGTTCATACTCAGGCCAACCCCTACTGGACCGGCGAAACCTACGCCAAAGGCGTGCTTGAGATCAAGGAATCGGATATCTGCTTTTCTGCCGCCAAGCTGTTCTTTGCCTACGGGCTC
>JBLHOA010000245.1:0-4569 GCA_047622345.1 Gammaproteobacteria bacterium | reverse complement strand
TAAAGCTCCATCGGAAAAAGGTCCAACCTAGGCGATTGCGGGGCCATCACCCGCCATAATTCGCCATAACTCTGCCTGGTTTCAGGATGGAGCGTATCCGGGGCAATATCCTGCAGGGGTCTGAGCACAAAGGCATTTTTCAATATTTCGCGCCGCGGCACCTGAATTCCATCCTGATCGAGAATCAATTCGTTATAAATGAGGATATCGAGATCTATGGAACGCGGGGAATAGCGGGGCTGGCTACGGTCGCGACCCAATTGGTCTTCAATTGCGCGTAATTTCTTCACTACCTCGCTGACCTCGAGTTGAGTTTCGATACCCACCACCAGGTTGAGAAAGTTATCACCCTCGAATCCCACCGCATCGGAATCGTAAACCGGCGACAGACGCAGCTCGCCGAAACTCGCGCGCACCGCCTTTATCGATTCGCGGATATTGTATTCCCGGTCGACATTACTGCCGATGCTGACATACACGGATACGCTCATGGCGACTTGTTACCCCGCTCAATAATGACCCCCACCGCCCGCGAGC
The DNA here is from genome assembly GCA_047622345.1 of Gammaproteobacteria bacterium. Lineage (GTDB taxonomy): Bacteria > Pseudomonadota > Gammaproteobacteria. The sequence continues at coordinate 4,032 of JBLHOA010000245.1, read as the reverse complement.
CCCGCACGGCTCCGGGTTTACTCAAACTCAGGCGCACCCAGGGAACATCAAACTCGCTGCGTATAATGTCGCAAATCTTTTCCGCCAGTGACTCCACCAGTTCATATTCACTCGCTTCAACGAATGATATAAGTCGCTTGGCCACGGTTTTGTAGCTCAGGGTATCGTCGATACTGTCCGATTTAGCCGATTTAACAATGTCAGTGCCCATGTCTATATCAAGGCTGATAGTCTGTTTTATCTTTCGTTCCCAGTCGTAGATACCAATAACTGTTTCAATCTTTAACTCGTGTATAAAAACAATATCCATCGGGGTAAAATCCGCGCTAAATTCGAAGCCTGCAATGGTAGCGGTAGAGCGCGGCAAATGGAAACGCCAAATCCTCGAAAAACACGGCTAAATGGAGCTTTAGCCGCTTGAATACTGGATATGCTTCTGGTAGAGTTCGCGCCCTCGAAACAATCTCGCTGTAAATCGGAGCCCAAACATGTCCCGTATATGTCAAGTAACAGGAAAGAAACCTGTTAGCGGAAACAATGTATCACACGCGAATAACAGAACGCGTCGCCGGTTTTTACCAAACCTGCATTCCCATAAATTCTGGATAGAATCAGAAAACCGCTGGCTCAAACTACGCCTGTCCGCTAAAGGTATGCGTATTATTGACAAAAACGGTATCGATGCGGTTGTCGCAGATATGCGCAAACGCGGCATTAAGTGTTAGGAGCAAAATAATGAGAGATTTAATTAAATTAGTATCGACTGCAGGTACCGGTCATTTCTACACGACCGATAAAAACAAGAAAAACACTCCGGACAAACTGGTATTCAAAAAATACGACCCGGTTGTGCGCAAACACGTCGAATACAAAGAATCCAAAATCAAGTAGTCCCAAACGCCTGGTCTTTAGAAAAAACCGGCTCCGGCCGGTTTTTTTGTGCACGTTGATTAAATCTGGATTCGGGCTTTCTTCTGGCCACGAGTGCGGTATCATTGGGCCGGAAATAATCACCAGCAGATCCCAGCAGATCAATGACTGAAGCCTTAATTCAGGTCGAAAACCTGTCTCGCTACTACCAGAATAACCGAGCTATACATCAATTAAGCTTCAGCCTTCATGCTGGCGAGGTGCTCGGTTTTCTCGGTCCCAATGGCGCGGGTAAATCAACCACTATGCAAATCATTTCGGGCAATGTCGCGCCGAATGAAGGCGAGGTGCGCATTGGTGGTTTCGATATTCTTGAGTCGCCGCGCGAGGCAAAGCAACTCCTCGGCTATCTTCCCGAACATCCCCCGGTTTATCGCGATGCCAAAGTAGATGAGTACCTCAGTTATTGCGCAAAGCTGCATCGCCTGCGCGGGCGCGAAGTCGCCGAGGCGGTAAGCCGGGTGAAAGAACAATGCGGCCTTGAAGATGTCGGCAATCGCTTGCTCGGCAATCTGTCGAAGGGCTATCAGCAGCGCGCAGGAATTGCGCAGGCGATTATTCATAATCCACCGGTGGTCATACTCGACGAACCCACCGTCGGCCTCGACCCTATTCAGATCCGGGAAATCAGAGAACTTATCCGATCGCTGGGCAGCGAGCGCAGTGTCATTTTATCGACCCATATCTTATCCGAGGTGCAGGCCACCTGCGATCGCGTGCAAATCATCCGCTCCGGTGAGCTGATTTACAATGCATCGACCGAGTCGCTTAACTACAGCCGCGAAGCCGCTATGATCATTGACTTGCAGCGCCCTCCAACCCTCGAGCAGATCAATCAATGCGACGGCATCGACCATGCCGAATCCCTCGACGGCAACCGCTTTCGCGTATTTCTGCGCACCGACTCCAGCGCTGAACAGCTGGTAGAACTATCGGTTGCGAAGAACTGGGGGCTTTGCCGGCTGGTCGCCGAACAACAGTCGCTGGAAGACCTGTTCATCGAGCTCACCCGCGACGATATCAAGGATCTAGCATGATCTGGATAATCGCTCGCCGCGAAATCAGCGCGATGTTCCTGTCGCCTTTAGCCTGGGTCATTCTCGCGGTAGTACAGGCGATTCTGAGCTACAGTTTTCTCACCCAACTGGATAGTTATTTCATCCTGCAGCCCCAGTTAATCCACCTGCAAAACACCCCGGGGGTTACCGACATTGTGGTGGCGCCATTGATGCAGCTCGCCTCAATTATCCTGTTGATGGTGATGCCGCTGATCACCATGCGCACGATCGCCGAAGAAAAGGCCAATAAAACTTTCAGGCTGTTGATTTCAGCACCGATCAACGTCAGCGAAATAGTACTTGGAAAGTATCTCGGCCTGCTCATGTTCGTCGGCATCCTGGTGAGCCTGCTGATGCTTATGCCGCTGTCACTTTATATGGGTACCAGCCTCGACGGCGGAAAATTGTTTTCCATCTATATTGGAACTGTTTTGCTACTCGCGACCTTTGCCGCCATCGGTTTATATTTATCCAGCCTCACCGAAAATCAAACCATCGCAGCGGTGGGGACTTTCGGGGCTTTGTTAATGTTGTGGATCATCGACTGGTTGGGTGGCTCCGTCGACAACGGCCAATCCGTGCTGACCTATCTTTCCGTCCTGCAACACCATCAGGCAATGCTGGAGGGCGTCTTCGACACTAGCGACCTGGCCTACTATGCGATTCTGATTATCTTCTTTCTGGGCTTGACTATTCGTCAACTCGACCGGGAGCGGTGGCTATGAAAGTAGACGCGCGCAGCCGTTGGCAATACCGAATCCAGTCGGGCATGTTTGTTCTGTTATTTGTTATTGCGCTGGGCTTGCTCGCATGGATTAGCAATCGCTTTCCGATCGTATTTGACCTGAGCAGTAATCAACGCAACAGCCTCGCCAGCGAAACCCTCACCTTGCTGAATGCTATCGATGAACCGCTCAAAATCACCTTGTTCATTTCGCCGGTTAACGATAACAAACGCATACTGGTAACACTTTTTGAACGCTATCAACACGAGCAACCCAATATTCAGTTCACCAGCCTGAACCCAGACCTTTACCCCGAGCTACTACGCGACAATGACATCCGTTTTGACGGCGAAGTATTGTTCGAATACGAAGGGCGTAGCGAAAAACTGTCGCAAATTACTGAAGCCCAGGTGAGTAATGTCATTCAGCGACTGCTACGCAAGGGCGAACGCTGGCTGGTTTTCGTGCAGGGCCACGGTGAACCCGACCCCTACGGCGATGCCAATCACGACTTCAGCCAGTTTTCCACACAGCTGGCGAGCAAGGGTTACAACATCGAAATATTAAACCTGGCGCAGGCTAACAGTATTCCGGACAACACCGATGTTCTGGTTCTGGCTAGCCCGCGCATTGCACTGCTTCCCGGAGAAATCACACTATTAAGGAATTACGTTGATGATGGGGGAAATTTACTCTGGCTCGCCGACCCCGAACAGGCCGACTCGGATCTCGGCATCATTGCCGAATCGCTGGAAGTCGAGTTTTTACCTGGAATTATCGTTGACCCGAATAGTCAGTTGATGGGACTGGATCGCGTCGATTTCGCCCTGGTTGGCCAATACCCGAGGCACCCGGTAACGCAATACCTGGATAGCATGTCATTGTTTCCGAAAGCGCAGGCGATTGAGTTTTATGGCGAAGAAAACTGGCAGCAACAACTACTCCTACAGTCCGACATCCGCAGCTGGAGTGAAACCGGGGGGCTGCAAGGTGAAATTTTTTACGGTGACCACTCCGATGAAGTGAAGGGACCGCTTAACATCGGTCTTACTCTGGAGCGCAGCCATCAGGATACCAACGGCGCACTTTTTGATCAACGCGTGGCCATCATCGGCGATGTCGACTTTCTCAGTAATAGCTATCTCGGCAACGGCAGCAATCTCGATATCGGGGTCAATCTTATGAACTGGCTTGGACGTGACGATACCCTGATTTCGATCAACCCGCGGCCTGCACCCGATACCCGTCTCGTCTTATCGCAGACTAAACAGCTCTTCATTGCCATTTCTTTTCTCCTCGGTATTCCCACTTTGCTGATC
>JBLHOA010000244.1:0-4581 GCA_047622345.1 Gammaproteobacteria bacterium | reverse complement strand
ATGCTTACCCAGCCAGCACCGATTCGACCGCAGCCGCACTGCGATACAGCGATTCATCCATGCCATTCACCGCCGATAGCATCAATCCTACCGGTGCGTTACCGGGCCGGTGACAGGGCAGGCTGATCGAACAACCGTCAAAATAATTCGCGGTGGCGGTGTTGCGCAGGCAGCGCAGGTTGACCTTGCGCGATTGCTCGAGATCGTCGGTTGACGAAATCGCCGGTGGCACACAGGCGACCGTGGGGTAGAGGATGGCATCGGCCTCCAGTTTTGCGAACTGGCGATTGAACTGTTCGATTAATGTTGCCTTCTCCCGATAACGTTCCTGTTGTTCGGCCTCGCTGAGCGCCGACCCCGTATTGATGCGGTGTCCGACAAAGGGGTCGTATTCATCGAGATACTTTTCGAGTAAATGCTGATGATGCTGATAGGCCTCGTATAGCGCTATCGCCCGATTGGCAAACATATCGATGCAATCATCGAGTACCGGCATGGCCACGGTTTCTATGTTGGCTCCGGCATCGGCTAACTGCTCGATACTGCGGTAAAAGTCACTTTTAACTTCTGCGTCGAGATCGGCCATTACCTGCCCATCGGGGATGACCAGGCGCAGGCTGTCGACGGCGCGGGGTTTGATCGACGGTAACGCTAAACCAGGTTTATGTTGTCCGCTCATCAACTGATCGAGAATAAAGCAACTGTCGACATCGACGGCCAGCGGTCCCGGCGCATCCGAGGTCGGCGACAAGGGATAAATTCCGTTCAAGGACATACGCCCAAAGCTCGGTTTTACCCCGACGATGCCGTTGAAGGCCGCCGGTATCCGACAGGAACCGGCGGTGTCCGACCCCAGCGTCGCGGCGACTATGCCTTCGGCAACGCTGACCGCGCTGCCCGAGGATGACCCGCCGGGTAAGCGGCCGGTGTCGCGATCCCAGATCGATAAAGGGGTGCCATAGTGCGGGTTTTTACCCATTCCGGAGAAGGCAAATTCGCTCATATTGGTACGCCCGAGGAACAACAGCCCAGCATCGCGCAACGGAGCAACGACTTCGGCATCCTGCGCTTCGGCACGGGCATTGTGTTTGAGGGCAATCGACCCGGCCAGCGTAGTTTCGTTACGCACATTGAATAAATCTTTCAGCGTGATCGGAATTCCCGCCAGTGGTGGCGTGTTTTTATGCCGATTGCTGTCGATAACTTCGGCCAGACTCAACAGGTCAGAATTGATGCGGATGAATACGGATTCACTGGCTTGCGCTTTAGCCAAAGACGTTTTAACCAGCGCCACCGAGGTTAGTTCACCGCGCTGCAACTGCTCCGATAATTTCCTGAGTCCTATTACGCTATGTTCTGTCATTGTCATTATTCCGGTACCCTGAATCCGAGGATTCCCTGATAAGCCCACTCTGAATACACCTTGTCGGCGCGTAGGCAGTGGCCTTCATTTTGATCGAGCGCGATAAAATCCCAGTCGGTGGGTTCACCCTTGGCTAGTGCGTCGCGCAGAAACAGCCGTCGGCGCTGGCTCAGAATAATATCCTGTTTCAGCGTTTCAATGTCCCACAAACCGACGACCAGGTCGGCCAGCTGTTGTTGCGCATCGGCATAATCGGCATTGCCGATGAGATTGGTCTGTTCGGTCGGGTCGCTACCCAGGTCATATAATTGTTTCGGGTCAATGTCGCTGTGAATGTACTTGAGGTTTCCCTGCTTGACCATCAGCAGCGGCGTGGTCGCCCCTTCGGCCAGATTTTCGCTGAAAACCGGATGCTCCCGTCCTGTTTCTGCCCCCGTGGTCAGCCCCCACAGGCTATGCCCGGCGATGGGTTCAACCGGACGTTTAAGCGCAGCATCCCCGGCGATCTCGAGCAGGGTGGGGAGTAAATCGACCAGCGATACATTAGCGTCAACCCGGCGTTTTTGCAGATGTGCCGCGCTGATAATAAGCGGAATGCGACAGGCTTCCTCGAAGAAATTTTTCTTATACCAGAGTCCGTGATCGCCGAGCATTTCGCCGTGGTCGGTGGTGAAAATAATGACCGTATTTTCATATAGCCCGGTGTCTTTTAGTACCTGCAGCAATTCGCCGATACGATCATCGATATAGGCGGTAGAGCCGTAGTAGGCATGGCGCGCAATACGGGTTTGTTCTGCGCTCGGGGCATTGTCGGTTAGGCCATATTGCGCGAGCAGGCGACGGCTATACGGATCCATATCCTCTTGATCGGGAACGACTTTCGGCATATCGATCTGTGCATGGTCAAACCGATCCCAATGTTGTTGCGAACACTGGAAGGGGTCATGCGGGTGGGTAAACGAGGTAAACAGAAAAAATGGACGGTCGTCCTGTTCCCTGGCGAGGTCGAATATTTTACGGCGAGCGCGATGGCAAACTTCGTCGTCGTACTCCATTTGTACGTTGCGCAGGCAAACCCCGGCATCAGTAAAGGTGACCTTATCGTTGGCAAAACTGGGGCGCACTTCGGTCCAGTCGCCGGTCCAGCCAAAATCGCCCGGATAAATATCGGTGGTCAGGCGTTCTTCGAAGCCGTGCAACTGATCGGCTCCAACAAAATGCATTTTCCCCACCAGGCAGGTCTGGTAATCGAGATCGCGCAGGTAGTGGGCGAAGGTTGGAATCGAAGAGGGAAACTCGGCGCCATTGTCGTAGGCCGCAATGGTCGAGGCCAGTTGTCCGGACATCATCGAAAAGCGCGAGGGCGCACAGAGCGGAAAATTACTGTAGGCCGAATTAAACAAGGCCCCGTTTTCGGCGAGCGAATCAATATGCGGGGTGCGCGCGATAGGATTGCCGTAAGCACCGATATAGTTCGCCGCAAATTGATCTGCCTGGATGACAAGAATATTGGGTTGATCCTGCATGCATACCTCGAAAATATTGCGATATCCTCTACTCGCCAAACGCGAAACAAACGGCAAGTCAGAAGCAATGGCTCATCGCTGGCGTTATCGACTCAGCGTGATATCAAGTCGGTCAGAATACGTAGCAAAGCGGTGGTTGTAAATATAGGTGTCGTATCCACGTGCATAAACGGTCAGCGTGTGGGGGATATTACCCAGATTGCTGAACTCGAATTCACCATTGGCGGTGGTTACGATCGAGCGATGTGCATAGGAATGATAATCGTCGCGCGCCAGCACCGACTTTAGGGTGACGCGCGCGTTTGCCATCGGCATGCCGTGCTCGTCGCCGACCCAACCGGTTAAGTGATAGTTGCCCCGGTCGATGGCAAGCGTTAACACGCGGTATTCGTTTTGATCTAAAACAAACCCGGTAAATTTGAAAAAGTCTGGCGAATTGGTCGAGAATTTTAATTCACCCGCCGGAAAGTTTTCCAGTTTGAAAAACCCTGAAGCATCACTGCTTATCCTGCGTACCGGATAGTCGACCGATAAATTCTGTACGCTCAGCGAAAAATCCCCAATCGGGGCACCGTTGCTGTCGACGATCAATCCGGCAACCGTTGTCAGTTCGAGTGAATCCAGAGTAATCGTGGCGTCAGGGGTGAATTTTCTCACCCGATAAGGATCGAGAATAAATCCGGCATAGCGTTCGCTGGCTTCGATCTCCAGTCGGTAATCGAGATTGGAGCGAATCCCTTCGAACAGGAATTCACCTTTGCTATCGCTGATCACCGCATAAAAATGATAACCACCTTCCTGGCCCCCTTTTACGCGAAGCGCGACCTTCTGCCCGGCGACGCCTTCGCCCAGTTCATTTCTGACCCAGCCCCGGCTGCTGGTGGAATGCGGTGCAGGATTCATGTGGACATTAATCGGGTAGCGGTTTTCTGCGGGTCGATTATCGACGGGCACGCCGATGCGGTTTTCCTGAAAGCCGCGGCGCAGAAAATTGAGGAAGGGTGTTTTGAACGTCGGCACGGTGAGCAGTATTCGATATTTGCCCAGGTGATTACTGCGTACGCTACCAAACTGCGACTCATCGGACACCAGCACATCCTGGATAGGCTGATTGTTACCGTCAGTTACCCGCCCAAAAACCTCGATCTGCCTGGGCGCCTGAGTTTCACTGTTGTTCGTTGACGGGGTCGCCACCGCGACTGCGGCGGCTGCGGTGTTCGCCGGGATGATTATTGCATTGGCCGTGTCGGGCAGTGGGCTATTGTGCGAACGGGCAATTTCCCCGGGTCGGGATGCGCTAAGTGTCGTTGTGGTGATTTCGTCCGGTATCAAATCCAAAAAAAGCCCGCCGATGCCGGCGATTATGGCTATTCCAGTGAACAGCATGCCGACAGTTCTGGGCGCCATTGAAGTTATTTCATTACCGTTTGCGCGGCATGTCCATGGTCGGATTTTCATCGAAAAAGCCATCGGGCATCCAGTGGAAATCGGCATAAACCACCGGTTGAACCGGCCAGTCCTCGGGGCGCGGTAAATGATGATAATTGAGCGTATACCAGACTACAATATTGTCATTGGCGATGTTACGGTCGGCACGGGTCCAGGCGGGCAAGCCATCGCCACCAGCGTGTTGATTGGGGAACCACCCCGCTGGGTAAAGTTCGTCGGCGGACTGTTGCGTCACCCAGAAAT
>JBLHOA010000243.1:0-4661 GCA_047622345.1 Gammaproteobacteria bacterium | reverse complement strand
CAATCATCGCAATTTATCCAGCGCAGCAAACAGCCTATCCAGCTGCGTACTGCTGCCAACGCTGATGCGCAGGTAGTCAGCCATTGCATAGTTCGCGACCGGGCGAACGATAACGCCCTGACGCAAGAGGCCTTGATAAATATCAGCGCTACTGTCGCCAAAATTTACCGTAAGAAAATTTCCCACCGACGGGATAAAACTGATTTCCCGTTGCTCAAACCAGTCCTGCATTCGTATCAGACCCAGGCGGTTATTCTCGCGGCTATCGGCTACAAATTGTTCGTCGGTAAGTGCCGCGCAGGCCGCGGACAGCGCAATACTGTTGCCATTGAAAGGCTGACGTACCCGGTTGAATAAATCACACAGCGGCGCGCTTGAAATTGAATAACCGATACGTAAGCCGGCTAAACCATAAATTTTCGAAAAGGTTCGGGTAACGATCAGGTTTGAATAATCGCCAAGCCATTGCAAGGCATCGGGGTAAGCTTCTGCCTCGACATACTCAAAGTAGGCTTCATCGATAACCACGGCTACCTGCTCGGGAACTGCATCCAGAAAGACCTTCAGTTGATGCCGATCGAGCCAGGTTCCAGTTGGGTTATTCGGGTTGGCGATAAATATGAGTCGGGTTTTTTCATTGATCAACGCGAGCATCGCATCGAGATCATGCCCCATCGGCTGATCGTCACCGGCACCGCGCGCCTTTGCGACTCGCGCGGTGGCACCACAGGCCTGGGTAACCAGGGGATAAACCAGGAAGGCATACTCTGAAAAAATGGCTTCTGCATCCTGGTCGAGAAAGGTACGCGCTACTAAATCTAGTACATCGTTTGATCCATTACCAATCGTAATCTGGTCGATATTGACGCCGAGTTTTTCGGCCAGTGCCTGTTTCAGATAAAAGGCATTCGCATCGGGGTATAGCTCGATTTGCTCGCCAGCTCGCATAATACTGTCCTGCACTAGCGGTGAACAGCCCAGCGGGTTTTCATTCGAAGCCAGCTTGATCGCCGACGATATTCCCAGTTCCCGCTCCAGTTCTTCCACGGGTTTACCGGGGACATAGGGGCTAAGGTGCTTAATCTGCGGCAGAACCGCGTCTAGAATGGACATTATAAAGATGCTTTTGGGTAGGATCCGAGTATTTTGAATAAAGACGACTGCTGCTTCAATTCAGCCAGAGCATTTATCACGTCTTCATTCTGCTGGTGTCCATCGATATCGATAAAGAAAACATAGGCCCATTTCTGTCCAGGGGCTGGCCGGGATTCGATCTTATTCATACTGATATTATTACTTGCCAGTGGTTGCAGTAATGCCAATAAGGCGCCGGGCTGGTTTTTCGTAGAAATCAGTAACGAGGTTTTATCATTACCACTGGGTTCAATTTCCTGGTGACCAATGATGACAAAGCGCGTGGTATTGTCGGTCAGATCTTCGATGTTTTCATAGCAAATTTTAAGCTTGAATATTTCTACCGCAGGTAAGCCGCAAATAGCCGCGGCGTTGTCGTTGGCGGCCGCTAGCCGGGCTGCTTCGGCATTGCTACTAACCGGTATCCGCTCTACACCCGGAAAATTCTGGTCGAGCCAGCGACGACATTGTGCAAACGACTGCTGATGCGAATAGATTCGCTGGATGTTGGCAATATCCTGCGAAAGGTTGGCGAGGTGATGATGAATGCGGATCTCGACCTCGCCGCAAACTTTCAATTTCGAATCGACAAACATATCGAGGGTGTGGCTTATTACGCCTTCGGTAGAATTTTCTACCGGCACCAGCCCATATTCCGAACGCCGTGCCTCGACCGAGTTAAACACATCGGGAATACTGCTCATCGGCACCGTTGAAACCGAATGACCGAAATGCTTTAACGCCGCCGACTGGGTAAAGGTACCCTCCGGTCCCAGATAGGCGATCTTCAGGGGTTGTTCCAGAGCCAGACAGGCGGACATTACTTCTCGAATCAATCGGCCTGCTTCGTCATCGCTTAACGGCCCCTGATTGAGGCTTTTCAGTCGTTTGATAACCTGAGCTTCGCGCTCGGGGCGAAAAAAATCGATCGCCGCATCGCCCTCATTCTTTGCCGCTCGCTTAACCTTGGCAACTTCGACGGCACATTCTGCTCGGCGATTAAACAACGCCAGCAACTGTTCGTCGATATCATCGATTTGCTCGCGCAAAGCGTTTATCGGGTCGTTAGTCATAGAAATTTCTAGTCGTCGCCTTCTTCGAGATCGTCACTTTCGCTGGCCGCAACCGGCTCAATCTGCACCAGTTGCTCATCTTTACCCAATCGGATCAAAGTCACTCCCTGTGTATTCCGGCCAAGAATGGAAATATCTTCAGCCGGCGTTCGCACCAGCGTGCCACCGTTGCTGATGAGCATAATTTCATCCATGTCGGTGGTTTTTATTGCGCCGACCACTGCGCCATTTCTTGCTGTAGTTTGTATCGAAATCACACCCTGGCCGCCACGTCCTTGCACCGAAAAGTCTCCCATTCGAGTGCGTTTACCGTAGCCATTTGCAGTGGCGAATAATATCTGCCCTTCATCTGACTCGGTCCCGATCAGGGAAATGACTTCGTCGCCGGCTTTTATTTTTATGCCACGAACACCGGCGGCAGTGCGACCCATAGCGCGAACATCATTCTCCGAAATCCGGATGCCTTTACCCGCACTGGTGAAAAGTAACATGTCGGAGCTGCCCTTGGTCAGCTGCACCCCGATCAGGCTGTCTTCATCGCGCAGATCGAGTGCAATAATTCCATTGGTACGCGGGCGCGAGAAGCTCGCCAATGACGTCCGTTTGACCTTACCACTTGCGGTGGCAAAAAATATAAACTGGTCTTCAGGATATTCCCGAACCGGTAAAATTGCGGTAATACGCTCGCCTTCTTCAAGCGGCAACAGATTGACCATCGGGCGCCCCCTGGCGGTACGACTGCCGATGGGAAGCTGATAGACCTTCTGCCAGTAGACCTTGCCCCGCGTCGAAAAACACAACAAGGTATCGTGCGTTGAGGCCGCAAACATCTGTTCGACAAAGTCTTCATCTTTAACCTTGGTTGCCGCCTTACCGCGACCGCCGCGCTTCTGCGCCGAATAAGATTCAAGCGGTTGTGCTTTGGCATACCCAAGATGGGAAATGGTCACTACTACGTCTTCTTCACTAATCAGATCTTCCACCGTCAAATCGGAATGGTCGATCAAAATCTGGGTACGTCGAGGTTCGCTGAATTCTTCTTTAGCTTCGACCAGTTCGCGTCTAATTTCGTCTTTCAAACGCTCGTCGCGGGTGATGATATCGAGCAGGTCTTCGATCTTGTCAAGAATTTCACGGTACTCGGAAATGATCTTGTCCTGTTCCAGCCCGGTGAGCTTGTGCAGCCTTAAGTCGAGAATAGCCTGCGCCTGCCGCTCGGTTAAATGATACTGCGCATCGATCAGGCCACAATTGTCAGGTATGCGGTCGGGACGCGAGGATTCAGCGCCGGCGCGTTGCAACATATCGAGCACGATTCCCGGAGGCCAGGGTTTGGCTAACAGCCCTGCTTTGGCGATTGCCGGGCTTGCCGATTGTTTAATCAAGGCAATAATTTCGTCGATATTGGATAAGGCAACTGCCAGCCCTTCGAGCAGGTGGGCACGATCTCGCGCCTTCCGCAAATCAAAAATAGTCCGCCGCGTAATGACTTCACGCCGATGCAATAGAAAGGCTTCAAGTATCGACTTTATATCCAGCAATCGAGGCTGACCATTAACCAGCGCCACCATATTGATACCAAACACATTTTGCATCTGCGTCTGTTTGTACAGATTGTTGACCATGACATCGGCAATTTCACCGCGGCGTAACTCGATTACCATTCGCATACCATCTTTATCGGACTCGTCACGCAGACCACGGATGCCTTCGATGCGTTTCTCTTTAACCAGCTCGGCTATCTTTTCCAGCAATCTAGCTTTATTCACCTGATAGGGTAGCTCGGTGACGATAATGCTCTGCCGCCCGGCTGAATCCTCTTCATAGTGCGTTTTCGCACGGAGATAAATTTTTCCCTTGCCACCACGATAAGCTTCGCGGATACCTCTAGCACCATTGATGAAACCGGCCGTTGGGAAATCGGGCCCCGGAATACACTCCATTATCTGTTCCAGCTCGGTTTCCGGCTGGTCGAGCAGCAATAGACAGGCATTGATGACTTCTTCGAGATTATGCGGCGGGATATTGGTGGCCATGCCCACCGCAATTCCCGACGAACCATTAATTAGCAGGTTGGGCAGCTTGGTTGGCAGAACTACGGGTTCATACTCAGACTCATCGTAGTTGGGGATGAAATCGACGGTTTCCTTATCCAGGTCGGCGAGTAATTCGTGCGCTATCTTCGACATGCGGACTTCGGTATAACGCATCGCCGCAGGCGAATCACCGTCAACCGAACCGAAGTTACCCTGCCCGTCGACGAGCATGTGACGCATTGCGAACGGTTGCGCCATACGGACTATAGTGTCGTAAACAGCGGTATCGCCGTGGGGATGATATTTACCAATGACGTCACCAACGACACGCGCCGATTTCTTATACGCCTTGTTGTAGTCGTTGCCGAGCACATTCATCGCGTAAAGTACGCGTCGATGGACGGGTTTCAGACCGTCG
>JBLHOA010000242.1:0-4685 GCA_047622345.1 Gammaproteobacteria bacterium | reverse complement strand
CGCATAGCGACGAGTCCCCGGTGACGGGCAGTGAAGATCAAACCACTAACTCAAAATTAATTCGCTAACCCTGCGCCTAAAATGACACCGGGTCGGGCTTGGTTTCGGGAATGACCAGTTCAGTCCTCGCGCGATCTAGTAATTTCCTGTCCACTATGCCCTGGCGAAACAATCCGGCCAGCGCCGACCAGGCAATGTAGCGGGCGTCGACTTCGAAGTGGTCGCGCAGGTCGGGGCGCGATTCGCTAAGGCCGAATCCGTCGGTGCCAAGCGCGATCAGCGGTTGTGAAAACCAGCGCGAAATACTGGTCGGCAATAACTTCATAAAGTCGCTACAGGCCACGACTATGCCCTGCTCGTTGCTCATCAATTGTTCGATATAGTTTTGCTGCGGGCTTTCCGGGGTAAGCATATTCTGGCGCTCGATTTGCTGGGCATCACGCAGCAGCTGGTTGTAACTGGTAACACTCCAGATATCGCAACTGCAGCCGTAGCCCTGCAGAATGTCGGCGGCCAGCAACACTTCCTGCATTAAACTACCGCTGCCTAGCAGGTGAACCTTATCACCGTCGACATCGCTGTGTTTATAGCGATACATCCCTTTCACTATACCTTCCTCGACGCCTTCGGGCATTGCCGGCATCGCATAGTTCTGGTTATACAGGGTCAGATAGTAAAAAATGTTTTCATCATTTTGATACATGCGCTCGATTCCATCGCGCACGATGACGGCCAGCTCGTAGGCAAAGGCGGGGTCGTAACTGCGCATATTCGGAATGGTCGAGGCAACCACATGCGAATGCCCGTCCTGATGCTGCAAACCTTCGCCATTTAAGGTGGTGCGTCCGGCGGTACCACCGAGCAGAAAGCCCTTCGTCATCGAATCCGCACAGCTCCAGATCATGTCGCCGACGCGCTGAAAGCCAAAAATCGAATAAAAAATATAGAAAGGAATCATCGGCAAGCCAAAATTGGCGTAGGCGGTTCCGGCAGCCATAAAGGAAGCCATTGCCCCTGCTTCGCAAATACCTTCCTGCAATAGTTGCCCGTCTTTGGCCTCCTTGTAGGTCAGCAACGAGCTGGCATCGACCGGGTTATATTTCTGCCCTTCGCTGGAATAAATACCAAACTGTTTGAACAAGGTTTCCATACCGAAGGTGCGCGCTTCGTCGGGCACGATTGGCACCACGAATCGACCGAGACCATCGTCTTTCAACATCGCCGAAAGCATGCGCACAAACGCCATCGTCGTCGACTGTTCGCGTTCGCTGCCCTCAATGGCCGCCTTGAACAGGCTGATCGGTGGTGTCTTTAAACGCGCATAATTGACTTCCCGCGCTGGAAAATACCCACCCAGATCCTTTCGATGCTGATGCAGATAACGCGCTTCCGCGCTGTCTTCGGCAGGCTTGTACAACTCGGCGCGCGCCATCGCTTCATCGCTCAAGGGAATAGCGAAGTGTTTGCCGATGGCAATGCGCTCTTCGGCGCTGAATTGCTTTTTCTGATGCGCGGTATTCTGTCCTTCTGCCGATGCTCCCATGCCTTCGCCCTTCACCGTTTTCATCAAGATTACCGTCGGTCGACCGCTGTTTTTGAGGGCGCGCTCGTAGGCCGCGTACACCTTCTTGCGATCGTGCCCGCCACGCCGGATAAGCCGGATTTCATCGTCGCTCAGAATTTTCATCAACTCGGCCAGGCGTTCATCGCCGTCGATCCAGTGCTCACGCACGGTCTTGCCATCAGACACGGTATAGAACTGATAGTCACCATCGACAGCGCGGTCCATTCGCGCCTGCAACAATCCGTCACGATCACGCGAAAACAACTCGTCCCATTCGCTCCCCCAGATCACCTTGATCACATTCCAGCCGGCGCCACGATAGCTACGTTCGAGCTCCTGAATTATTTTGCCGTTACCGCGGACCGGACCATCGAGTCGCTGTAAATTGCAATTCACCACCATCACTAAATTGTCGAGATTTTCGCGGGTCGCCATATTGATGGTTCCGAGCACTTCGGGTTCATCCGATTCGCCATCACCGATAAAGCACCATACCTTGCCGCCGTTAGCGGGTTTCAACCCCCGGTTTTCCAGGTATTTCATAAAGCGCGCCTGATAAATAGCCGCGGGGGTAGACAGCCCCATCGAGGCCGACGGTAACTGCCACAAATTGGGTAAACGTCGCGGGTGTGGATACGAGGGTAAACCACCACCGGGCTGAAGCTCGCGGCGGAAGTTGTTCATCTGCTGTTCGCTCAAACGGTTTTCGAGGTAGGCACGCGCGTAGATTCCGGGGGCGGCATGCGCCTGCACCATCATCAAATCACCACCGTAGGATTCATCCGCTTTGCGAAACCAATGGTTAAAACCGACTTCCAGGGCGGTCGCTGCAGACTGGTAGGTTGCGATATGCCCGCCGACCCCGGAACCATTTTCATTGGCGCGCAACACCATCGCCATCGCATTCCAGCGAATAATATTTTCAATTTTCTGTTCCAGTTCGATGTTCCCGGGATAACCGGGCTGCTGCTGGGGGTGGATGGTATTGCGGTAGGGCGTATTCAGCGTTGCTTCGGCCAGATTGACGCCCTGCTTAAGCAGATGGTTCTGTAACAGACGCAGCATCTCACGACTGCGGTCTTCGCCCTGCTCACTGCTGAGGTAGTCGAGCGCTTCGATCCATTCTTCGTTCTCTAGCGCGATATCTTCTGCTGCATAGTCCTGCTGATCGTTTTCGTTAGTCATCGACGCGCCCCGCAACTGCTATTAACTGTGAAATAGCGAAAAATGGTAGCACAGCGCCCTTAGCCGGTTTCGCTAAAAAAGCTATGGTATTTGCAAATTAATGACTGTTATTTCTACTTAATGACTCGTCAATGGCTTAAAATACCAATAATTTATTCTATACTCCTGTTTATCTGCATAATCAGGTGGCGCTGCAGGAACACCGGTTTTCCCACGAGCGCGTCAGGCAGCAAGCCTGTAACCATTCATTTCTAAGTAAAGCTAGTGAGGTAGCGATGCAGAAACTTGATCGTATAGATCGAAAAATTCTACAGATGCTGCAGCAGGATGCACGCATCAGCATCGCCGACCTGGCCGATGCCGTGGGCCTGTCGCAGACGCCTTGCGGCCGGCGCGTGCGGCTTCTTGAAAGCAATGGCTATATCGCCAGTCAAATTGTAGTACTAGACCAGAAGAAGATCGGACTGCCGATAACGGTACTGGTACAGATTTCGCTGGAAAAACAAACCAGCGATAAGTTGAAAGTCTTCGAGGAGGCCGTCGCCCTGCTGCCCGAGGTGATGGAGTGTTATCTGATTACCGGCAGCCAGTCGGACTATGTGCTCAAGGTCGTCACCCGTGACCTTGATCACTACCAGCAGCTACTGCTGGAAAAACTGACCTCGATCGAAGGGGTTAATTCGATCATCACCAACTTCATCATGCGCCAGCCGATTGCGCGAACCGCCTTCAACCTCGATCATCTGGGATAATCAGGCTGGGTTAGCGATGCTGGTTTAAGTTATTGCCCGGTGCGAAAACGCGAGCGCTGAATCAACAACACCGTGAGTAACGGGGCGAGCACGCCAATGATGGCCACTGTGATCAACAACCACCCCAACTGGCTGTAGTCGGCGCTGGTCTGGACGGTATCGGTGACCCGGTCGCGAACTTCACGGGCGATGGTGTATATCTCGTTGACGTATTTGGTACCGAGGCTGGCCGCGGAAAGCGCCAGGTTGGTAAAAGACGCCATTACCGCAAAAAATGTGGCCTTCAAATGGGCGGGGGCATTCTGCGCTATCCAGGCAAGCATCGGAATCATCGCAATCTGGCCGAGGGGCGATTCGAGGGCGGTATCCATAATCGCGATAAATCGGGCATCGACTATGCCCCCGGTATGCGCTGCCGTCCATTCGTGCACACCATAAAAGAGACCGATATTGGGCAGGGCAAGAACTCCCCCGGCGATAGTTAGAATGACCACGATAAAGGCAATTGAGCGTCGTCCCATCATCGGGCGCAGCACCACCATCCCGACCAGGGTCAGCGCCGCGGCGATAAATGACAACACCGACAGGAATTGCTGATCAAAATCCAGTATATCGATTTCGAACCAGGTCGGGCCCGGACCGGTTAAGGGAACGGCACGGAAGACAAAAATTATAATCGCGGTACCCACCAGCATGTTGCGCGCTGCCGGCTCGAGTTCGAGTAGCAATCGATACATCAGAAACAGCACGATCGACATCGAGCCGATGAAGATAATTTCCTGCGCCAACGGCACGTCGCTGACCCCCATACCAACGGTGAATACGGCAAAAACGAGGCTGCCCCCCAGAATCCACCAGTTCGCCTTGGTTTCGCCGGCCGGCGCAAACAGTAACTGATCGATACTGGCATGATCCTGCCCCAGAGCTTCCATTTGTCGCGCGCGCCGACGCAAAAGCAGATTGCCCAGAATAACGCCGATCACCGAGACCAGCGGGATGATCAATGCGATCAGATATATATCGGCATAGATGGCGACCTTCATCTCCTCAGACAGATTTTCGACACCATCGAACATGGTGATATTCAACGCCGCTACGCCGACAAACCCACTGATAATGGCGACGCGCCCGAGGGTTTGCATGGTCGTGTGCATCATTTTTATATCGGCTTCGGCAAAAGGCAT
>JBLHOA010000241.1:0-4697 GCA_047622345.1 Gammaproteobacteria bacterium | reverse complement strand
AATTTTCTGCGCGGTCGGTTCCAGACCCAGATGGCGGATCATTGCCAGGTCGAGGCATTGCGAACGCGAACTGCCGACCACTACCCGGACGTCGCTATCTGCGTCGATCACGCGTAATAGCGCCATATTTCCCAACTGCGCCTTTGAATTAAGGTTCATCGCTCCAGTATAGGTAAAGCGGCCATCGCCCAGCGCTTCAACTTCAAATTTTGCCGGGTAGGGTAAATGACCGGGCAGACCCGATTTAGCGCCCAAACCGACATCAAGGATTGCTCCCACCCCCTGCTGATGCGCCAACTCGGCGACTTCCGGGTCATAAAGCACCGCAATAACGGCCTGTTGCGCACCGTTACGCACCAATGCCTCGAGTAAACCGGTAGTATCCGATGTCCCGCCGGCACCCGGGTTATCCTGCGCGTCGGCGAGTACGACCGGCGCATTTGACTGATTTTGCAGGGCGCGCTGAACCGCCTCATCAGCAGACAGTAACTCGCCGCCAAAATCCGCTTCGGCCGCAACTACCTGATCGTATATAGCGATCGCTGCGGTTTCAGTCGCCGCTTGATCAAAACCATAGGCCACGACTGCGGCCCCGCATTCCTCGATATCAGCCGGGGGGAAACCAGTGGCAAAATCAACATTTGCGATGGCGCTTTGCGCATTGACAAGCTGTCCCAGCGATGCATAAATCGAACGGCAGGGATCAAAACTGGTGCATTGTGCGGTAAGCGGAAATAGAAACGGGATTTTGCGCATAACCTTGTGCAGTTGGCGCCCTTGCAGTAACCCACTTAATAAGGAATAGGCGCGCGCGCCGCAGTCGGCCATATCGAGGTGGGGATAGGTTCGATAAATGGTCATAGCATCGCTGTTCTCGAGCATGCCCCGGGTGACATTCGCATGTAAATCAAGGCTTATCACGATGGGAATATCGGGGCCAATCAACTGCCTGATTCGATGCAGTAACTCTCCCTCACCGTCTTCGAAATTCTCGACCACCATGGCCCCGTGCAGATCGAGGTAAACCGCATCCACCACTTCGAGCGCTGCTATCCCTTCACAGAAAATCGTCGCGATTCGTTCGAAGGCTTCGCTGGTTACATAACCGCTTGGTTCCGCCGAACACCAACACAAAGGCTCGAGTTGATGGCCATCCTGCGCTGCCGCTTCGATAAAACCCGACAATGGAATATTGAGACCTTCCATGGTCTCGAATAAGTCCTGCCCCTGGGTCAACGCGGGCCAGCTATCGGCCCGCGTAAAGGCTTCCAGTGTCGCGAGGTGCGGTGCAAAGGTATTGGTTTCGTGTTGAAACCCACCGACCGCAATTATTTTGTCTGCTGCCATCATTGTTCCTTTTTAATTCTGGCGACAGACTAAACAATTCCGTGGCTAAGCCGCAACTGCTTTATCGAAATAAGCCTGTAAATCTTCGGCGCCGCCGATATGCTCACCGTTAATAAAAACCTGAGGCACCGTCGATCTACCGGACACGGCGCGAAGCGTCGCTTCGCTGAAATTCCGATTCAACACCAGTTCCTCGTAGTTCATTCCAACATCCTGCAGCAGCGTCTTGGCCTGCACACAAAATTCGCAGCCATCGCGAGCGAACAGCGTTACATCGGCGGGGACGGCGGTTTCAGGAGCCAGGTAGTTGAGCATGGTATCGGCATCAGACACTTCAAACGGATCTCCAGGCAAGTCCGGTTCGATAAACATTTTCTCGATCACTCCGTTATCGACGAGCATCGAATAGCGCCATGAACGGTCACCGAAACCGATCGCTTGTTTTGGCACCAGCATACCCATTCCCCGGGTAAAATCTCCGTTACCATCGGGCATAAAAGTAATGTTTGTCGCATCCTGTTCACGCTGCCATTGCTGCATGACAAAGGCGTCGTTCACCGACAGGCAAATTACTTCGTCAATTCCCTGCTCTTTCATTACCGGGGCGAGCTGGTTGTAACGTGGCAGGTGGGTTGATGAACAGGTCGGCGTAAATGCGCCGGGCAATGAAAAGAGCACTACCCGCCGGTTGGCAAAAATATCGTCGCTGGACAGTTCCACCCACTGGTGCTCCTTACGCGTATTGAACTGAGTCGAGGGTACCTTTTCGCCTTCACGATTTTTTAACATTTTCGATTCCTTTTAGATGATTAATTGAAATAACGTTGCGGAGTATGGTCAAGGACTCGAAATTTGTATATTTAATTGTTTATATGTATTTAATAGTTTATTTAAATCCAACTTCTTGCAATAGCTGCTCGGCATTTCGGTAGGCAATGCGCTCCGCCAGTTCTTTGTCCAGCGTTCCCAGCCAGGTCCTTGAGGTTTGCGCCTGATCGCTCAGGTAATACCAACGCTCGGGCGTATAGGTATCGGTTCCAAGGACAAAGCGGTCAGGGAAGCGTTCAAACAAAGCCTGCCATCTGACTTCAACCATCCCGTCCAGCTCATGATCATTGCGAAATGCCAGGTCGGCGCGGAGTCCGGGGTACTTTTCCAGTAAGTCGGCAATGATAGCTGGCGATTCAAAGCCCGAGTGCGCCCACAATACCCGTGCATTCGCATCACTCTTGAAAATCCGTTCGATGGCATCGGCATCGACATGCGCATGCAAGAACAGTTCGTGTTTTTGTGCCAGGGCGATTACAGCTTGAAGAACCGGCAGATCGATATCGTCACCAGAAGCGTGAAATTCGCCGATTCCCGCGTAATTATTTGTCTCCAGCAAACGACTCAGCATCGGCAGCACGCTTTCGTCGCGCATCCACGAACTGGTTTCCCCGCGTTTGCGATAAGGCCGCAGCACCGGGACAATGAAGCCCGGGGCCAGCCGATACAGCATTTGCGTCCCTTCATCACTGGAACTGGAAACAAAAACTTTGCGCAAACCCGCAGCACGCAGCTTTTCCAGGGCTTCTTCCGGGGGTATTCGCTGCCAGGCATCATGACTGTAATGAATATGGGTATCGATGATTGGTAGCGTTTCGGCGATCGTCAATTGGCAGGTTAAAAGCATTAACCCGGCAATGACACTCGTCGCCGTTTTCAGTTGAAACGAAATTTCCATTTGTCGACCCTCTATTTTGACCCTGGCCATTTTAGCCCAGGTTGATCGCTCGCTGCCAATTGCTGGCAAACCGAATTGCTTAAAATCGGACCGGCGTGCACACTGCGCGCATGGCCATAATCTCGATTACTACCGACGCTACCGTTGACCGCCATGGCTATGCCATTATGCTGATGATTGCGGGCTCAATTGCGATCAGTTTCGGTGGCCTGGTGCAGCGTAGTATCGAAGTCGCCGACCCCTGGCAAATCAATTTCTACCGTTCGCTGGGCACGCTGCTGGCAACCGCGACAATCATCGCCATACAATACCGTCACCGATTCCTCCCGGTGATATTCAGCGTAGGTCGATACGGACTTCTGGCCGGTGGGCTTTTGTCCGTTGCCGGAATGTGTTTCATTCAGGCATTGACGCACACCACCGTCGCCAATGCATTGTTTGTCCTTGGCTCGATTCCATTTTTCGCCGCGTTAATTGCACGCATTATGCTCGGTGAGCGACTGCGGCGTACCACTGCGATAACAATGGTCGTTGCTGCCTGTGGCCTCGCTATTATGGTCGGTAAAGGATTCAGCCTGGGCTCCGGATTCGGGAATTTGATGGCGCTGTTAACGGCGATCAGTTTTGCCATCTATGCGGTGGTTATCCGTTATAAACGTCAAACCGAAATGTTTCCGGTGCTATTAATTTCGTCGGCGATCATTATTGCCATTTCATTAGTGAAAACCGGCACCAATCTTGATGTTCCAGCCACTGATATTGCATTGTCACTGTTCTGGGGGGCATGCCTGTCGGGGTTCGTCAACTGGATGTTCATTATAGCGTCGCGATTTCTTGCCGCCGCTGAAGTCACTTTAATCATGCTACTCGAATTTGCGCTCGGGCCGATCTGGGTATGGTTGTTCATCGGAGAAATCCCGAACAAATGGACGATTATCGGAGGTAGCCTGATTATTTCGGCGGTTGCTATCCGTTCTGCCTTTGAGCTGATCAACAAGAGCCGGCCGGAACAAACCCCGCGGCAGCCGCTTTAAGCGCTCAGGCTTTTGACCATCGGGTCGGTAAACACGGTCACTTCACCGCTTTCCAGGTCGTACAGGTTAATGTTGTCCAGAAATGGCGAGTAGACGTGCAGGGTTACCAGATTATCACTGCCATTATTCTTGATTTGATGAATATCTTCGTCGCTGGAACCGCAAACCTGACCGGCCGTCATCGTACTAACCGACGCTTCTACCAGGCGATCATCCTGCCAACTGAAACTGGTTTCGGTCGCTACGCCCTGTAACACACGGACCCCGCAGGAAGCACCGATATGATCGTGCACCGGGCTCGCCTGCCCCGGCCGCCAGCACATCACCAGCGCATAAAACTGCGGCCCATAGGCGAGAAGATTGCGACTGTAGCGGTCATCGGCAAAGTGAATATAGTCTGATAAACCGGCAGCCGTAATCGATTTATCATCGAGCCGCTCGATCAAGTCATCGAGATCAATGCGTTGCTCGCAACTACGCAGCCAGTCGACGAGCGTTTCAACCGCCGCCATAGCTAGTAACCTAACTCGGGGTTTACCTGGTTCATCAAAGGCTCTCCATTCACGTAGCGACGCAGATTGGTGAAAAAC
>JBLHOA010000240.1:0-4743 GCA_047622345.1 Gammaproteobacteria bacterium | reverse complement strand
CAGAGAATCGGGTACGGTAATGAATTTTATCGTTTGCTGCAAATTTAAACTCTCGGCGAATTGCTGCTTAATTTCAAGGCTGTGCAGACGCAGGTAATTGGCCACCATCGCGCTGTTTGCCGAAATGACTATTTCCGCACTACTCACGGTTAACAGGGTGACGCAGGGGCGGATGTTTTCGGGCAGGTTTTCCTGCAGAAAATGCTGGATCTGGCTACCCTGGTCGCTCACCTGACGAAAATTTGCGGGTAATATCGAACGGCATAGCTGATCCAGTTTTTTCGAAGCCATGGCTATCTGCGGCCGCGACCTTTGCGTTGGTTAGTTGGTTTTTTTTCTGCTTCCTTGCTCAGCCCGAGTCGCGCATAAACCCGTTTTACGGCGTCGTCATCAAGGTGACGATTTTTGCCCGGCTTCAACCATTTGGGTAAGGTGAACTGCTCATAGCGTACCCGAACCAGACGGCTGACTTCGACCCCGACAGCCTCCCAGAGGCGGCGTACTTCCCGGTTTTTGCCTTCTTTGATAATGACGTGATACCAATGATTGCTACCCGAACCACCCGAATCGATGATGTCGTCAAATTTGGCCAGACCGTCACTCAGTTCGACACCGGCTTTTAGCTGATTCAACATTTCCTGACTGACCGCGCCATGGACACGCACTGCGTACTCGCGTTCAACTTCGTAAGAAGGGTGCATCAGCCGGTTAGCCAACTCGCCGTCGCTGGTGAACATGAGTAAACCGCTGGTGTTGATATCGAGCCTGCCGATACTGACCCAGCGCCCCTGATTCAACTGGGGCAGGTTCTGGAAAACGTCTTCGCGTTTTTCCGGGTCCGAACGCGTGCAGATTTCGCCTACCGGCTTGTGGTACATCAGAATTTTCGGTTTGGACTCGTGCTTGTGCAAGCGCACCAGTTTGCCATCGATAGCGATTTTTTCACGACCGTCGATCTGGTCGCCGGGCTGCGCTGTTTTACCATTTACCGAGATTCTGCCCTGTTGTAACAAAGCATCGATCTGGCGTCTTGAGCCGGCGCCCTGGTGGGCAAGGTATTTCTGGATACGTTCCATGGAAGGAGAAGCGCTTTAATGACTGGAGATGGCGAAATTATACACGCAAGATTGTCAAGGTTCTGAACTTAGTGGCCTCAATTTATAGGTCAGGGCGACATTAAGGCAGGAAATGTTCAGATTACCGATCTGCCGATGTCTAGACCCCGGCGCGGTGACCGGGATGGCCGGGTTTAGGATTGGGGCGACCGGCTCAATTCGGATCACGTTCTTCGGGAAAAAGTCCCAGCACCGTATCGAATACTTCCCGGCTACCAGGTTTATCGAGATCACGCAGTACTTTGCCCTACGTGTCTGGCATTCTGTGTGTAGTCAGATCAAGGCAGAAATTTCGGAAATAGCGCACGCATACATAATGTATGTAAGCGTTTTTCCGAAATTTTTAACGCAGATATGGCTGCACACAGAATGCCAGAGCAAGGCAGATTTTTCTTCGAGACCCTCGCGTACTATTCGTACGCTCAGGCCATCTCAGAAAAATCCGCCTTGCCTATGGACCGCTCGCGACGGCGATGTTCTCTCCAACCTCGAGATCACGCGGTGCTTAGCCCTACGTGTCTGACGTTCTGTGTGCAGTCAGATCAAGGCAAAAACACCGGAAATCGCGCGAGCATACATCACGTATGTGAGCGCTATTTTCGGGGTTTTTAACGCAGATATGGCTGCTCACAGGACGTCAGAGAGGTGCTAATGCCCAGCGTTCGCCGATGCCGCTTGAGGATTCGGAAATCAATGAACGCGCGTTATGGTCCAGCTTCAGGGCCAGAATAGTCGCGGAGTCGGGTTGCATCGTGTGTTTAACCGTCGGCGTCCAGGATTCTTTCAATTGTCCTGATTTTACTTCCCAGATATCAATTGCCCTGGACACCCGGCCGGTAGCAACCCAGCGACTGTCATCGGAAAAATCGACTGATTTCAGAGTCATTTTTTTCTCGTCCAGACGCGACACCAGACTTCCCTTTCCCGCCGTAGCATAGATGAAGGTATCACCATAAAAGGCATTGGCCAGTGCATACTCGCCGTCATCGGACAGGCTCACCAGTGATATTTTATACTTTAAATTTTTCGCCCAGAGATGTTCGCCGGTTGTCAAATCCCACAGGCTGGCATGCCAGTCGTTAGACCCGGTTAACGCGTAACGACCATCTTTTGACAGGGCGACGCTGGTCACCTTTTCATGGTGGGCAAACACGTAGCGCATCTTGCCCGCGACCATATCAAAGTAAACCGCCTGATTGTCCTTGCTGCCGATCAAGGCGAAACGCCCATTAGCCGAAATTGCTACATCGGTCAGATTCGGCCAGCTCCAGTATCCGGTTAAGCGGCCGTCTTCGACCGACCAGCGTGCAATGGATTGCTGCTCGATGGTGACCAGTACTTTAGAGTTAGCGGAAAATTCGGCGGCGATAATGCCACCCTCGGCGCCGTTTTGGTGTTGCAGGCTGTATTTAACCTCGTTCGTCTGGAGGTCCCAGACCCGGGCAAAACCACTGATTTCACCGGTTACCAGGAATCGGCCATCGTCACTAATAGCAGCACCATAAGACCCGGTATCGGCGTGCACCCAGCTTTCAATCGCCTTTTTGTCACTGCTGCAGGCAGCGGATATCAGCGTTAAAGAAAGCAGCAGGCAGGAGCTTATTAATCGTTTCATGCCATCAAGTATAGAAGCACTTGATCAAGTTACCAGTTGGATTCGGTTGCAGATTTTTCTGCAAAGTGGAAAGCCGACTACAGCAGGCTAGTTTTTGTCGGCGAAAGCAAGCTCGGGATGGTATTGGTCGAGGTCTTTGATTTCGGCCAGCGTCGGCAGTTGATTTAACGACTTCAAATTAAAATAGTCGAGAAAGGCCTTGCTGGTTCCGTACAGGGTCGGTTTACCCGGAACGTCTTTATGCCCCAGAGGTTTCACCCATTCGCGCTCCTGCAGCGTTTTAATAATGTTACTACTCACGCTAACCCCGCGAATGTCTTCAATTTCTCCGCGCGTAATCGGCTGGCGATAGGCGATCAACGCCAGCGTTTCCATCAGCGCCCGTGAATAGCGCGGTGGCTTTTGTGCCCACAACCGCCCTACCCAGGTTTCAAAGTCTGCCTTCACCTGAAATCGAAAACCCGAAGCAACCTGCTTCAGTTCAAACCCGCTGTGCGCATACTGGTCGGCAATTTCGTGAATCGCCTGGCGGATATCATCCTTACTCGGATGATCGATATCGCCGGTAAACAGATCGAAAATCTGGCCCACGTCGAGGGGTTTGTCGCTAGCGGCAAACAGGGCTTCAAGTATCGGTTTTAATTTTTCAATGTCCATGATCAGGATGTCGCCTTTACGTATATGGGCGCATAGGGCTCGCTTTGCACCAGTTCTATCATCGATTCTTTTAACAGTTCCAGAATAGCCAGAAAACTGACTATGACCCCCATTCGTCCCTCGCTGGCATCGAAAAAATCACCGAAAGGAGTGAAGTCATCGGCGTTTATACTTTCTAATACACGAACCATTCGTTCGCGTACCGATAAAGGCTCACGTTCGACATGATGGCTGGCATACTGCTCGGCGCGATTAACGACATCGCGAAATGCGTCCAATAGTTCTCTGATATCAACGTCGGGCAGGGGAATATCAAAATCGAATTTTGGAATTTCGATATTGGTCAAATGAATTTCGCGCTCCAGCCGGTCGAGATTATCGATGTCTTCCGCCGCCTTCTTGAACTGCTCGTATTCCTGCAACCGACGAATCAGTTCAGCGCGTGGATCGTCTTCGTCATCGGATTCGATCGGACGGGGTAGCAACATGCGCGATTTTATCTCGGCCAGCATCGACGCCATCACCAGATATTCGGCGGCTAGCTCGAGCTCGAGCGTCTGCATTAAATCGATATACTCCATATACTGCCTGGTAATCGCAGCAACGGGAATGTTCAAAATATCCAGATTCTGTCGTTTGATCAGATAAAGCAGCAGGTCCAGCGGCCCCTCAAAGGCTTCCAGAAAAATGAGCAGGGCGTCCGGGGGAATATACAGGTCTTGCGGAATAACGGTTAAAGGTTCGCCTTCGACCAGCGCAAACGGCATTTCCGACTGGTTTGAGCTGCCCCTGTTAAACACGGTTTGCATCATTTGCGACCGGTTAAACCCATCACTTTACGAACTTCTTCCATGGTGTCCTTGGCGACATCACGGGCTTCTTCACAGCCTTCATTGATGATGCTGTCGACGCCCGACAGATCGTTCATGTATTCCTTGACGCGTAACTGGATCGGCTTCAACTCTTCAAGCACCGCGTCGACAATATACTGTTTGCAGTCAATGCATCCGATCGCCGCAGTCTTGCAGCCTTCGGCCAGCATTTGCATGGTAGCTTCACTGGTGTACACCTGATGCAGATCCCAGACCGGACATTTGGCCGGGTCGCCCGGGTCGGTGCGACGAACGCGTGCCGGGTCAGTGGGCATAGTACGTATTTTTTTGACCACTACGTCGGGCTCTTCGCGTAAGGTAATCGTATTGTTGTAGGATTTGGACATTTTCTGCCCGTCGGTGCCGGGCATTTTCGGCGACACAGTCAACATAGATTGAGGTTCGGGGAGAATAATACGCCCTTCCCCTTCAAGATAACCCAACAAACGCTCGCGATCGCTCAGGCTGATATTCTGTTGCGATT
>JBLHOA010000239.1:0-4747 GCA_047622345.1 Gammaproteobacteria bacterium | reverse complement strand
ACTGCGGTTGCATCCATGGGAATTCCCGGGTTATCGCCAATGAATAGTTGCCGATCATCCAGCCCTGTTCATTTTTATCGACTTCGCCGCCAAAGGTTTTGGCTACCAGTTGATGTGCGAAACAACTCGCAACAATACGCTTGTCGGCTTTATCGGCGTCAACGATAAATTGCGCCAGCCGCGCGATCCAGGCAAAGTCATCGTGCACACTACAGGGGCTGCCGGTTAACATATAGCCATCATAATCATTCACCGATTCAGGAAACTGATTTTCCGATGCATAAAAGATATCAAACTTTAACCGCTCATTTTGTGGCGCGAGCAGGTCGATGAATTTTTCGGCATCGGTTACCCCTTCATCGTCATTCCAGTGAATTTTGGGCACCGAGTCGATCACGGCGATTTTAAACTGGCTACTGGGATTCATGGCAATGTCTACTCCTGAAAATTAGCGCTGGCGCTAATCGTTAAGTCTTATACTATTTCGATTCACCCTGCCAGCTTACTACGGGGTTGATATCGTTAGAATACAAACGATATCAAAGGGTTTTATTTTTGCAAACCAGAACGACAGACATTCACCGCTTAGAAACTATCACTGGAGAGTCACCATGTTGCTGAATGGCATCGGCATTACTCGCAAAGCAATGGTCAAGGCTGCGCGACAGGGACTAGTACACCGCGATTGCTGCCTGCTATCACGCGTCGCACGCTTAACCATGGGGCGCGCCCAATGAGCCCTGAAGAATTCCGCGTGGCCGGACACCAGCTTATCGACTGGATTGCCGATCATCGTTCAGGCATTGAATCGCTGCCGGTTAGAGCACAGGTCGCACCCGGCGACGTAAAAAACAGCTTAGTTGCGGTTCCCCCGGCAACGCCGGAGTCGGCCGCTGAAGTACTCGCTGACCTTGAAAGCATCATCGTTCCAGGCGTTACTCAGGTTCAGCACCCGATGCATTTCGGATGGTTTCCGTCGAATGCATCGCTATCGTCGATCCTCGGAGATATCGCTAGCTCGGGGCTTGGAACATTGGGCATTTCCTGGGAGAGCTGCCCGGCCTTAACCGAAGTCGAAGAGGTGGTCTGTGACTGGCTGCGACAGCTTACCGGCCTTTCCGAAAAATGGGAGGGCTGCATTCAGGACACCGCTTCAACGGCCTGCCTGACCGCATTGCTGGTAGCCCGGGAAAAAGCGAGTGGGTTTTCACAAAATCACGGAGGGCTGCAAGCGCTGGATAAACCATTAATCGTTTACAGCACCGAAGAAGCCCATTCGTCGGTGGTCAAGGCCGCTTTGCTGGCCGGTTACGGTAGGGACAATGTAAGACTGGTCGACATCGATCCGGTTACAAGGTCGATGTCGGTGGCGGCCTTGATCGCATGCATAGACCGCGATATTGCAAACGGCAACCGACCGGCGGCGATCGTCGCTTCGGTGGGTTCGACCGGGGTTGTCGCGTTTGATCCGGTTGCCGAAATAGCAGTCGTCGCCAAACAACACGACCTCTGGTTACACGTCGACGCGGCGATGGCCGGTAGCGCCATGCTGCTCCCCGAATATCGGCATCTGTGGGCAGGTGTCGAAGACGCAGATTCAATGGCCTGGAACCCGCATAAATGGATGGGTACTATCCTCGATTGCTCGCTACTTTATGTACAGGACGCCGAAATTCTGATCCGTGTGATGTCTTCCAACCCCAGCTACCTGCGCTCTACCGTCGACGATGAGGTCAAACAGTTTCGCGACTGGGGCATTCCACTCGGACGGCGTTTCCGCGCGCTGAAAATCTGGTACCAGCTGCGCATCGATGGCATCGATGCCATACGTCAGCGCATCCAGCGGGACCTCGACAATGCGCAGTGGCTTGCGCAGTTGGTCGAATCCAGTGAACATTGGCATCTACTGGCACCGGTTAAGCTACAAACCTTGTGTATATGCCACCAGCCACCCGGACTCTGCGACGATGCTCTCGACCGGCACACCCTGGGCTGGGTTAACGCAATCAATCAGTCGGGCAAGGCGTTTATGAGCCCCTCACAACTGGATGGGCGCTGGATGGTGCGGGTGTCAATCGGCGTCGAAGCGACAACACGCGCGCACGTCGAACAGCTTTGGGCATTGATCCAACAACAGGCCGCCCTGGACTTGAAATAAAGCTCTGCAACCACCAATTTATCCAGCGAAACCTTGCCGACGGCATTGAGAAAACCCGGGGACCGGACCCGGTTAGTTCTGCAAGTCGAATAGGCAAAGACATCGGTTTTAAAAAAGGGTACATTACGCGCATTTCACATCGACAGAAAATGAACTAAAGCATGGCTAATATTACCTGGAAAATGGAAGACGGCAGCGAGATCAGCGCCGACATCAAAGACGGCCTGAACTTGATGGAAGCGGCTACCGCCCACAACGTGCCGCATATTGAAGGCGAATGCGGCGGTTGCCTGTCCTGTGCCACCTGTCACGTCTTTGTCGACCCGAAATGGTTTGCAAAGACCGGTGAAGTCGATGATATCGAAGATACCATGCTTGAAATGACCGATGTCGAGCGCGAAGACAACAGTCGCTTGAGCTGCCAGATCATCGCTTCGCCCGATCTCGACGGTCTGGTTATTTACGTTCCCGAACCCGATTAATGAAACCGGCGCCAATCGTTGTCGTCGGAGCGGGACAAGCTGCTGCGTCCTTCATTTCCCGTTGGACCGCGCTTGGCAATAAGCAACCGGTCATACTGATCGGCGAAGAACCACACCCCCCCTATCAACGCCCGCCGCTATCGAAAAAGTACCTGCTTGGCGAGCTTGCGCGCGAGCGTCTGTTTATCAGGCCCCCCGAATGGTACGTCGAGCAGGCTATCGAGACCCGGCTTAATACCCGCGTCGAATCGATAAATCGCAAGCAAAAAAAAGTCATCACGCGCAATGGCGAAACCATCGATTACGATCGATTGATTCTGGCGACGGGGTCGAGTGCGCGCCGACTTCCGGCGCATCTGGGGGGCGAACTCAAGTCGGTTTACAGTTTACGCAGTTTCGCCGACATCGACGCCATGGAAAAAGAGTTTCAGCGGGGGCGCAAACTATTGATTGTCGGCGGCGGTTATATCGGCCTCGAAGCAGCCGCGGTTGGGCGGATACTAGGCCTTGAAGTCACCATCCTTGAAATGGCCGATCGGATTTTACAACGAGTAGCAGCAAAGCCGACCTCGGATTATTTCAGGGCTTTACATCACTCACACGGTGTTGATCTGCGCGAATCGACAGGCTTGGCCCGGCTGATCGAGCGCGATGGTGTGCTAGTCGGTGCCGAGCTCGCTTCGGGCGAAATCATTGAAGCCGATCTGGTGCTGGTCGGAATTGGTGGATATGCCAATACCGAACTGGCCGAAGCGGCGGGTATTGAATGCGACAATGGCATCGCGGTAGATGGAAGCTGTCAGACGTCAGATGCTGACATTTACGCGGCCGGTGACTGCTGCAGTTTTTTGCGCAACGGCCGGCGTATTCGGCTCGAATCGGTGCAAAACGCTTCCGACCAGGGCGACCTTATTGCCCGCGTCTTATCGGGTGAAGACCTGCGCT
Organism: Gammaproteobacteria bacterium; assembly: GCA_047622345.1. GTDB lineage: Bacteria > Pseudomonadota > Gammaproteobacteria. The sequence goes on along the minus strand of JBLHOA010000239.1, from coordinate 1,162 downwards.
ATAGCGCACTCCCCTGGTTCTGGTCCGACCAATACGATTGTAAATTGCAGATTGTCGGCCTGAACCAGGGGCATAATCAAACCGTGCTGCGCCAGAGTAGCAATAATGAGGGTGGCGATAGTAGCAGCCTGTCAGTCTGGTATTATGATAACGATAAACTACTCGCGATAGATGCGATGAACGACGCCAAAGCCTATGCCTTCGGCCGCAAAATTATCGAAGCGGGCAAACACCCGTCACCAGCCGAAGTTGCCGACCCGAACACCGACCTGAAGGCAATAGCGAAAAGTTAGCGGCGAGCATATCGTCGAAATTTTGCCCCCCGGCTTGTTGACCGCTGAAGGATACATAGGCTTCAAAACGGTTTTTTATTTCTTGTACATAGTTAACCGGCTCCGCGCCGTTTACAAACCCATAGCGGGCCTTTTTAGAAAATTCCTTTTTCGATAACAGCATCATCGCTTTCTCGGTGTGGTTGAACCAACGGTCGGGGTCACTGCCCAGTTTTTCGGCAAGCCGCCGCGCGTCGTTAACATGCCCGGCTCCGGCATTGTAGGAGGCCAAAGAAAACCAGAGCCGTTCTGAAATAGGCAATTCCTGAGAAAAACGATCACGCAACCAATCAAGATATTTAATGCCCCCGCGAATACTGTGATCGGGATCGTTGACCTTTTCTACCCCCATCGACTTTGCCGTACGCGGCATGAGCTGCATCAGACCGCGGGCTCCCGCGGGCGATTTTGCCGACGGGTCAAACCGGCTCTCCTGAAACATTTGCGCAGTAATCAAACGCCAGTCGAAGCCGTATAAATTGGCGTACTTTTGCACCAGCCCGTCGAAAGGCGAGATCTGACCCTGCAGCGTATCGGTCACCCGACCACTGCTCAGCCGTTTTATCGAGCGCTTACTCTCGAAATATTTACTATAGATCAGGTTGTAGAACTCACTGCGGTACATCCGTTTAACAAAGATATCCAGAGCATCTTTCAATGCCGTGTTTTGAGCACGCAGAGCAATCGCATGGGCAACTTCACCGTCCAGAACAATGGCGGATCTTACCGCAGTCGATTTAGCCAGTTCAATATTCAAATCATGCTCATTGACCAGAGCGGCCTTTTCCCTGCCCTCAGCCACCCAATCGAGCAACTGCTCGGTATCAACG
>JBLHOA010000238.1:0-4854 GCA_047622345.1 Gammaproteobacteria bacterium | reverse complement strand
CGCGACGACATGGTTTCTATCCAGAGTACGTCAACACCACCTTCTTTTAATGCCATCGCCTGTTCGGCGAAGGCGGCGACAGCATCATCGGGTTGCATTTCACCCAATGGCGCGAGAATTTCACCACTGGGTCCAATTGACCCGGCGACGACGACATCGCGCCCGCAGCGTTCGACTTCGGCGCAGAGTATTCTGGCGGCGGCAATGTTTAACTCGGCAACTCGTTCGTCAGCCTTATGCAGCTTCAATCTGAAACGCGTTCCGCCGAAGGTATTGGTTAAAACCAGATCGGAGCCAGCATCGATAAAGGAGCGATAATGAATGGCCACTCGTTCCGGGTAATCAACATTCCATAGTTCCGGTGCGTCACCGCTTTGCAGGCCCATGGCAAAGAAATTGGTTCCGGTAGCGCCATCGGCTAACAGCGTTGTCTTTTCCTGTAGTAATTTTTCAAATCGGTTCAACGGACTTCCTTCGCAATCGGACCACAACGGGGGCAACAGATTCTAATTCAGATTGACAGCATTGATAGTGAAATTATCGTGATAATGTATGAAGGGAAATGATAGCAGGGTGATTAAAAACGTCTTTCGACGGCGTAGTCGGCAAGAAATAACAAGGCTTGGCGATAATCGCCATCGGGCAGGTCGGCAATTGCCGCTTTTGCCTGGTCAGCCTGCAACTGCGCCTGGGCCAGGGTGTAGTCAAGCGCGCCACTGGATTTGATGGCCTCATTGATCTCATCGAAATCGGCGGAGGATCCATTTTCAATGGCGTTGCGTATTAAGGTTTTTTGCGCGGCAGTTCCATTAGCCATCGCGTGAATGAGCGGCAGCGTGGGCTTTCCTTCGGCCAGGTCATCACCGACGTTTTTCCCCAGTTCATCGCTTTCGGCCGAATAATCGAGAGCGTCGTCGACCAGTTGAAAGGCGATGCCGAGATGCTTGCCGTAGGCAGACAAGGCCTGCTCGACAGGCTCGCCGCTGCCGGAAATCATCGCACCGATCCGGGTTGCCGCTTCGAAAAGACAGGCCGTTTTACCGTAAATCACCTGGTGGTAGTTTGCTTCGCTGGTATCCGGGTCCTTGATATTGAGCAATTGCAACACCTCGCCTTCGGCGATGGTGTTGGTGACATTGGAGAGCAAATCCATAACCGCCATTGAATCGGCACGCACCATCATTTGAAAGGCGCGTGAATAAAGATAATCGCCGACCAGCACAGCGGCTTCGTTACCCCAGATACTGCTCGCCGTTTCCTGACCACGGCGCATTTCGGAATCGTCGACAACGTCGTCGTGGAGCAGGGTAGCGGTATGAATAAACTCGATAACTGCTGCGAGTAAGGCATCGTTATCGCCTTCATAATGACAAGCTTTGGCCGCAAGTATGACCAGCATCGGCCGCAGTCGTTTGCCCCCGCTCAGAATAATATGCTGGCTCAACTGATTGATCAGCACCACCTCGGAAGCCAGATTATCGACGATAACCTGGTTTACGCGCTGCATATCAGCCCCGGTAAGGTCTTTCAACCGTTGCTGGCTATATTCAGAATTTGTGGTGAGTGCGGGTCCGGCCATAGGGTGAATTATCGCAAAGTCGCTGCTTGCGATCTAGCGATTAAATGTTGATGAGTTTCGGTGGTTATAAGGACTGATAATATTTAATCAATATTTCAGCGACTTCGGGTCGCGAAAACTCTTTTGGCGGAGCGATGCCTTCGCCGAGCATTTCGCGAACACGGGTTCCCGATAACAACACAAAATCCTCTTTCGTGTGATTCGGGGCCTCGTTCATCATCACTACCCGGTTCAATTTTTTCGACCAGGCAGTATGGTCGGCGCGAAATATTTCTATTTCGAGCGCACCGGCGGGAACTTCGTTATCAAAAATGGTTTGCGCATCGAAGGCGCCGTAGTAATCGCCTACCCCGGCGTGATCGCGGCCGATGATAAAATGACTGGCGCCCATGTTCTGGCGAAAATAAGCGTGTAGCACCGCTTCGCGCGGTCCGGCGTACAGCATGTCGAAGCCGTAACCGGTGACCATCGCACTGTTTTCCGGAAAATAAAGTTTGACCATGGTGCGAATCGCGTCGTCTCGAACGTCGGCAGGAATATCACCGGGCTTCAGTTTCCCGAGCAACATGTGAATCACCAGCCCGTCGCAGCCGAGTCGCTCCATCGCTATGTGGCAGAGTTCCTCGTGCGCCAGGTGCATCGGGTTACGCGTTTGAAAGGCGACAACCTTTTGCCAGCCACGTTGTTTGATTTCGTCGCGAATTTGTACCGCAGTGCGGAAAGTGTTGGCGAAATCGGTTTCGAAGTAACTGTAGTTCAAAACCTGAATCGGGCCGCTGATGGCGATTCTGCCCTGGCCATTGAACTCGGCGACTCCGGGGTGTTCGGGGTCGATGGTGGCATAGACCTTTTCAGTGATTAAGGCCATTTGCGCATCGTCGATGGTTTCAATCGCAGTTACCTGTTGAATGGCGACCACCGGGTTGCCCGCTACGTTCGGGTCGAGCAGGGCGATACGATCGGATACAGCAATGCCGTCGGCCGATTCAACCAGATTGAGCACCGGTACCGGGAAAAACAAGCCGGCGGTGGTGGTCATGTTGTTGGCTACGCCAATCGCATCGGCTACCGTCATATAGCCTTCGAGCGGATTGAAATAGCCCCCGCCGAGCATTATTGCGTTGGCGGCGGTGGCCGAGCTGACCAGCATCGAAGGCAGTTGTTTGCTTTCCTCGATGAGGGCGTTCCGCGCAGCGTCGTCGGTGACAAACAGGGCATTTAAACTTTTCGAGCCTACGGGGTTGATCATCATGCTTTCCGGTTTATTTTTTTCAGGCGGAGAATGTATCGGTTGTTATTACAATGCGCAATTGATTCTGATTGTGATGGCATAGACGCTGTTTATGACTGGTCTGAATTAATCGCTATCGGCAGCGTTTGATAGCATCGGATAATCGCTGCAGGCGTTGAATAATTGCCGGACTGTCGCCGTGGTTATTGTCGGCCGATGAAAGATAGATAATCTCAAGTTGATACTTTTCAGCGAGATTGTTGGCTAATTTTGATACCGCCCTATCGAGGCTAAGCAGGCAGCGCGGCCGATACTGTTGTAGCTTTGATTCCAGCTCGTTCAAATTTTTGATTCCGGCGTGATCGTCGAAATGGTTATAGATGCTTGCCAGCACGCCAATTCCGCTATAGGTCTCAAAATGGCCCAGAAATTCGTGGTCGGTAACCAAAAATGGGTTTTGGCGATTGGCAGGCAATTGCACATGCCATGTTTTTAACTCATTTATTAAACGGTCGGCATTGCGGCGATAGGCCTGCGCATTATCCTTATCGATTTCCTGTAAGGCTTCAGTGATCCGTTCGATGCTGCGTTGTAACAATTCGCTCGAATACCAGAAATGACCATCGCTGCTGTCGATGCCGATTTGACGTAAAAGTTCGATATGACGGTAACCCGGTGGAATCATTTCAGGGATCCGCTGCAAGCCTTCCTCGAAGTTTCGATCGACCCATATTAATAACTGGGCCTGTTGAACCAGGCGCAGATGCGAAGGTTTAAAAGAAAAATGATGCGCGCTCTGGTTGCCGTCGATGAGCAGGCGCGGTTCACCGACGCCCTGCATGATCGCCGCCGCGATTTCGTAAACCGGTGCAATCGAAGCCAGTACCCGTGGTACGGCAAGGGAGGGGGTGCTGAGTGACAGCAAAATAATCAGGAATAAATGTCGCATCGGAGTGGTTATAAATAAAGTTACGTTATAATATAACAATATGCCCGATAATACAGCAAACGAGTGCCTCGCTTTCAAGCGCCATGACCATCGCCGTTGCCAGCGCCAGTTACTCAGCGCAGCGCGCAAGCATTGCGAGGCGAAAAAGTTACGCCTGACTTCGCGGCGCAGCCAGGTGCTCGAAATTCTGCTCGGCAGCCATCAACCGATGGGCGCCTACGATATTCTGGCCGAGCTCAACCAGCGCATGCCGGAGGATCGAATTGCGCCGCCCATCGTTTATCGCGCCCTCGAATTTCTACTCGACGAAGCACTGATTCACCGCCTGGAAAGTAAAAATGCCTTTATTTCCTGCATCCACCCGGGGCGCCGATGCGCGGCCCATTTTCTGATTTGCCGAAACTGCGACAAGGTCGCCGAACTGGAAAATAGCGAAAACAGCCTGCTCGATGAAGCCGGCCGCGTCGGCTTCGCGGTCGATTACTCGGTGGTTGAAACCACCGGGGTGTGCGCGGAGTGTCAGAAACATGCCTGATGACCTGCCCGATGACGGGCCCAATGAATGGTTAATACGGGCCGATCAAATCAGTTATAGCCAGGGCGACCGACTGATTCTTGATCGCGTCAGCTTTGAGCTGAAAAGAGGGCAGATCAGTACCATTATCGGCCCCAATGGTGCCGGAAAATCGACCTTGACCAATATCGTCAACGGTTTGATCACCGACTATCAGGGCAGCATCGAACGTGCCCCCGATCTGCGCATCGGTTACCTGCCGCAAAAAGTCTACGTGAATCCGTTAATGCCGTTAACCGTCGAGCGACTGATGCAATTAACGCAGAAAGTCACCCCCGGCGAAATCGATGCTGCGCTCGCGCAAAGCGAAGTGGCTTACCTGCGACACCGGCAGGTACAGCAGTTATCCGGGGGCGAGCTGAAGCGCGTGCTGCTAGCGCGAACCACGCTGGGTAATCCTGATTTGCTGGTGCTCGACGAACCAACCGCCGGGGTCGATGTCACCGGCGAAATCAAAATGTACGAATTAATCGCCGGGCTGCGCAAGCAATTGCAATGTGCGGTGCTGATGGTGTCGCATG
>JBLHOA010000237.1:0-4864 GCA_047622345.1 Gammaproteobacteria bacterium | reverse complement strand
CGTGCATCCTGCACATCGCGCAATATAAAAGAACCCACCGTAAGGTGGGTTTTTTTATGGATGTCTAGTTTGCAGAAGAGCTAAACCGAATATGTAAGCTTTACTGCGCTGCCGTTTAATTGCAAACTGACTCCAGCTTGCGGCCGCACTCATGAGAAATTAACTTTTTGCTAAAACTCCTCTTCATCAGCCTGACATTGACCGGCCTGTTCGCTTCCTTCGCGGCAACGGCCGAAGCCCGGTTTGCGTTAATTATCGGTAATAGCGTTTATCAACAGGCGGCCGAATTAGCCAACCCGGTAAACGATGCCCGCGACATCGAAACTGTGCTCAGCGAACTCGAATTTGAAACCCGCCTTCTGCAAGACGCCAGCCTTTCGGATATCGAGCAGGGGATCAAGCTATTCCTCAATGATCTGGACACCAGCGATGGCGTAGGGTTGTTTTTCTATGCCGGCCATGGCATTCAAATTAACGGTGACAATTATCTGTTACCGGTGGAAACTCGAACTGACATTGATCTGGCAGCGCAGGGTTACAATGTGTCGCAGTTGCTCAATGCCATGCGACAATCCAGCACCAATACCAAAATCATTATTCTGGATGCCTGTCGCAATAATCCGTTCATCGCGCAAGCGGCCGAATCCGGCGATAGCAATGGCGAAACCAGAGCGCTGGTCAACAAGACTTTGCGCAATTCGGCTACCGGGCTGAGCAAGCTTGACGCTCCCCCGGATACGCTGATCGCGTTTTCCACTTCCCCCGGGAAAACGGCCGCTGATGGAAATGGTCGCAATAGCCCTTATACTGGCGAACTGTTGAAAACCCTGCAGCGTAGGGGGTTGACCATTGAAAAAGTATTTAGAACGGTAAGGCAGGGGGTTTATGACAAAACCGATGGCAAGCAAATTCCCTGGGAATCGTCTTCCCTGATAAAGAGTTTTTACTTTAACCCGCGAAAATCGATACCGATGGGTTTTTGATTCGAAACGCGATTAACGACCAACGAGAATAATAATGATGAAATTTCGCTGCCTTTCAACACTGTTTACCCTGCTGTCCCTACTATTTAATTTTTCAGCACTTGCCGCCGAAACCGACGTCGTTACCAGTATTTCAGTCAGTAGCTTGAGTATCGATACCGCAATCAATGATCGACTGACCATCAGCGATGATTTTGTCACCAATGGTACGGTGCAGAATCGGCGCCGTTCGAAAGTCGACACGTCGGGAACTGAAATAGGCATCACGGTGATCGAAGAGGATTTCTATTATGGCTTTACTACCATGTTAACCGGGCAAAGTGTCAGTGATTATTCCAGCCGATATACGCAAAACCACCCCGACTTCGGTAATCGCGATGAGCTTATCGCCACCCCCGAAACGGTTAGCATAACGTCCTATAGCGCCTATCTCGGCACCCGGGTCACCGACAATGTACGCGTTTACGGTGGCTTTACCACTGGTAAAACTCATGCAGGGGAAGAGTACTTTTTTGAAGAGTCTGGCCCCTTTATTGGCGCCCAGTACATTTTCCCACTCGAGGAGTCGTCGTTGACCCTGGATTTATCTTATTCCGCATTGAATTCGGAACTCAGCCTGAAGGATTTTGATGAAAATCAAGAACCCTATGTCAGTGCGGGTAACCAGGACGGTTACACCGTCGACGCCGATACCACCGGTTTCAGTTTTTCGATGACCTGGCTGCGCGGTCTCGATCGAGGGCGTTCTTATTACTTCCGTCTGAAATTTATCGAGCTCGATATCGATAATGGCAGTGTCGCCATTACCGGCAATGCCAATGCTACCGGTATTGCGGAGGTCAGCGGCAGTAAATCGGTTTCCAGCCTGGCACTGGGCATGGGTTTTTAACCACAGGGCTTCCCCGTGCTCTATGTCATCGAAGATGTTCCGCGATGAACCGATATCGGCTTACCCGCCGGGTTTATGGAGGAGTCAATGGAATCGGCCCGTGAAGCGCTGTGCTCGATCGCCGCCACTACCGAAAGAAAAGTCAATATCGATGTTCGCAGGGGCCACGCCTACAGTACTATTTTGAAAGTTGCCGAGGCGGAAAGGGACGACCTTATTATTATGGCCTCGCACAAACCCGGAGTGAAAGAATATTTTATCGGGTCGAACTCTTCGAAGGTGGTCAGCCACGCCGATTGTTCGGTGCTAGTGGTGCGTTAGCCGGCAGAGTAAAGCGAAAGTTAATCGCTGATGTGGACGCGCATTTTATCAAACCATCAGATCACCGAACCCCCACAAAAAAGTACCGGTCAATAATAGTGCTACTTCCAGTACTCCAATTGATAAGCGAAGGTTTTGCGTCGACTCGGCTATTTGATTGTCGAAGGCATCATTAATTTCAGTTATTTTCTGATCCATCTGTTCGTGGCCGGCATCTTCTTCACACAAGCGAGCCCTGGCTGCGGTTATCGCATTTCTGCGCCGCCACTTGGTTTGCTGAAAGAGTAACCGTTCCTGTATCACCTCACCGATTCCCAACCAAATTCCCAGCATGACCACCAGGCAACCCGCCCGGGTCAGCCACTCATGGTTCATAAAATGACGCGAACTGAGATAGACACCGGTAGCGATAATCATTATCGCAATGATCAAGATTGCGAGCCGGTATAAACGGGAATGTCGGTGTGTAAATGCTGCAGACATTTCCAACACATTATTTTTTGTCATTGGTCGATTGCTACCACCGGGTATTCATCACTTTCCGGTAAGCCATCGTCGATAGTAGCCCAGGATGCTTTCGAGCCGACGTAAATATGCTGGTCGGGATAGATTTCCGGATCACCTTCCATAGAACCGAAGGTGACTGCGATGATAACCCCATTCCACGTACCCGCTACATTTGACCCACATTGGCTGCAGAAACAAAACCCGCCCTCATCCAGTTCGTATGTTTTTAGCAGGTCCTCCCCTGATAACCATTTGAAGTTTTCAGGTTTAACTCCCGCGTAGGATCCGAATGCCGCGCCATGGGCTCGACGACATTGCGAACAATGGCAGTGCCAGGAAAAGTCATAGGGGCCGGTCACTTCGTAAGTTAATTCTCCACATAAACAACTTCCCCGAATTGACATATCGGCTCCAGTTTAAAAAATATAAATAGTAGTATGGCGCATTACACTACCAACACTGAACCAGGTATTGAACCAGTAAAATCAGTGACAATACGAGATGAGGAAATGCCACCGTAGGTCTAATTGACTGGCGGAAATACTCATTAATCAGGGAAAGCCCGCTTAAGCGAACACTTTGGTATTCCCGGTTAAACTGAAATGCCGCTCCCTCACTAGCATCTGAAATACATTTCTCAATCTGCAATAACCGTGTCTCTATTCTCGACTGAAACGTTTTCCAGATGGCATCTTGAAGCCATATCACAATCAATAATAGAACGATAAAAATGCTTATCACATTCGATATCAGCGCCACCAACATTACAATAACGCTTAGTAATTTTATATACAGCGAGTGCTTCTCATAACTATCAAACTGATTTTGCAGTAAACACCATTCGGTTCTAAATTCTGTTTTTTCCATTGTTACTCTGATTGTATCCTGTCAATTGACGCTCGGGTTTGCGGTGTCCGCCGGCCTGCGATTGTTATTAAATTATTTCCGTCCATCTTTGATATACATGGAATTTCCATTGTTTCTCATATCTTCATCGAACAGTTCCGTAGCCCGAACTAAGTCGCCCAACTTTTTGTAGCCGTAGTTAATTGCTGAGAACGAACTATTATTTGATATGTAGGATCCTACTCTATTCAGCGGAGCCCATCCGTCATCTTCTGATGACTGTTCAACAGCAGTTCTTAGCAATTTGACTAGTGAGGTGTCCTTTCTTAATTCATTTCTGCTCTTTTTCTCTGGTTTATTTGACGTACTCGATTTTTCTTCCTGCTCGGGGATAAGATTCTCTGTGTAGATAAAGGGTGAACAGGCATCCACAAATGGTTTAGGTGTTTTCTTTTCTCCGAAACCATAAACAGGCAACCCGCTTTCGAGAATTCTAAGCACCAGGGGAGTGAAATCGCTATCACTGGTCATCAACGCAAATGCATCAACACTTTTGCTATAGAGTAAGTCCATTGCATCAATAATCATTGCTGAGTCAGTGGCGTTTTTACCCTTGGTATATGCGAACTGTTGCATTGGCCGTATGGCGTGCGGGTGCAATTTTTCTATCCAACCAGATAGTGAGGGGCTATTCCAGTCACCATGAGCATGGCGGACGTGGACCATCCCATATTTAGCAAGTTCTTCGAGTACTCCCTCGATGGAATTGTGACTTACATTATCGCAATCTATAAGAAGCGCTATTCTTTTTCGATCGGTCACTTATTCTCTCCTGTTTTATAACAATCAGATATTCGGCCTGGGCCACATTTAATTACAGCATATTGCGGCCCATCACTTTTAGCCTTTTTTGGCAGGGTTCCATCCATTGGCGCCATCGTTGTGATTATTTACCGTCGATTCGGCAAGTTAGCATGAGGGTGCGAGTGATGTCATCGCTTAAGCCGTGATTTGCTGGATTTTGGTAACCAAAAACGGTTGGCTAATAATTCAGGTATTTGTCGGGCGCTTAGCCTACAATACGCCGCCTGAAATACACTGATTACAAATCAACACCATGTTCGACATTATTAGTAACGCCGATATCCATGCCCCGGAGCCGCTGGGGATCAGACATTTGCTGGTTTGTGCCGGCAAAATCGTTTATATCGGTGATCAAATCCCGCAGCTAGATACCGCTATACCGGTGCAAACGATCGACCTGGAAGGGCGGCGCTTGATTCCTGGCTTTATCGACGGTCACGCGCATATTACCGGG
>JBLHOA010000236.1:0-4879 GCA_047622345.1 Gammaproteobacteria bacterium | reverse complement strand
AGGCTTGCCGCCTGAAACCCGTTGCTATGAATTTCCTTATACGCAGCGAATAAAATTTTACTCCGGGTATCAGTCGCTTCGGTTCCCAAAGGCTTCCACCAGTAAACATCGTTATCGTTAATTTGCTTCATCGAGTTACCCATACCAATCGGTATGCTTTATAATACCGACCGGTATGGATGTCAACTTTTTGTTAGCAGTATAAATTCTAGCAATAGCGAATTTTGCGCTAATCCAGTTTTCCGATTCGCAGCTATTTTTGCCCACTTACGCAAACCAACAGCGCTCCGGACAGCATCTGGCAACGCGAGCCCGTTTCGATATACTTAGCCGCATGACTAAATATATTCTCGCAATCGATCAAGGCACGACTTCATCACGCGCGATGCTCTTCGATCAAAATTATCGGGTTGCGTCGCTCGCCCAACAGGAGTTCAGCCAGCACTATCCGAATTCGGGCTGGGTCGAACACGACCCGGAAGAAATTTGGCAGACGACTATCGAAAGCTGTCGAAAGAGTCTGGCGGAACTCGACCTGAGCGCCGGTGATATTGCCGCGATCGGCATAACCAACCAACGCGAAACCACCGTGGTCTGGGATCGCAATACCGGAAAAGCAATCTATCCCGCGATAGTCTGGCAGGACCGGCGCACCTCTGAATACTGTAAAAACCTCAAGCAGCAGGGTCTGGAAGCCGATGTCACCGAAAAAACCGGGCTTTTGCTTGACCCGTATTTTTCCGCAACCAAGCTGGCCTGGATTCTCGACCATGTCGACGGCGCGCGTGCCGCCGCCGGGCGCGGTGAACTGGCCTTCGGTACTATCGATTGTTTCCTGCTATGGCGGCTCACCGCAGGCGCGGTACACGCCACCGACGCCACCAACGCGAGTCGCACGATGTTGTTCGATATTCGCAATAATCGATGGAGCGAAGAATTACTCGAATTGTTCAATATCCCAGCATCGCTATTGCCCGAGGTAAAAAACTGTGCCGATGATTTCGGACAAACCGACGCTCAGCTATTCGACGGCAGGATCAAAATTTGTGGCATCGCCGGTGACCAGCAAGCCGCAACCATCGGGCAGGCCTGCTTCCAGCCAGGAATGATGAAGTCAACCTACGGCACCGGCTGTTTTGCCCTGCTCAATACCGGCAGCAAAATGGTTACTTCAAGCAATCGCCTGTTAACCACCATCGCCTACCGGCTCGACAATCAAATCAGCTACGCTCTGGAAGGTTCAATTTTTGTCGCCGGTGCCGGTGTTCAGTGGTTACGCGATGAATTGGCGATCATTGATTCCGCCGAAGAATCGGGGGATCTCGCCGCTGCATCTGACGAAGATCAGTCGGTTTATCTGGTTCCGGCGTTTGTCGGCCTCGGAGCACCCTACTGGGATGCCGATTGCCGAGCGGCGCTTTACGGCATGAGCCGGGGTACCGGCCGCGCGGAAATTGTGCGCGCTACGCTGGAGTCGGTTTGCTTCCAGACCGGGGACCTGCTCGAAGCGATGCGGCAGGACTGGCCATCGGAAAATCAGACCATACTGCGGGTGGACGGCGGAATGGCCAATTCAGACTGGACCATGCAACGCCTGGCCGATCTGGTCAACGCCGAGGTTGACCGCCCCGAAATAGTCGAAACCACCGCACTTGGAGCAGCATGGCTGGCGGGATATGGCTGTGGATTTTACGATGGAATTGAAGGGTTTTCGCAAAACTGGGCGCTCGATCAACGCTTTACCCCGACGATGGATAACAAAACACGCAAGCGCAAAATCGAAGGATGGAAGGATGCGGTGCGGCGGACCTTGAGTCATTACCCGGCGGGGTAATCGAAACGGTTGGCAGTTGTTATAGCGCGACCATTACTCGAACCGCATCGAGTCGCACCCGGGCATGGGAAAGCGAGTCATTGAAAAGCGCCAGTTGATCCTTAAAGAAGTCGATTTCTTCGCTACGCACTCCGGGGTTCACTTTTTGCAGCGCAACCAGTCGGTCGACTTCACGCCCGAGCACGGCCTTCCCCTGCAGGCGTGCCTCATTGACTAATCCGGGAACCTGTCCATTGGCGGCGATCTCGGCGCGAGCGAGCATATCCGTGAGTTCGCTTTGCCGGGCCTTCACTACCTTGGTCGCAGTATCGACATGGACGCGTTGAATTTCACGCGGGATGGTCGCAAAGTTGATCTTGTCCTGGTGGTGGTTCCCCGCCTCATCGATAACAATGCGGATGCTGCTATTGGGGAAATAGCGCTCGCTATTCATTTTGCCCTGATTGGAGTAGTCGACCAGAAACTGGCACTCGGCGAGCAGGCTTCCGGGTCTGACCCCCGGGTATTGCACGGCAATCAAAGCCGTATTGCCAAATTCGCTACTCAGAATCATATCCATCGAATTGCGTACAAACGGATGTTCCCAGCTCAGAAAATGCAAATCTTCATTGGCCAGAGCAACATTACGGTTATAGGTTACCGTCATGCCGTCGTCGGGCAGACCCGGCATTTTGGTGAGCATATTGTCACCGGGGGTCAGCACCCAGGCCTGATGTCCGCGAATTTCACTATCGACCCCGTAACAATCATATATCTGTTCCATGAAATTGAAGATATCGACTTCATATTCGCGTTCGGCGGCCTGATCGGCGAGCTCGGCTGCCAGCGCAGGGCGGCAGGAATTGATTTCCAACAAGCGATCACGCCCCTGCTGCAGGGCCAGATCAAATTGCGCGTGCATTTTAGCGGTGGCGATTAAAAAGTCGTCGATGGATAGCGATGGATCGTCCAGAAACCGCTGCAATTCGTGCTGCGAATTGACAAACACCTGATGCCCCGCTGGGCAGGTTTGAATGAAGGCATTCAATCCTTCCTGATACCAGCGATAAAGAACTTCGCCGGCGCTGCCCTGCTGATAAGGCACGTGAATATTGATCACCGCGATTTGCCCTATGCGATCGAGCCGGCCGATTCGTTGTTCGAGCAAGTCCGGGTTGACCGGCAGATCGAACAGCACCAGATGGTGGGCAAACTGAAAATTTCGCCCTTCGCTGCCGATTTCCGAGCAAATCAACACGGGTGCCCCGTCTTCAGGGTCGGAAAACCAGGCCGCGGCGCGGTCACGCTCGATCAAACTCATGCCTTCGTGGAACACCGCAGCGTGGATGCCGGCAGAGTGCTGTAACTGGTCCACCAGGTCGAGCGCCGTTTGTGCTGCCGCCGCGATAACCAGAATTTTCTTTTGCCGGTTCTCACGTAAAAAATCGACTAGCCACTGCTTGCGAGGATCGACACCCGGCGCTGCCTCGGTCAACACATAGGGATGAACATCGCGCTCGGGAAAGCCTTTGACTACCTGACGCGTATTACGAAACAAAACCCGACCGGTGCCATGGCGATCAAGCAAGTCTTCCAACTCGGTTGTTTTGCTTTCGTCACCGAGCATCGCTTCGACCTGATCGGCCAGTTCTCCATAACCCGATTGTTCCTGCAGAAAATGGTTCAAATCGGAAAAACGATCCGGGTCGAGCAGGCGCAACCGCGCAAAGTGACTTTCCACACCGAGCTGCTCGGGCGTGGCCGTCAACAGCATCAGTCCGGCGGAGTTTTTCGCCAGAGTTTCGACCAGCGCGTATTCGCGGCTGACTTCCTCGCTGCTCCAGCTCAGGTGATGCGCTTCGTCGACGACCAGTAAATCCCATTCACCGTCGGTTGCCTGCGCGGCCTGTTCGGGGTGATCGAGTAGAAACTGCAAACTGCAAAGCACCAATTGCTCTTCATGAAAAGGATTTTCAGGATCATCCGACACAGATGCTTCCCTGTCACTGTCACTGTCACTGTCACTGTCACTGTCACTTCCCAGGCAGCGTGCGGCATCGAATATGCTGAATTTCAAATTAAAGCGGCGCAACATTTCCACCAGCCATTGATGCATTAGCGATTCGGGTACCACAATTAATACCCGGTGCGCACGTTCAAGTAGTAGTTGCTGGTGCAGTATCAATCCGGCTTCAATGGTTTTACCCAGACCCACTTCGTCGGCCAGCAGCACGCGGGGTGCGTAACGTCGCGACACTTCATGGGCGATGTAAAGCTGGTGTTCGATCAGGCTGGTGCGGCAACCGGCCAGGCCATAAATCGGTGACTGCAAAAGCCAGTTCGCGGTCTGACGGGCTTCGCAGCGCAAGTCATACCATTTGTTACGATCGATCTGACCATTCAGCAAACGCTCTTCGGGTTGATTGAGCTGTAGATAATTGCTCAGTTTACCCTCGGGTAATTCAGACGGTTTGCCGTTCTCATCTTCAACCTGATAGACGATCAAGCCTTTATTTTCGAGCAAATTATTGACCTTCAGCCCCAGCGCCTGCTGATCTTCGACCCAGTCGCCAACCCGGAACCGGACCCGGGTCAGCGGCGGATCCTGGCGCGAGTAGATTCGGGTTTCGGTGCTTGCGGGGAAAATAATACTTACCGTTCGTGGCTCGATTTCGATAACCATACCGAGCCCCAATTGCAATTCTGCATTGCTGATCCAGCGCTGGCCGATAAAAAATTCCTGTTGAGAGTTAGCCGACATTTTCGAGGGGTGGTATCCGAGGGGTGATAAAAAACGGGGCTAATTATATCAGGAGGTTTTAAAGAATGCTTGAAGTCGATACTATGCATCGATGATTTCTGCAGACCACAATGGTTATTTTATTACCGGTTCGGATACCGATGTCGGTAAAACCTACATCGCCTGCGAAATTGTGCGCCAGTTGCGCGGGCTGGATTTCTCAATCGAAATTCGCAAGCCCGCCGAATCGGGTTGTCGTCTGGACGCAGACGGAACCTTAATCACCCACGATGCCAGGGCGCTGCGCGAAGCCAATGGTAATAGTG
>JBLHOA010000235.1:0-4940 GCA_047622345.1 Gammaproteobacteria bacterium | reverse complement strand
CGTCGATTCTATTTCTAACAGTGAATGTCTGCTTTCTAGAAACTACTCTAGATCCCATTCACCAGAACCATAACGACCAATAGTAATTGTGTTGTCAGCATGACTCAGCAAAGCTGGTATTAAATGTGTATCTACATCAACTGATTATTAAGACGATAATAAAACTAAGTGGTGGGTGAAGTGGTGGGTGAGAATACAGATTTAAATAAAAAAGCCCTAAGTTACAATAACTTAAGGCTTATTTATGGCGGAGAGTGAGGGATTCGAACCCTCGATACGTTGCCGTATACACACTTTCCAGGCGTGCTCCTTCAGCCACTCGGACAACTCTCCAGATTCTTTGCTTATTACTATCCGACGGCTAATCGGACAGGGCGCGAAGACTACATCAACATCACTTTGCTATCAATCTTTTGCTCAAATTTGCTAAGATAGCTTCTTTTTTGATTGCGCCATCATGCTGACTGTTATTTCGCCTGCGAAAACACTGGATTTCGACACCCCTGCCCTGACCGACGTCTATACTCAGCCATCGCAATTGACCCAATCGCGCAAGCTGGTGAAACGTATGCGCCAGTTTTCTGCTGACGAGTTGTCTCAGCTGATGAATGTCAGCGATAATATTGCCAATCTGAACCGTGACCGCTTCAAGCAATGGAAAACCCCGTTTAAGCCGGAAAATGCCCGCCAGGCTTTGTTTGCCTTTAAGGGTGATGTTTATATCGGACTCGATGCCTACAGCATGAACCAACAAAACATTGATTTTGCACAAAAACATCTGCGCATTCTATCGGGGCTTTATGGCCTGCTGCGCCCGCTTGATTTAATGCAGCCCTATCGCCTCGAAATGGGCACCCGGCTCGATACCGAGCAGGGCAGCAATCTTTATCAATTCTGGGACCAGCGAATTACCAAACTGCTCAACGCTGAGCTCAAACAATCCAGTTCCAGTACGCTGGTCAATCTGGCATCTAACGAATATTTCAAATCGGTAAAACCGAAAACGTTGAAGGCCGACATCATTACGCCGATATTCAAAGACTATAATAAGGGCAATTATCAGATCATCAGCTTTTTTGCCAAAAAGGCCCGCGGTGCGATGTCGCGTTATATGATCGATCACCAGATCACCGATGCCGAGGCGCTGAAAGATTTTGATAGCGATGGTTACAATTACAACAAGGCGCTTTCCAGCCAACGGGAATGGGTTTTTACGCGTAGGCAATAGGCCTGGCCTGAGCGCACCCAAAGTCGGCAAATGGTAGCGCTAACGCCAAAGGGTCATCGTATTCAGATGATTTCAGGAATAGTCGCCGCGCTGACCATTTTCCTGATCATAATCCTGATTCCGAGCATTCACAGTGACCCATTGACTACGCTTGATGCGATTAAAAAACGCGGCCGACTCGACGTGCTTACCCTCAATAGCGCGACTACGTATTTTCAGGATATCGAGTCAGAAAATGGTTTTGAATATCAACTGGTCAAATGGTTCGCCGAATCTATAGGCGTCGAGCCCCGGTTCATAATCGTCAGCGAATTTGCCGACCTGTATCCGGAACTATTATTCGGTGGCGGCGATCTGGCCGCAGCGGGGCTATCCGACAGGGACTCCAAATACAGCCAGTCGGTCGCCTACGGGCCACGCTATCATGAAGTCGCCAATCAGATTCTCTATCGCAGAGGAAATGTCGAGCGACCCGACAATGTGGGTGATTTGATCGGGGGCTCGCTCAAAGTGATCAGCGGTACAGCGCATGCCGAACAACTGCACGCGCTGCAACAAAAATTTCCCAAATTAACCTGGATCGAAGCCGACAAAATTGCCAGCGAAGAGTTAATCGAACAACTCGATGCCGGCGAAGTTGATTATATTCTGACCGATTCGCACGAGGTTGCCTTACAACGTCGTTATTTTCCTGAACTACGCATTGCCTTTGAAATCGACGTGCCTCGACAATTGCGCTGGGCCTATAACTACAGTGACGATGACAGTCTCGCAAATGCAATTGACGATTTCTTTGCGCAAATCGAAGACGATGGCCGACTCGAGCAACTTATCCATCGTCACTACAGCCAGGTGGCAAAATTCAATTATTCGGATATCCAGACCTTTACCCAGCGCATCAAGAGTCATTTACCCCGGTATCAGGCAATGTTTGAGCGCGAAGCGACAGCCTTCGAACTCGACTGGCGACTACTGGCATCGATCGGCTATCAAGAATCTCTCTGGATTGAAGGCGCGCGGTCTCCCACCGGAGTTCGAGGGCTAATGATGTTAACGCTAAGCACGGCCAAACAGGTGAAAGTCAAAAACCGGCTCGATCCGGCCGAGAGTATTCGCGGTGGTGCGAAGTATTTCGCCAGTGTGCTGAAACGACTCCCAAAACAGATCGAACAACCCGACCGCACCTGGATGGCGCTTGCGGCTTATAACGTTGGTCTCGGGCACGTGGAAGACGCCCGAGTGATTACGCAAATGCGTGGCGGTGATCCCAACCGGTGGATCGACGTCAAGCAAAGCCTGCCCCTGCTGGCGCGCAAGCAGTGGTACAAGTCGACCAAATACGGTTATGCCCGTGGCTGGGAACCGGTTAAATATGTGGCAAATATTCACCAGTATTACGACTATCTGGTCGGCATCGAAACACGAGCCATCCGGGAGTCGGGTGAAATTGAAGTTCCGCGCGAGGAAGACCGGCTGGCGCCAAGTCTTTAAACCGCAGCCCTTTATTAAACCAACGGGGTAGCGGCGGGTGAAGCGGTAATCGATATTAATTAATTGCCTAGCTGGCTATCAGGCTTTAATTAAGCTGCGGAGTAATTCCTGCGCTAATCATCATTGAGTAATGCGATAAACTGCAGCGCCGTGGTTGGCCGGTTGTAATAATAGCCTTGAGCAGCAAAACAATTCTTACTGATCATAAACTGGTCGTGCCGCTTTTCTTCGACGCCTTCTGCAATCACTTTAAGCCCCAGCGCATCGGATATGTTGATGATAGCGACAACAATGGCTTCGCCGGATGGTTCCTCACCAATGCAGCGCGTAAAACGTTGATCGGTCTTGATGATATCGATCGGCAGATCTTTTAATGCGGATGATGAATTGCCATCAGACCTATCCGCAGCAGGAACTACCGAAGATGTACAATTTGACGGTATGCGCATGCTGATAAACGAAATTGCCCACGATTTCAGTGCGCCGCTGCGCGCGGTGGCACAGTTATCCGGAATGCTAGCGGAAGACATGGACGACGAAGAGCGAAATTTGCTGCAACTGATCATGAAAAATGGTGATAAAGCGCAAACAATGTTTGCTGAATTACGAAAATATACCGCTATTGACCGGATAAATGATGCCGATCAGGTTTTTCCGCTGAGGGCGCTGCTCGATACCGTGCTCGAACAAAAAGCAGCTGACATTGCAACGCCTTCTGCCAGAGTTGAGGTAACCGGCAATCTTGCCGAAATTACCGGTCTCAGAAAGTACTGGCAGATTTATTTCGAATGTTTAATCGACAATGCATTGTTATATCGAAATGAAAATGACGATAAACCTCCGACCATAAAAATGGTAGTGGAAGATAAAGAGTGGGCGGCTGCAGATTTGTGTAGAAGGCAATGGTATCGGGGTCGACGAGTCTCAGTGGGATGCTATTGCTACGCCATTCAAACGGTTAAACAGCGACAAAGACTATCCCGGGATGGGGATGGGGATGGGGATGGGGATGGGCCTTGCCTTATGCTGCCGCATAGCTCAGGTTCACGGTGGGTAGATGAGCTTCGGTCAATCCAGCCTCGGCGGCCTCGCCGTATGTTATTCAGGCCCGGTAGTAAAATAATTAGCTGCTGATTTCAGCGGGTCGCGTGATGCGACTATTTCAGGTTTTTTCTGGTAAGCCGCCGAGCTTCGAAAAAACGACTCAATAATGCCCCGCATTCATCGCCCAGCACTCCGCCTCGCAACAAAGGTTTGTGATTAAAGTCAGCGCTTTCGAAAAGACGTTGAGCGCTTTCAATCGCACCTGCTTTCGGTTCGCGGGCACCATACACAACTCGCGCCACCCTTGCCTGCACTAGCGCACCGACACACATGGTGCAGGGTTCCAGGGTTACGTACAAAGTAGTTCCAGGAATTCGATAATTTTGCAGCTTGCGGGCAGCGGCGCGCAATACGATAATTTCCGCATGCGCAGTCGGATCATGCGCGCCAATCGGTTGGTTATGCCCGGCCGCAATTAACTCGCCGTCGCCACCAATTAATACGGCACCGACAGGGACTTCGTTCAACTGCGCCGCCAGTTCGGCCTGCGCCAACGCCTGGCGCATCCAGCTTACGTCAGAGTCGTCTATTCCCACTCGATGGTGCCGGGTGGTTTACCCGAAATGTCGTAAACCACGCGTGAGATATCTTCAATTTCATTCATGATGCGACGCGACACATGGTCGAGAAACTCATAGGGCAGATGCGCCCAGCGCGCGGTCATAAAATCAATGGTTTCTACGGCGCGCAATGACACCACGTAATTGTAACGGCGTCCGTCACCGGTAACACCCACCGACTTCACCGGCAGGAACACGACGAAGGCCTGTGACACCCGGTCGTATAAATTCTGCGCGCGCAATTCTTCGATAAAAATATGGTCGGCCAGTCGCAAAGTGTCGGCAAACTGTTTGTGCACTTCGCCTAGAATGCGTACGCCAAGGCCCGGCCCCGGAAACGGATGGCGGTAAACCATCTCGCGTGGTAGGCCCAGATCAACTCCGATTTTGCGCACCTCATCCTTGAACAGTTCGCGCAGGGGTTCCACCAAGCCAAGCTTCATATCGTCGGGCAAGCCGCCGACATTGTGGTGCGACTTGATCAAATGCGCCTTACCGGTTGAGGCACCCGCCGATTCGATCACGTCGGGATATATGGTGCCCTGGGCCAGCCATTT
>JBLHOA010000234.1:0-4958 GCA_047622345.1 Gammaproteobacteria bacterium | reverse complement strand
TCGCCTAAAGCGCCTACTGTCGGTGCAGGAGCAAAAACCTGCCCTGAGCCGGGAAAACTCTGGAAAAATCAGAGTTTTCTTCGCTTGATAGTCGTTAGAAACCTCGCCGGAGTCAGAGGTTCAATAACCTCTATTCGCCGAATACGTCAACGACGGCATCCCGTACTGCACCCACCAGGTCGTCGAGGGTCGCTTCGTCGCTGATCAGCGGCGGTGCGATGCAAACTACTTCGCTGCGCATGCGCGTGAACAAACCATGGTCGATCATCGCCTTGCTCATTTTCGGGCCAACGCCCCATTCCGGCGGGTAATAAGCCTTGGTCGCCAGGTCCTCGACCAGTTCGACCCCGCACATCATGCCTTTACCGCGCACGTTACCCACGTGCGGGTGACCGTCGAGCTCGCTGTGCAGTTTCTCCAGCAGGTAATCACCTTTGCTCGCCGCCTGTTCGACCAGGTTTTCTTTTTCAATGATGTTGATCGCCGCAAGGCCAACCGCGCAGGTCGTGGGGTGACCACTGTAGGTATAGGCGTGCATCCAGGGTGAAGCGCTATTACGGATTGTTTCGGCAATTTCATCGCTGATGCCAATACCACCCAGCGGTAAATAGCCCGAGGTGATTGCCTTCGCAAATTGCACCAGATCGGGCTGGATGCCCCAGTGATCGAGGGCAAACATTTTGCCGGTACGGCCGAAACCGGTAATCACTTCATCGGCCACTAACAGCACTTCGTATTTGTCGCAGATTTCGCGAATGCGCGGGAAATAATCGTCGGGAGGCACGATAACACCACCGGCACCTTGCACCGGCTCGGCGATAAACATGGCCACGGTATCGGCGCCTTGTTTCAGAATTTCGGTTTCCAGTTCATTCGCCGCGGCGATACCGATCGAAGTGCCATCGGCAGGCTTCGGGTAATGATAGGGGTCGGGCGCAGGAATGTGGCTGAAGCCGGGAATACGCGGCTCAAACGAAGCCCAGTAGGCGGGCATACCGGTGGCGCACATGGCGGCGAAGGTAACGCCGTGATAGCCGAGCATGCGACTGATTACTTTGGTTTTTTCGGGCTTACCCTTGGCTTTCCAGTAATACCGCGCCAGTTTAAAATTACTGTCGGTGGATTCGCCGCCGCCCGAGGTGAAATAGAAATTATTGATTTGTGGGTAGCAGATTTCGGCGAGCTTGTCGGCCAGTTCGATCGCCGGCGGGCTGGTGCTACCGGTATAGCTCGAGCAATAGGCAAGTTGCTCCATCTGTTTTGCCGCTGCGTCAGCCAGAGGCTGACAACCGTGGCCGAAATTCACGTTCCACAGGCTCGATAACCCGTCGATATATCGATTGCCGTCGGCATCGATTAAATACGCCCCTTCACCTTTCACCCAGACCTTGGCGTTAGCATGGCCGGCGTTTTGGTGCAGCGGGTGAATCATGTGTTCCTGATCTTTTTCCAGAAGTGCGCTGTTACTAATTGGGGCATTCATAGTGATGTTCTCTCGGTTGCGAAAAAATACTGCGCTGATACTGACCGGGCAGAGTTTTCCGGGCACGATTCGGGGCAGACTATTCAGCCAGTCATTATAGTGATTAGGCCCATCGATGGAACCTGTTTAAATGCAATATTTATTGATAATGTGACCCTCATTGCGCGTTTGAATCCGCCAATAGCACGCAGGGCGTAATGACGGTTGTGTAGGGTGATTGCGGTTGGGCGCGCGGCGCAGGTGCCGCAATCACCGTTTATCAGGGCCGCCGCATTCCCGTCATCCCGGACCAACACCGCGTTATTCCGGACAGCAGTGGGACTTGATCCGGGGTCTTCTGCAGTTCAGAACCTCATAAAGATTGCGGCTCGCGGGCCGCAATGACGGCAGTAGTAACCCTGGGGTGCAATAACCAAAAAGGGGACGGAGGGACTAAACTTTACTATCGCTGCACCTACGGCGTCAGTTGAATTTTTCTTCGAGACCATCGCGTACTATCTATAAGCCTGACACATCATCCCGGACCACCCTGGATCGTCATCCGGACCTGATCCGGGATCTTGCAACTTACCATCGCTCTATAAGATTGCGGCCCACGGGCCGCAATGACTGCAGTAGTAAACGTAGGGCGCATACCGATTGTGAAGGAACATACGCAGGACTGGAATCCGACCGGGATTGCCAGTATTGTCACGGCTAATCCATCTACTCGATCAAGGGATATTGATGGCTTCGTTTACCGAACTATTACGCGACGTTCGCGCCTGTCGCGTCTGCGAGCAGGACCTGCCCGAAGGGCCGCGACCGGTATTACAATGCTCGCCACAATCGAGAATCCTGATCGCCGGGCAGGCGCCGGGGAGCAAGGTGCACCAGTCGGGTATTCCCTTCGACGATGCCAGCGGCAAGCGGCTGCGCGACTGGCTCGGTATCGATAGCGAGGTTTTCTACGACGCCGACAAAATTGCCATTCTGCCGATGGGGTTTTGTTACCCGGGTACCAGTGCATCGGGCGATTTACCACCTCGACCCGAGTGCGCCGCGAACTGGCGCCAACTGCTCCTCGAAAAACTTGAAAACATTGAACTCACTCTGGTGCTCGGTCAGTACGCGCAGCAGTTTCACCTCGGAAAAACCAGCAAGGGAAAAAACGGCCAGACGCTCACCGAACTGGTAAAAGACTGGCCGAAATTCTGGCCCCATCTGATACCATTGCCGCACCCGAGCCCGAGAAATAACCGCTGGTTGAAATTAAACCCCTGGTTTGAACTCGAGTTGCTTCCCGAAGTTAAAATACTGGTACAGAAAATTCTACAGGCAGGTACTTCATGAGCCACGATATCCGCAGCCGAATGCGCGCTGAAATGCAGTTGAAATCCGTTTTTGACACGGCTCAGGAAGCCGCCTATCGCTACGCCGATGGCATACAGCAGCGCAAGGTTTTCCCCAGCCCGGAAGCAATTACCGATTTGGCACAGTTCGACGAACCATTGCCGCAACAGTCGGGCCATGCCGATGAGATTGTGCAGCTGCTCGATCAATACGGCTCACCCGCCACCCTGGCGCAAACCGGTGGACGCTATTTCGGGCTGGTCAATGGTGGTGCCATCCCGGCGGCGCTGGCCGTACGCTGGCTGAGCGATTTCTGGGATCAAAATACACCGCTGTATCTGTCGTCGCCGATTGCTTCGCGGCTGGAACAAGTCACCGAAGGCTGGATTCGCGAGCTGCTCGGGTTGCCCGAAGAAACCGTCGCCGGGTTTGTCAGCGGCTCGTCGATGGCTATTTTTGCCGGCATCGCCGCGGCGCGTTTCCGCCTCTTCCAACGCCAGGGCTGGGACATCAATCGCCAGGGTTATCACGGTGCACCAGCGATACGCGTCGTCGCCAGTCGGCAGGCGCATGGCACCGTAACCAAGGCGATCGCCCTGCTCGGTTTTGGCAGCGACAGGGTCGAATGGGTCGATGCTGACGCCGAAGGTCGCATCGACGCTAACAAGGTTCCCGAGCTCGATGCAACCACGATTTTACTTTTGCAGGCGGGCAATGTGAATTCGGGTGCCTTCGATGATTTTGAGCGGCTGGTGAGAAAAGCGAACGACGCCGGCGCCTGGGTCCATGTCGACGGTGCTTTCGGCCTTTGGGCCGCGGCCTCACCCAAATTTTCAGCACTGACACAGTCGATGGTACTAGCCGACTCCTGGTCCGCCGACGCGCATAAAACCCTGAACACCCCTTACGACTGCGGCATCGTCCTGTGTCGCGACCGCGATGCGCTGGTGCAGGCCCTACAGGCCACCGGTGCCTATATCACCTATAGTGATCACTCCGAAAACAACCAGCGCGATGGCATGCTTTACACCCCGGAAATGTCACGGCGCGCGCGCATTGTCGAACTGTGGGCGGCGTTGAAATATCTGGGCCGGGAAGGCGTCGACGAGCTGGTTTATGGGTTGCATTTGCGCGCACAGCAATTTGCCACTGCGCTAGCCGACGCGGACTTTGAAATTCTCAATGAGGTTGTTTTCAATCAAATTCTGGTTGCCTGCAAGGACGATGCGATAACCGCCGCAACCATCGAACAAATCCAGCAGGACGGTGAATGCTGGGTGGGCGGCACGCAGTGGCAGGAACGCCCGGTGATCCGTATCAGCGTCTGCTCCTGGGTCACCAGCAAGGCCGATATCGAGCGCTCGGTAAGCGCGTTTATTAACGCAAGAGCGGTGGTAACCGGTTCGGCCTAGTGTCCCTGGAATCGATTTTACTGTTAATCAGCGCCTGCCTCGCAGTCAACCTTTCACCGGGTCCTTCGGTGTTGCTGGTGACTTCGATCACCGCATCTTATGGCTTCAAAGCCGGCATAATGGCGGTACTGGGGATGGCCTGCGGTGCATTTATCCACGTCCTGCTCGCCGCAACCGGCGTTGCCGCGTTGCTTCAGGCTTCACCGCTTGCGTTTACCCTGATTCAGTACGCTGGTGCCGTCTATCTGATTTATCTGGGCGTCGATTTATTGCGTAGTCCGAGGCAAGAGGCCCGTGCCGAAGCATTAAAAGGCCGCTCCGACCTCTGGTACAGCTTTCGACGCGGCGCGATTGTCGACGCGCTCAATCCCAAAATCGCGTTGTTCTTTGTTGCTTTTATTCCCCAGTTTCTTAACCAGGTCGAAAACCCGGGTTTGCTTGTTTCGATCGTGTTGGGCTCGGTGTTTCTGCTGACCGGGGTGATCGTCAATGGCAGTATTGCCGCGCTGGTAGCCAGCGGCGTGTCGCGCACGCGCGGGCGTTTCAGCATCTGGGTCGAAAGGCGTTTTCCGGCGGCGATATTAATTCTGCTCGGGTTACGACTGCTGTGGCAGGAGAATTGAACCGGCGGCTCTCGCCTACTGCGCGCCCCATCTGCCGCGTTGGATATTTCTGCGAGACCATCGCGTACTATTCCTACGCTCAGGCCTTCTTAGGAAAATCCGCCTTGC
>JBLHOA010000233.1:0-4984 GCA_047622345.1 Gammaproteobacteria bacterium | reverse complement strand
CATTTTATACATTTTTTCATCGGCCGCTTTTAACAAATCTTCGATTGACGGGTTAGCCTCGGGTGAATAAGGTTCATATCCAAAACTATATTTGATGTCGTACCCCCGTTTTGCCTGCTGATTATAGTTTTTGATGGTTTCGGCAAAACGGCCGAGCACATGCTCTACTGTTGAATCGTCGTTACTCCCCACTAAAGCCGCAAACTCATCACCACCGATCTGCGCATATACATCGGATTCGCGAAATACCTGTCACATTTGCTCGGCAAGCGCCGTTAAAGTGTATCAAGGCGGGTTCGCTTGTCGGCTGGTTTATTCAGCGTTTTACTAAATCAGGCGCTTTGCCCGGAATAGCCAACGCCTTTGCCACGAAACAACTATTCGCTCGGCCAGGGTCTTTCACCTTCGGCCTTGATCCACGAACTGACCCAGCCGGGCATTTCCTCGCCCCAGCCTTCACGCCCCATTTCGCGGCAGACATCTATCGCGGTCACTAGACCGGTTTTGCTCACCGCTCCCGCTTTGACCAGTGCCGAGGAGCAGATTTTTCCCTGTTGACGCGTTTCCTGCAGAAAATAAAACCAGCGTCCATCGTGGCACAACAGTTGCGTGCTCAAGGTGAATTTACTGAATGCCGGAATGCGCCGGCGGAAACGAATGCTGGCCCCACCGACCGAAATACCCCATTTCTTTTTTTTCATCAAGGCGACAAATCCAACCCGTTGCGCATGGTCCCAACGACCCAGTTCCATACAGGTAAAGTAGCGCCCATGGTTCAACTCCATAAACATATCGATGTCGGTGAACCCGGCACGTAATTGCAGTTCACTGGATTCTTCGACTTCGATAGGCGGGCGGCGTCTTGCCCGGTACAGGGTGATTGCCAACTGGATAAACGGGTACATTAAATTTACTTTGCTCAGGTTAACGGAGTTTCGAGGCAGTTTGATAGTTTAATCGCTGCGGCGTTATCCTGCAGCGTAATTTCAGTAATTTCAATGCGCTGGAATATGCCTCGTTCAAGGCATACACTGAGTTGCTCAGCAGCGGGGACATGCATGAAGAAACTGAAAAACGAAAAGGAAATGCTGAAGAAGGCGATTGCCGAAGGTATCAAATACGGCGAAGGCCGTGGCGTTGTCGAATTCGAGGCGACCGACTCGGCGCAGGAAAAAATTCAGTATATTTATCGCCTGCTGGTGCACGACAAAGTTATTCAGCCGATACCGGAAGACCAGATTTCACAAAAATCGATGCAACACAAACTGGCAATCTGGGCGTCTAAATTGTAGTCCACGCAAGCGGTACAAGGTTATAACAACTCCCCCAGGGCCTCCACCAGGGCGTCGATGTGCTCGTGCTGATGATTGGCGCTTAGCGTAATTCGCAGGCGAGCGCTACTTTCGGCTACCGTCGGCGGTCGAATTGCGGTGACGTGCAGGCCGCGTTCGAACAGCCCCGCACTAAGGCGCAATGTCTGCTCATTATCCCCGATCAAAACGGGCTGGATAGGGGTTTGCGATGGCATCAATGTCAAATCCAGGGCAGCCATTTTCTGCCGAAAATAAACGATTAACTCGATCAATTTATCGCGCCGCCAGCTTTCCTGTTCAACAATATCGATACTTTTTATGGTCGCAGCGGCAAGCGCCGGTGGCGCTGCCGTGGTGTAAATATAGGGTCGCGCGCGCTGGATCAAGGTTTCGATCAGGGCTTCGCTTCCGGCAATAAAAGCCCCCGCGGTTCCGACCGCCTTTCCCAGGGTCGCCATTAAGATCGGAACTTCTTCTTCCCCCAGCCCGAGTTGTTCGAGCAAACCGGCGCCGCGGTCACCGAGCACGCCGAAGCCGTGCGCATCGTCGACCATGGTCCAGGCATTGTGCTGTTTTGCCAATTTGCTGATCGCAGTGATGTCGGCGCAGTCGCCGTCCATGCTGAACACGGCATCGGTCATAATCAATTTACGATGCGCGTCATCCTGCGCGCCTAAAATTGAGCTCAGCTGAGCAAGATCATTGTGTCGATAGCGCAGCGAACGCGCACCACTGAGCCTTGCGCTGTCGATTAGCGAGGCATGGTTGAGTTTGTCGTGAATAATACAGTCGGAACGCCCGAGCAGGGCTGATGCCACGGCAAGATTGGCCATGTACCCGGTGGAAAACAGCAATGCGCGACTACGGCCGGTGAATGTTGCCAGGCGCTGCTCGCAGTCTTCGTGCAGCTGGCTGTGCCCGTTGATTAAATGCGCTGCCCCGCTGCCAACCCCGTATTCGCCGACCGCGTCGACAAAAGCCTGTTTGATCTCGGGGTGGTTGGCCAGGCCGAGGTAGTCATTGCTACAGAATGAAATGACCTCGCGCCCATCGATGACGGTGTTAACCCCCTGCGCACTGCCGATCAAACGTCGCTGCCGGTAACGGCCAGCTTCACGCTGTTCTGCTAATTGCGCCTGGAGTTCTTCGATCATCGACGCCAATACCGCGGGGGATTACTATTGCCGATCAGGATCGATCAGGCTGCGGCGTTAGCATTGCTACTTTGCGCGTTTTGTTCACCGTTGGCGACAATACCAAGCTTTTCAAATAGTGCCATGTCGGTGTTTTCATCCGGGTTCGGCGTGGTTAACAGCACTTCACCGTAGAAAATGGAATTGGCCCCAGCTAGAAAACAAAGCGCCTGCATTTCTTCGGTCATATCGGTACGCCCCGCGGAAAGGCGAACCACCGATTCCGGCATCATAATGCGTGCCACCGCAATGGTGCGGGCAAATTCGATCGGATCGAGTACTTCGCTGCCGTATAGCGGCGTATTCTCCACCTGCACCAGCAGGTTGATCGGTACGCTTTGCGGGTGTTCGGGCAGATTGGCCAGCTGTTGTAACAAAGCCGCACGATCTTTATCGGTTTCACCCATGCCGACGATGCCGCCGCAGCAGACATTGATATCTTCGGAACGCACGTTTTCCAGCGTATCGAGACGGTCCTGATAGGTTCGAGTGGTAATTATCTCTTTATAGTATTCGGGCGAGGTATCAAGATTATGGTTGTAGTAATCGAGCCCTGCGCCTTTCAGTTTTTTGGTCTGGTTGCGCGTCAACATACCGAGGGTAACGCAGGACTCCATGCCCAGTTCCTTGACTACGCTGATCATTTCGATAACCTTATCGAGGTTTTTATCGGTCGGATTACGCCAGGCCGCACCCATGCAGAACCGGCTGGCACCATTTTGCTTGGCTTTCACCGCCGCCGCGCGAACCTCTTCGATGGGTAGCAGACGCTCGCGCTCAAGCCCGGTATCGTATTTGGCGCTTTGCGGGCAATACGAACAATCTTCGGGGCAGGCACCGGTTTTAATACTCAGCAAGGTACTGATCTGAACAGCATTCGGATCAAAATTCTGCCGATGGGTGGTTTGCGCCTGAAACAACAAATCATTGAAAGTCAGGTCAAAAAGCGCTTTAATTTCCTTCAGCGTCCAGTCGTGTCGGACGGGTTGAACTAAATCGGTCATGGGATATCGGGCCGCAATCAAATAGAACGCCAAGTCTATTGCAAGACAGGGAATAGTCAATGTCAGGAAGACGTTTAGCTAACCGTATCAAACAATTTTTCGCGCAGGCTTTTTCAGCGGGCATTTGCCAGGCCTGTGGCTGCGAAATCGACCATACGCAATCGTTTTGTGCGCATTGCGACCGTCGTTTAACCCGGGTCGACAACCCCTGCCGCGCTTGCGCATTGCCCTGCCCCGACAAAAAAGAGATTTGCCCACGCTGCCTGCTAAACCCACCACGCTGGCAGAGCATGACCGCGCCCTTTGAGTACAATGGATTACTGCGCGACTATTTAATTCAGTTCAAATTTAACGAAGCAAGCCACGTCAGCCGCAGTCTGTGCAATCACAGCATCGAGTATTTTAACGCGCAAGGCCCCCGACCCGAGGTGTTGATGCCGGTTCCACTGCACCGCGAGCGCCTGCTCGATCGCGGCTACAATCAGGCGCTCGAAATCGCGCGCCAATGGTCGACCCAACTCGACATTCCCGTCGACCACAATGCTTTGCAGCGTAACCGAGCGACCAGCAGTCAGTCAGGCTTAAGCGCCGCCGAACGCGAAAAAAATATCCTCAAGGCCTTCCACTACCAACCAAAGCAAACCTATCGCCACGTTGCCGTGGTCGACGACATCGTCACCACCGGCTCGACGGTGAATGAAATCACTAAAGTGTTACACCGTGGCGGTGTCGAATTCGTCGAAGTCTGGGCGCTTGCACGAGTGGTCAAGGATTAAGATTGGCGCCAGAAAGGTTCTACTGGCCGTTTTAGCCAGGCCCGGATAAACACAAACTAGATTACCCACTGGCGACTGATCCAGTTGGTGAATTCAAATTCGATAATCGAAATTTTCGCCAGGGTTCTTGAATCATCCGACAATCTAATCGAGACGTACAATACCTAGTTCTTTTTTTTCGCTAAGCAGTTTTCGCAGTGGGCATCGCTGATAGGTAGCTAGCTCAGGTTGAAGATCGTAAAACCTTCGAAGGCAGGGATGCCTGAGAGGAGCTACATGGATGTACTTGTGCGTGTTTTACGATCTTCAACCTGGGCTAGCATTCGATCTACTGGAAAGCCTGAATCTGAGTAAAACTGAACTTCACCCAGCCAACGAACCCTCACAAATCAAACACAACTTCCTGTCGGCTGATTTTACCGGCCCAGATTTTCGGTCCGGTTTGATGGATCGATTCACCGGTATGATCAACCGCGACGGTCACCGGCATATCCTCCAGATCGAATTCGTAAATCGCTTCCATGCCGAGTTCAGGGAAAGCGACAACCTCGGCTGCCTTGATTGCCTGCGCAACCAGATAGGCGGCACCGCCGACCGCCATCAGGTACACCGACTGGTGGTCTTTGATGGCTTCAATTGCGGTGGGGCCGCGCTCGGCCTTACCGATCATGCCGAGTAGACCGGTTTTTTCGAGCATG
>JBLHOA010000232.1:0-5009 GCA_047622345.1 Gammaproteobacteria bacterium | reverse complement strand
CCATCACTTCAATTTATAGAAACAGTGAGTGACAGCGAGAACCACTGGACCGAAGTTATCCACCCTATTCCGCCAACCTTGACAATCGTTCGGGCCGGGCGTAGCTTAACTCGCGATCAGTGCTTGATCTGCTGATTGGCAACCGTAAATACCGACACAATAATCAACACCATCAAAAATAATTAAAGGAGTAATTCTCATGAAGAAAACATTGATCAGCGCATCCTTGATGATCTCGCTGGCGGTGGTTACATCAACCTCTTTTGCTGCTAAAACGCTGGTTTTCTGTTCCGAAGGCAGCCCCGGTGGATTTAACCCCAGCCTGCACTCGGCCGGCACCGATTTTGATGCATCCGCGCAACCGATTTATAACCGCTTAGCCGAATTTGAACCAGGTACCACCAAGGTTGTTCCCGGTCTGGCGAAATCATGGGACGTTTCCGCCGATGGTACGGTTTACACTTTCAACCTTCGTCGCGGTGTCAAATGGCACTCCAACGAACACTTTACCCCGACGCGCGATTTTAATGCCGACGACGTCCTGTTCAGCTTTAACCGCCAGTGGAAAGAAAGCCACCCGTATAACAGTGTTTCCGGCGGCAAGTACCTTTATTTCGGCTGGATGGACATGGGTGCCGCACTGAAGTCGATCGACAAGGTTGACGACTACACCGTGCGCTTCACTTTGAATGCCCCCGATGCGCCTTTTATCTCTAATCTGGCAATGGACTTTGCCTCGATTCTTTCGGCCGAATACGCCGATAAGATGGCCGCAGCCGGCACCAAAGAAGTCGTCGACAACGCCCCAATCGGCACCGGTCCTTTTGAGTTTGTATCCTACAAGAAAGACTCGGTGATTCGCTACAATGGTTTCGCCAATTACTGGGAAGGCAAGCCTAAGATCGACAAGCTGATTTATGCCATCACTACCGATGCTACGGTCCGTTACCAGAAGCTGAAGGCCGGTGAATGTCATATCATGCCTTACCCCAACGCTGCCGATCTGGCCGCAATGGAAAAAGACCCCAACATCAACCTGCTCAGCCAGGAAGGTTTAAACGTTGGTTATCTTGGCTTCAACACGCAAAAAGCCCCGTTTAACAGCCGCACGGTTCGACAGGCTTTGAGCATGGCGATCGACAAGCAGGCGATTCTTGACATCGTCTTCAAAGGCGCAGGTTCAGCCGCGAAAAACCCGATTCCTCCGACCATGTGGTCTTACAACAACGATATCGCCGATTACAAATACGATCCCGATACCGCACGTAAGCTGCTCGAACTGGAAGGCGTTAAAAACCTGAAAACTGATATCTGGGCGATGCCTGTTCAACGTCCCTACAACCCGAATGCTCGCCGCATGGCGGAACTCATTCAGGCTGACTGGGCCAAGATCGGAGTAACCGCTGAAATCAAGTCTTTCGAATGGGGTGAATACCGTGAACGTATTCGTGCCGGCGAGCATGAAACAGCACTGTTAGGCTGGACCGGCGATAATGGTGATCCCGATAACTTCCTGTTCGTACTGCTGGGTTGTGCCGCGGCAAAGTCAAATGTTGCACGCTGGTGTAACGAAGAATTTGACGGACTGCTCCGTGCTGCGAAGCAAACCTCTGACCAGGCCGAACGCACTAAGCTCTATAAAAAGGCTCAGGTTATTTTCAAGCAGGAAGCTCCCTGGTTCACTATTGCGCACTCGGTTCAATTCCGTCCGGTTCGCAAAGAAGTGAAAAACTTCAAGATTCATCCGCTGGGTAGCCACATTTTCAAGTATGTGGACCTGCAGTAAGTTAACCACTTAAAAAGTGTATCTAAAGGCGTGGGGGTAAAACCCCGCGCCTTTTTTATCTGAATAACCTGATATGTTTTCTTTCATACTCAATCGTTTAGCCCTGCTGGTGCCGATATTTTTCGGGGTCACGCTGGTTTCTTTCGGCTTTATACGAATGCTACCCGGCGACCCGGTAGCGGCACTGGCCGGTGAACGCGACATGTCGCCCGAGCGTCATGCGCAAATGATGGAAAAACTCGGCCTCGACAAACCCGTCTGGGAACAATATTTTGATTATGTCTGGAATCTGTTGCACGGCGATTTCGGCACTTCAGTATTAACCAACCGGCCGATACTCGACGAATTTCTCGAACTCTTTCCAGCAACCATCGAACTCGGCGTTTCCGCGATGTTTCTGGCTATCATTATTGGTGTTCCGATTGGAATATTTGCTGCGGTTAAACGCGGCACCTTTTATGACCAGGGCATTATGGGCCTATCGCTGGTCGGCTATTCGATGCCCATTTTCTGGTGGGGGTTGTTACTGATTATCCTGTTCAGCGGCACCTGGGGATTGACCCCGATCTCGGGTCGCATTTCATTTATGTTCGATGTTGAACCCTTAACCGGCTTTTTATTGATCGATAGCTTGTTTAGCGACGAAGAAGGCGCCTTTCTGTCTGCGCTTCACCATATGGTTTTACCGACTATCGTCCTCGGCACCATTCCACTGGCTATCATCGCACGGCAAACCCGCTCGGCGATGCTCGAAGTACTCAGTGAAGATTACGTGCGCACCGCCAGAGCAAAAGGTTTATCTCCATTTCGCGTCTACGGAATTCATGCCTTACGCAATGCCATGATTACGGTGATCACCGTAATCGGATTGCAGGTAGGCACCCTGATGGCAGGGGCCATACTCACTGAAACCATCTTCAGCTGGCCCGGCATCGGCAAGTGGATCATCTTTTCCGTATTCAGTCGTGATTATTACGCGGTCCAGGGCGGACTGGTATTAATCGCCATGGTAATCATGTCGGTCAATCTCATCGTTGATTTGCTCTATGGTTTGATCAACCCTCGAATCATGCATACCGGGTCATGAGTATGCAGGGCAGTAACACGATTACAGCGCCGGATAACAGTACCCCGTTATGGCGACGCAATCTGATCGAATTCTGGTTTTATTTTTCGGAAAGCAAGACCGCGGTAGTTGGCCTCGCCTTCCTCTTAGGCATAACTTTAATGGCACTGGGTGCCGACTTTATTGCGCCGCATGACCCTACCGAACAATTTCGTGAGTGCCTCGAACAACCTCCCACCTGGGGTGCAGAGAAATGTAATTTTCTGTTCGGCACTGACTATGCTGGGCGCGACATGCTGTCGCGGATTATTTACGGCACTCGATTATCACTGGTGGCGGGCGGCATGGTCGTCATTCTATGCCTGAGTATCGGTATCTTCATCGGCGTTATCGCCGGTTATTTCCGCGGCTGGATCGACACCGCAATTATGCGGGTTATGGATACCATCATGTCGGTTCCCGGGCTGCTCATGGCGCTGGTTCTGGTGGCAATACTGGGTCCGGGGCTGCTCAACGCGATGATCGCCATTTCGATTACCTACCTGCCGCATTTTGTGCGCCTGACCCGATCTTCCTACATTATTGAAAGTGCAAAGGAATACGTTATCGCCAGCAAAGTGGTCGGCGCCGGGCCCTTACGCATTATGTTTATTACCATCCTGCCGAATTGCATGGCACCGCTGATCGTACAGGCAACATTGAGTTTTTCTACGGCCATTCTGGATACCGCCGCGCTCGGCTTTCTCGGTATGGGTGCGCAACCCCCGACACCCGAATGGGGCACGCTGATCGCCGAAAACCGCGACCTGATGCTATCCGCTCCCTGGACGGTAACCTTTCCGGGGCTGGCGATTCTGCTCGCAGTGCTGGCGATCAACTTAATGGGCGACGGGCTTCGCGACGCCCTCGATCCCAAGATGAAACGATCATGAGCCTGCTCGAAATCCGCAATCTGTCGGTAGAATTTCAAACCGTGAGCGGAACCTTTCGTGCGGTCGACGGCGTCGATCTGAGCGTCGACGAAGATAACATTCTCGCCATCGTCGGCGAATCGGGGTCGGGTAAATCGGTTTCTATGCTCGCTGTCATGGGACTACTGCCGTGGACAGCGAAGGTCAGTGCCGACAGGATGGAATTTGCTGGGCTTGATTTAATGACCATGTCCAACAGGGCCCGACGAAAAATCATCGGTGAAGACATTGCGATGATATTTCAGGAACCGATGAGTAGTCTGAATCCCTGTTTTAGCGTTGGCTATCAGATAGGTGAAACCCTGAAAGAACACCTGGGCATGAACCGTAATGAGCGCCGCCAACGCTGTATCGAACTGCTCGATCTGGTTGGCATTCCGGCACCGGAGGAACGACTGAAAGCTTTCCCGCATCAATTGTCCGGGGGCATGAGCCAACGCGTCATGATCGCCATGGCCATCGCCTGCAACCCGAAACTATTGATTGCCGATGAACCGACCACCGCTCTTGACGTTACCATTCAGGCGCAAATAATCGACCTGCTCGTTGATTTGCAAAACAAACAGGGCATGGCGCTGGTGTTGATTACGCACGATATGGGCGTGGTCGCCGAGACCGCCAAAAAAGTAACTGTCATGTACGCCGGTCAGCAAGTCGAACAGCAGGACGTCGACGACCTGTTTGAATCGCCCCGCCACCCCTATACCCATGCACTGTTAAATGCCTTACCCGAACGCTCCCTGCATCTGCCGCGCCTGCCGACTATCGAAGGTGTAGTGCCGGGTGCAGGAGATCGTCCCGAAGGCTGTCTGTTTTCGCCTCGTTGTAAATTTGTCGAAGACGACTGTTGCGCAAGCGTTCCACCATTGGTGCGTGACGACGCGCGCGCACTGCGCTGTTTCCACCCGATTGAAAATGACGGGGCTGCGCAATGACGGCGGCAATCGAAGGTCTGGGGCTGAAGCGGTATTACCCGGTAAAAGGCGATGGGCTCTTTGCCAAGCCGGTCACCTTAAAGGCCCTTGACGGTGCAAGCTTTGCACTCGAATCGGGCAAGACCCTGGCCATTGTTGGTGAATCGGGCTGCGGCAAGTCGACCCTGGCACGCCTGGCGACGATGATCGAAAAACCGAGCGAAGGCCAGCTCCTAATCGCCGGCAACGACCCGCATGCCAACGGCGGAGCG
>JBLHOA010000231.1:0-5032 GCA_047622345.1 Gammaproteobacteria bacterium | reverse complement strand
AAGGACGAAGCGTAGCGTTAATAGAAGCTTCGCCTGAGACAGCCCGGGGCGTTGATGAAAGCGCTGAATACGATTTGCGCGTGTCGGCTATTACACCGCGCTCGCAGCGCTATCTGGAGCAACTCGGTGTTTGGGCAAAGGTCGATTCGACACGGGTTTGCCCCTATCAGCAAATGAAAATCTGGCACCAGCAGGGCGATGCCCGGATCGAATTCGACGCAATTGAACTCGCGCGGAGCGAGCTTGGTGCCATTGTCGAAAACCGGCAAATTCACCGGGCTCTGCTAAAGCTTTGTGACAACGAACAGGGAATAACCTGGTTTCGACCGGATAGCCTGGCCGGGCTTGAAAAGCAGCAGGATTGCGTCGCCCTGCAGCTAGAGTCGGGACGATTACTGCAAGTGCAGTTGGTTATTGCGGCGGATGGTCGCTTTTCACGGACCCGATCGTTGGCGGGCATCGAAGTCGATGCGGGTGATTACCGGCAAACTGCGATTGTGGCGAATGTTACCACCGAAAACTGCCATGACTTCACTGCCAGGCAGCGATTTTTAAGCACCGGGCCCTTGGCTTTTCTGCCCCTGGCCAACGGGCAGAGCTCGATTGTCTGGTCCTGTGACGATGAGTTTGCCGTCGAGTTAATGCAGTTAGATGCTGCTGAATTTTGTAATCGACTCGGTGCAGCGTTCGAATTCAGTTTGGGGCGCGTAGTTAGCTCCAGTGACCGGGCCAGCTTTGCGCTCGGCTGGCATAGTTGCGAAACCTGGTTGAAAAATTCGGTACTTTTAATCGGTGATGCTGCTCATAGCGTGCATCCTCTGGCGGGTCAGGGTCTTAACCTGGGGTTTAGTGACGTAGAAGTGCTTGCTGAGCTAACCCGGTCGGCGCCGGATATCAGCGGGATAAAGCAGTTGCGCCGCTATCAACGCCGCCGAAAAAGCGAAACCTGGATGGCGATGAGCAGTTTTTCGGCATTGAAGTGGATGTATGGCAGCGACCATAAATTAATTAGCGGATTGTGCGATTTGGGCATGCAGGCGATCAATAATAACCCCTGGTTCAGGCGAGAGTTGATGCAAAAAGCGAGCGAGAATTTAACCTGACAAATTCGAATAGTGTGCGCCAGCTCTATTTTTTCCCAATAAATATGTGACTCCACCACCACTAAGCGGTATTCTCGGTCACTTGACATAAGTAACCAATAACAAATAAAACGATGCTAACTATAAGGAATGTATTAGTAATGTTTGTAACGGTATGGATACTTCCCATAGGGGTGGGGGCGCAGGAAACGCTCGAAGATATCCGTTTTACCGTCGACAAATATGAAATTATCGGGGAAAACCCGATTGGCCAGAGTGCCTATACTGTTCTATTGCCCTATGTGGGCGAGCAGTACGGACTAGAAGGGCTTTCCGCCGCGGCCGATGCGCTGGGGCAGGAAATTATAAAGTCAGGCTTCAGTTTTCACCGCGTTATCCTGCCACCGCAAGACCTGATCTCGGGCACCATTCAATTTAAGATAGTTCGCTTTGCAATCGGCGCTATTGAGGTCGAAGGTAATCAGTTTTTTGATGCGGACAATATCAAAAACTCGTTGCCAGCACTTAAAGTCGGACAAACGCCAAATACCCGGGAAATGTCACGGGCATTAAAAATTGCCAATCAACATGCATCGAAGAAAACCGTTTTACGATTCAAGGAAGGGAAGGAGTCGGATACTATCGATGCCATATTGGCGGTTACCGATCGTAACCCGCAGGTGTTTTTTGCCACGCTGGACAATACCGGGTCCAAACAAAGTGAAGTCTACCGAACTACTATTGGCTATCAAAATGGAAACCTGTTTAATAAAGATCATGCCATTACCGCGACTTTAACCACCGCTCCCGAAGACCCGGATAGTACCACCCAGATAGGGCTTAATTATCATCTCCCGCTCTATGCCCACGGCGCCAGCGTCGATATTCTATTTTCCGATTCGGAATCTAATTCGGCCGGCACCGCGGGTTCGAGCATCGATGCGATCGATGGGATTTCCATCACCGGGGTCGCTGGTGCGGGCCAGGGTCTGGCTATAACAGGGCAGGGCACGGTAATCGGAGCGATATACACTCGCCCGATTTTAACTGAAGGTAATTACAATCATCAGTGGTCGATCGGGTTTCAGCATAAATCTTTTAACAACTCATCAGATTTCAACATACTTGATTACAAAGTAACCAGTCTGCCCCTTGATCTGGGTTATTCCTATTCAAAGCGCAGCCCCAAATCGAGCTTTAGCGGCGGGGTAAATCTTATCCTTGAGATTGGTGACGACGATGCTGATTATGATGCCGATCGACCCGGTGCTGAAAGTGGCTGGACCGCGATAAGGTTCAATGTCTCCTACGACTATCTTATCTCCCAGGCCTGGTTGCTACACACCGGCTTATCGGGTCAAAACACCAGCAATTTATTAATATCCGGTGAGCAGTACGGCGTTGGTGGTGTATCGAGCCTGCGCGGTTTTGAGGAACGCTCGGTTACCGGTGACTCGGGTTACCAGTTAACGCTTGAGCTGTGGATGCCGCCCTGGGAAGCCTATGGTCTTCGATTTTCAGTATTTGTGGATATGGCCAGCACCGAATTTAACGATGGGGGTACCGCGGAAACTGCAGGCAATTCTTTTGATTTGTCGTCCGCGGGATTCGGTATGTTCTGGTCCTGGAAAGAAAGCCTCAGTCTGGCCCTTAATTATGGCGTGATTGGAAAAGGTGGTGGCCTAGATACCAGTATTAACCAGGATGGAGACGATAAGCTTCATATGAATCTGGTTTATCGATTTTGAGGTGCCGTATGAAAATTTTGCAAAAAATGTTCATCGGACTGATTGTTACAGGGATTAGTCTGAACGCAATGGCTGCAGTCGAAGTGGGTGAAGTAACCTATTCGCGTGGAGTGCTCACCGGTCAGCTTGAAGGGGCCGGCCCGAAAATGATTGGCAAGGGGGTCGGACTGCATAATGGTGAAACCTTAAATACCGGAAGTCGCGGCTTTGCCCTGATAAAACTGAAAGATGGCACGCGCATGACCCTGCGCCCCAATACCACTTTTAAAATCGACAATGTAGAGACAAAAAAAGGTAGTGAAAATGCGCTATTCAGTTTAATTCGAGGTGGTTTCCGTGCGCTCACCGGAGCCATCAGCAAAGCGAATGCGAATGCGTTTCGCATTAATACTTCAGTCGCTACGATTGGAATTCGGGGAACCGAATTTGATGCGCGGCTCTGTGCTGCCGACGAATGCGCAACCGAAAACAAGGCAACCGGACGGGTATCTCAAAACGAATCACGCGTGGTTGGTCGTATCGCGGTATTAAAAGGTAAGGCCAGTGCCACCGAAGATGATGATTCCAGCCGCCCGCTGATCGTTGGAGCCGCGGTATACGAGCGCGATCAAATACAAACCGGAATCAAGTCGTTCACGGTGATTGCTTTTAACGACAAAACCCGCGTAACCATGTCGCCAAGAAGTGCCTTCCGCATCGAGGAACACGAATATAAGCCCGACCAGCCCGACGAAAATAATTCCTTCCTCAGCTTTTTGCAGGGCGGGCTACGGCTAGTAACCGGCGCTATCGGTAAACTTAATCGTACCGCCTTCCGTATCGGTACTCCCACGGCGACCATTGGCATCCGGGGGACCGGCTTTGATTTGATTTGCGAAGGTGCCTGCGTCAGCACTAACGCGATGCGCGACCCGGCTGGCGACACTTTGCTGGGCAAGTTTCTGAACTTTTTTGTCAAACCGGCCTTTGCTCTGGGTGACGGTAACGGCATGTATACCAAGGTTTGGAGCGGTGCTATCGAATTGCAACTGGGTACGAAAACGATGCTGCTGGAAAATGGAAAATCGGCCTATTTGAAAAATAGTTTTTCATTGCCTCAATTAATCCCCGACCTGCCCGTCAATATCCGCAGCATGGACGGTGCACCGCGGCCTGATAAGGTGGTTGTCGATGAAGGCTTGTTCAGCGAGTCTAGTCCAACGGAAATTGAACCCGGTCTATACGTCAATGTGCGCAAAGGTGACGTTGCGGTGCAAGGTGGTGATGGCAAGGTGGTCAATTTAGGCGCAGGCGAAGCGAGTCTGGTCGGCGGTGGCAAAACAGTTCGATTGTCCTTTGTCCCTGCGTTTCAGAAATTTGACAAAGTACCCGATCCATCAAAAATTACCACCAAGGGCGAGCGCTTACTCGACTTGCTAGGAGAAGATGGCGGCGACTCCGAACAGTTGGAATGTACCGTGCGATGATCATCAAAGTTAAAGTCGGACGGGGCTGATCGGTGTGAATTTCCGCGTTTCCAAACTGCTGGTGTTGTTGACCTCTCTACTGGGGTTAGGTGAGGTTTATGCCAACCCAGACGGAGCGCAGGTCATTCACGGCAGCGCGACTTTTTCCCAGCCGAGCGCGAATGTGCTCAACGTCACCAACCGCCACAACACGGTCATCAACTGGCAGAACTTCAACATCGGCCAGGGCCAAACCACCAATTTCATTCAACCCAACGCGGCCAGTGCCGTGCTCAACCGCGTGGTCGGCAACAACCCCTCGCAGATCCTCGGTAACTTGAATTCCAACGGTCGCGTATTTCTGATCAACCAGCACGGGTTAATGGTCGGTGCCGGTGCGCAAATCAACACCGCCGGTTTCTTCGGCTCGACGCTGAACATCACCAACGAAGACTTCTTAAACGGCAAGCTCAAGTTTGAAGGCGGCGGTTTCGGCGGCATCGAAAACTACGGCTATATTCACGCCGGGCCGAACGGCAATGTGGTGCTGATTGCCCCCGACATTGAAAACGGTGGCGTCATCGAAGTCGACAACGGCAACGTTATTCTGGCCGCCGGCAAATCGATCACCATCACCAGCCTGAACGATGCCTCGATCGAATTTGACCTGCAGTCCGACAGCGACAGCGTTATTAATCTCGGCAGCATCATCGCCAGGCAGGGCGCGGTAAGACTGTTCGCCGGAACGCTCAAGCAC
>JBLHOA010000230.1:0-5102 GCA_047622345.1 Gammaproteobacteria bacterium | reverse complement strand
GTTGCGGGTGGTAATCGCTGCCAGCGCCGCTGCAGGTTCAGGATTCAAAACATAGCGCTAGACAACATAGTCAAGCCGGGCAATCAAATCGACATGCGATTCATTCCTTAGCTTTAATTTTCGCACCAGGTCGCAACCGATGATGGCGATGAATTTGTCGTAGGTGGCAATATTTTTCAGCTTGAGTTTCTCCAGATCATCGTGCCTCCAGTAGGCACAGTGGACGAAATCTTTGGCACAGACATCGGCCGACGCCGACTCCTTATTACGGCGATAGGATTTTTTATCGCCATATTTGTTGGTTTCGTCCTGTCAGGGATTTTGAAAAACTCGGTTTTGACGGCCTCAGTAAAAAAGTGGGTGTTATCAGCACACTGAAGCGGGCCGTAATTGAGTTGAGCCCGGCGGAAATCGTCGGCGCTATCGGTTTCTGGATCATCCTGCTGACTTTTCTGGTCACCGCCACCAAATCTCTGGGGCTACCGCGCGTTTCAGCAACCATAGACGAAGTTGTTCTCTAATCTGCCTCAAGTAATCGCCGCCGCCGTTATCCTCGTTATTGGTCTGTTTCTGGCGAATTTTCTGCGTGACCTGGTCCGCAGTGGTGCCGAAGGCCTTAGTGTGCAATATGCCAGTCAATTAGGTACTGCCGCGCATGCCATCATGTTCGCCATCATTATTTCCCTACTCATATAACGCGCTGGAAATCCAGACCGATCTGCTAAACGCGGTCATTTCG
Source organism: Gammaproteobacteria bacterium (assembly GCA_047622345.1). Taxonomy (GTDB): domain Bacteria; phylum Pseudomonadota; class Gammaproteobacteria. The sequence goes on along the minus strand of JBLHOA010000230.1, from coordinate 4,363 downwards.
ATCATGATTGCGGCCGTGGGTATCGCGACAGCCCTTATCAGTCGGACTCGGGACTCGCGAGCTGGCCTCTAACCTGATCGCAGGAATTTATGCGCGCGATCTGTTTGCCGCGAGATCCAATATTTCGATGGACAATTTTGATGGTGTTGTAGGAATAGTCGGTTCAGTGAAAACCACCATTAAATGTGATGATGCTTCGCTAATGACCATTGCCAACTCACCGCTCATGCAATCCGCTGTACCCATCGCAGGCAAGAAGAAATAGCAGCAACCGGGTAAATTAGTCTGATTGCAACATGGCAGTCGGCAATCAGACTATTTCTTTTTTGATGGTACTGATAATTTCCACCGTTTTTGCGTAAAATAGGCGTTTGCATTAATCGTCGTAACTAAAAATTGTCTTACCCGACAATAGCGCGGCACCAACCCACCCGATATAGGTCAGCCGATTACTCCTCATTTTTCAGATAGCCATTCATGAGTGCAATTGTTAGCCGACTCTTGCTGCCATTGGTTGTGCTGGGTTGTTTTTCTGTGCCAGCCCTGGCAAAAATTGACCTGACCGTATCGATACTAGGCGTCAGCCCGCAACAGGAAACCAACGTTCGCTTATTTTTGAGCATCGAACAACAAAAAGAGCACGCCTTGCTCGACAAATCGCAACTGACGCGTCTGCACAAAACAGCGGCTAAGGAGATTGAACAGGCATTACAGCCCTATGGCCTGTACCGGACAACGCTGGAACAGGAGCTCAAGCAGGATGACGATGGCCGCTGGCAGGCCATCTATCGTATAAACCCGGGGCCGGTTTTACCGCTAGGCATCTTCGATTTCAAAATAGATGCTGAGATGAGTGCCGATGCGGAATTTCAATTATTGCTCAGAGAGGAATCCCCGAAAGTGGGCGGTGATTTCGTACACTCGGACTACGAAAGCTTTAAAACCAGCCTGGCCAGACTCGCCAATGAACGAGGGTATTTCGACGCACAATTTATCACCCACCGCGTTGAAGTCGATCTCGATGCTTATCAGGCACGCATTTATCTCGATTATCGCGGTGGAACTCGCTACCGCTTCGGTGAATTAATACTCAGCCAGGATATTCTGAACAGTGATTTAATGCAGCGTTTCGTTACCTTCCGTACCGGCGAACCCTATTACTTTGAACAACTGCTCGAATTCCAGCAGGCGCTCACCAATAGTGATTATTTTCAGAATATTGAAATATCACCCATTCCCACCACCGATAATTCGGCGATCGTGCCGATTCATGTCAGCTTAACGACGCGAAAACCGAATCGATACAATCTGGGGCTGGGCTATGGAACCGACACCGGCGCTCGCGCCAAATTCGGCTGGCATAAACCCAGGGTTAATAAAAGAGGACACAAATTCGACACCGACCTCAGCCTGTCGGAAATTGGCTACAGCTTTCTCACCACCTACCGGGTACCGATATTCAACCCGCGTACCGACCAGATCAGCTATAGCATCAGCGAAATTCAGGAAAAATTTGACAACGGTATCAGTACCAAACGGACCGTCGGGGTTAAATTGAGCCAGGGCCGGGGGAAGTGGCGTGAAGCAGTCTCACTCGAATACCAAAGCGAAGACTTTACCGAGGCCGATGAACCGGCCAGCTCAAACCTGTTAATTCCAGGGATAAACTGGAGCCGGATCTGGGGCAATGATTTCATCAACGTGCTCGATGGACTGCGCTTTGATATCGATTTCCGGGGCGCCTCCGATCAATTCGTGTCGGATACCACGTTTACCCAACTGCGCAGTTCGATCAAATTCATAACATCGCTGGGCCCACGCGACCGCATCATTACCCGGGGAACCGCCGGCGCGATATCGACCCGTGAATTTGACCAGATACCGTCATCGATTCGATTTTTCAGCGGTGGTGGTAACAGCGTTCGCGGATACCCCTATCAATCCCTCGCCCCGGTCGATAGTGATGGCGACGTAATCGGCGGCAGATACCTGCTCCAGGGTAGCATTGAATACGAGCATTATTTTGATGACAAATGGGGCGCCGCATTATTTTTTGACCGTGGCAAAGCAATCGATGATTTATCCGAAGATCTTGAGTCGGGCGCCGGCTTCGGCATGCGCTGGAAATCCCCTGTCGGTCCGATCCGTGTCGACCTCGCTAATTCAATAAGCGCCGACAATCCTTCATGGCGTTTGCATTTAAATATAGGGCCGGACTTGTGAAGCGGTGGATTTTTTCCTCCTTGCTGGTCATTCTGTTGATACCGACTTTATTCATCAGCTGGCTGCTTACTACCGAGAACGGCCTGCATCAGTTATACAAACTGAGTGCTGGTTATATACCCGAAGAACTGCAATTGATCAGTCTTTCGGGGAAACTCATCGGGCCGATCAGGATTGAGAAAATCCTCTACCGGGACGATAAACAGGCTATCGAAATTTCCCGGCTTGATCTTGACTGGGATCCCTGGGCTTTACTTGCCGGCACCGTCGACATCAAGCAACTCACAATCGAATCGGTCGCGTTATCCCTGGCCGCTACAAAAAAGGGCGGCGATAAAAGCACCCCGCTCCAACTACCCGAAATTCAGTTACCGCTGCAGTTAAAACTGGGCAATATGACGCTGGCCCAGTTGCAGATACATCAGGGCGAGTCGGTGCAGGAAATTAGTAATATCACGGTCGACTCTGAGATCCTGTTCGATCAAATTGCTATCAATCGACTAGAGCTGGAAACCAGGGAAGTGACCCTCAATCTGCAAGGCAACATTTACCCTGCCGAAAACTATAATCATGACCTGCAGTTGACCTGGAAAACATCACTACTCGCTGCAACAGAAACTCGTGGACGAGGTGATGTTCGTGGCGATCTAAGTGCTACTCAGATTACGCAACAGATCAGCGGTGCGCTTGAACTCAAATTGTCGCTGCAGATCAGTGACTATCTGGATCAACTCAAATGGCGAACGCGAATCGATGTCAGTTCATTTGATACCGCTATTCTCGCCCCCTCATCCCCAAAGATATCCGGAAGTTTATTGTTGAATGCCAGCGGGGACCTGAACATAGCCAGGGTGAATGGAGAAATACGCGCGAAAACAGACATGCTCGGGCCGGTTACGGGTAATTTCAAAGTTGAAAAGGGCCTCACTCCTGCGCTTATTAACGAAATCAGCATCGAAACCCTGAACCTTGTCAGCGAACATGGAAAGCTCGCAGCCAGTGGACTGGTCGATTGGTCTAAGGGCATTAACTGGCAGATTAAGGCAAATACTACGGCACTCGATCCGGCACTTATGCTGCCCCAGTGGCCAGGTAACATTAATGCAAGATTTACTTCTTCGGGCAACCTCCGTGATCAACAACTCAGCGTAACTGCCGACATTAAACAGCTAAACGGGCAACTGCGCGGCTACCCGGTTTCGATGAGCGGTGGTTTAGGCTGGCACGACGAAATTCTCGAAATGTCGGATATAAAATTCAATTCCGGAAACACAAAAATTGTCGGCAATGGACAATTGGGCGATACCCTGGACCTGCAATGGTCGATCGAAAGCGAGAACCTGGCCGAACTATATCCCGACGGTCAGGGCAAACTCCGCGCCAGCGGAAAATTGGGTGGCACGCGCGATAAACCGTTAATTTCGGCCCGTTTTATCGGCGAAGCTTTGCAGGTTCCGGGCTATCGAGTAGAACGGGTTGACGGTGATGCCACCATAAAATTGCTGCACTACCCTGAAATTCTGATCGACCCTGATCTGTTGCAGATTAATCTTAGCGCCGAAGAAATCACCTTCAACGACAAACAGATTCAACGCGTAAATTTACTCGCCGATGCAAAAGGAATAGATGCCGATATCGACTACCTGGGTTCGGCTTTTAAAATCCAGCTCAAAGGTAAACCGGAAGCGGATGGCTGGCGTGGCATGTTGACCCGCGCCGACATCAACACTACCGACTACGGTAACTGGACCTTGTTAGATCCTGTCGAAACTGCGGTGTCACCATCCGCTGTTGAATTAGAAACACTGTGCCTGCAAAACCAGCACCGCACCCGGCTTTGCGCCAAAGTGAGTCAACTGGCTGACCACTGGAACATAGATATTTCAGCTCGCGATTTCGTCCTAGCAACGATCAAGCCATGGTTGCCATCGGAGCTGGTCGTCGACGGGCTAGCCGATGCAAATGCCGAATTACAGTTTCACTCTTCGCCGAGACTATCCGGAAAAGTTAGAATATTGCTGCAACCGGGTAGCGTTGAATACAACCTGGTCAGTAACCCCGTAAAAAACTTGCGTTATGTGGTGGGCGAGCTGACTGTCGATGCAGGCCCATCGGGGATAAACACAAGCGCAAAGATGAC
>JBLHOA010000229.1:0-5125 GCA_047622345.1 Gammaproteobacteria bacterium | reverse complement strand
CGCTGACTTCGGCCGGTAAACCGGGAAAACGCGTTCCGTTTTGCGACAAAGCTGCCTATAATCCAACCCCTTTATATTGGCCTGACAAATACGTGACTTACCAAACTATCGAGTTAGTTGAGCAGGGAGCGGTCGCTCGAATCAGCCTGAACCGACCCGATAAGTTAAACGCGATGAATGCGCAGATGCTCGCCGAGCTGAACCAGGCGCTCGACCACATTGAATCGAATGAGGCTATCCTGGCCGTAGTGGTCAACGGTAATGGTCGTGCCTTTTGTTCCGGTTTTGATTTGCAGGCGGGCATCGAGGCCAACCGCCAGGGCGAGTCCGACTGGCGTGCCGCAATCGAATACGACCTCGAAGTTATTATGCGTTTCTGGCACTTGAGCAAGCCCACTATTGCCGTGGTTCACGGCTATGTGCTGGCCGGGGGGTTCGAACTGGCGCTGGCCTGCGACATGACCGTGTGCGAAACCAACGCCCTGTTTGGCGAGCCCGAGCTGCGTTTTGGCAGCAGCATCGTCGCGTTATTACTACCCTGGTATACGAATCCGAAGCGCAGTAAAAAAATATTACTCAGCGGACAGGACCGAATGCCCGCCGACGAAGCCTTACAAATCGGTATTGTCAACGAAGTGGTCGCCGAAGGCGAAGGCTTGCAACGCGGCCTGGCACTGGCCCGCGAAGTGGCTCTGATGGACCCCGATTCGGTGAGAATGACGAAAGCGGCGATCAATCAAACCTACGAAATTATGGGACTTGGCGCGGCTTTAAAAATGGGCGTCGATACCTCGGTGAAAATTGAAACCCTGGAAACCAGCCTGCGCAAAAAATTCAACGAAATACTCCGCAACGAAGGCATGCAGGCCGCGTTGAAATGGCGCGAGGCTCGACTCCAACAAAATGACTAGCCACCGCCTGGACTGTTTATTGCAGCCACAGTCTGTTGCCCTGATCGGTGCCTCGGAGCGTGAAGGCAGCCCGGGCCGGGTCCTTGCCGAAATGGTGATCAATTCGGACTTCCGGGGACAGGTTTTCCCGGTCAATCCGGGCTACGAATCCATTCTGGGTCTACCCTGCTATGCCGACCTGGCTTCGTTACCGATTCAGGTCGAACAGGTCATCATTGCGCTCGGCAGCGATCGGCTCGAAACAAGCCTTGCCGCCGCCATCGAACATGGTGCCAAAGCCGCTACTATCTATTCGGGGGTGGTGCTCGAAACCGACAGCACACCAGACCTGAGTCAACGCCTTACCGACATGGCAAAAGCGGGCGACATGCAGATTTGCGGCGCGAACGGCATGGGGTTCTACAATCTCAGTATCGATTTCTACGCTGGATTATTCCCCAAACCCGACATCATTGCGAAAGGTGGGATCAGCTATATTGCGCAATCCGGAACCGCTTTTACAACGCTGGCGCATAACGGTTGCCGCCTTGGATTCAACCTCTGCGTTTCCAGCGGTAACGAAATGACGACCACCGCTGCCGACTACCTCGACTGGAGCCTGGAACAACCCGACACCCGCGTAGTAGCGTTATTTCTGGAAACCGTACGTGACCCGGAGAAGTTCATTGCCGCTTTGCAAAAATCGAATCAGAAAAATATTCCAGTGGTAATTTTAAAAATTGGCAAGTCACCCCGATCGGTCGAAATGGCGCTGACCCATACCGGTGCAATTGCCGGTAATCATGCCGCCTTCGGAGCTCTACTTAAGCGTTATGGCGTCATCGAGGTGAACGATTTTGACGAACTCGCGGCCACTTTAATGCTTCTGCAAAGCGGCTGTGAAGCGGCTACCGATAGGTCTGCCGATGGGTCTGGCGGTGGATTTGCCGCCGCCTTTGAGTCGGGTGGACTGCGTGAATTCATCACTGACACCGCGGATCGGATCGGTCTCGAATTTGCCAACATCGAAGCATCAACTATCGCGGAGCTGGCAAAGCATCTTGACCCCGGCCTGAAACCGGAAAATCCGCTCGATGCCTGGGGCTCGCACCATCGTTTCGAAGAACGCTTTCAGGCCTGTATTGATGCACTGATGGCCGACCCCAATGTCGCGGGCGGCGCTTTTGTCAGTATTTTTCGCGATGACTATTACCTGCACGAAGCAATTTTTCGAGCCGTGGCAGCCGTTAAGCAAAAAACACAAAAACCATTGGCGCTGATTTCGACCTATTCCGATGTTGCCAATGCAAAAATGTCAAAACGCGCTTTCGAGGCCGGTATTCCCTTGATTAACGGTGCAAACGCAGCCCTGCTTGCCTTTAGCCATCTTTTTCGTTATCAGAAATTCAAGCAAAAACAGGTCATTCACAGCCCGGTCGAACCCCGCGAGGATGAATGCAGCAAATCTATCCGCGAAACAATTCTTTCATTTTCGCGCAGGGACATCGCAGAAAGCGATGCACTCAAGTTACTCGCAGCCTTTTCAATTCCGGTGGTCGAACATCACATCGTTGTCAATCAGGATGAACTGATCGACGCCGCGGTCACACTCGGCTATCCATTGGTATTAAAAACTGCCGAGGCCGGCATCAATCACAAGAGTGATTGCAACGGCGTTTTTGTCGGCATTCAAAACGAGAAGCAGTTGAGCGACCACTATGTTGACTTGAAGCAACGACTCGGACCTGCTGCGTTAGTAGCAAAAATGGTCGGTGTCGGTGTCGAGATTGCGCTGGGAACGGTGAATGATGCGCAGTTTGGACCCATTATCATGATCGCCGCTGGCGGCATTATGGTGGAACTGATGGCGGATAGCGCGGTAGCGATGTGTCCGCTTGATCAGGCCGAAGCCGAAGCGCTGCTAAGCTCGCTTAAAATTTCAAAATTACTCGACGGCCTGCGTGGGCAGCCCGCTGCCGATCGTCAATCGCTGGTGCAAACCATCGTACAGCTTTCGCAATTCGCCTATCAGTTCAAAGACTGTATCGCCGAAATCGATATCAACCCGCTGCGCGCCGATGAAAATGGCACGATCGCAATCGACGCATTAATTCTGCGCCAATCAAGCGAATCATAAATGATTAAACTCCTGCGTAACGAATGGCAGTTACTGCTGTTCGGTTTCCTGATGACCTTCTGGTCTTCACCGGGCCAGACCTTTCTGATTTCACTGTTCAGCGGTGAAATTCGTGCCGACCTGAATCTCAGCGATGGCCAATTTGCCACCGTTTACTCGCTCGCTACCCTGGCCAGCGGAATTGTGGTGTTCTGGAGCGGCTCGCTCATCGATCGTCTCGATTTGCGCAAGTTTTCGCTGTGCATCGTCTGCCTGCTGGCTATCGGTGGCGGCATGATATCGCTTAGCCAGGGCATAATCGGCCTGTTTTTCAGCCTGTTTATGCTGCGACAATTCGGTCAGGGTTTGATGACGCTGACCAGTTCTATTGCGGTAGTACGTTACCTCGACAAGGACAAAGGCAAGGCATCGGCAATCGCCGGAATGGGTTATGCAGTGGCCGAGGCGATAATGCCACCGGTGCTGGTACTGCTACTGGTCTGGTTTGGCTGGCGCCAAAGCTGGCAGGTAATGGTATTAGTCATGCTTGCCCTGATGATCCCGGCGATCCTGCTATTGCTGCGCAAACACGCCGACCGCCATCAAAATTACACCCGCCAGTTAGCGTCGGATTCGGGCAACGTTGACGGCAATAGCCGACGTCAATGGACCCGCGCTGAGGTGATCCGCGACAAATGGTTTTACCTGTTCATGCCGGGGCTGATGGCGCAGCCGCTGATGTTCACCGGCTTTATTTTTCATCAGGTTCATCTGGTCGAAAGCAAGGGTTGGTCGCTATTGGGATGGGCGGCACTATTTTCGCTATACGCGATCGTATCGGTGGTAACCAAACTGTTGATCGGGGGGGTTATCGATCGCTTCGGTGCCATTCGCATGACTCCGCTGGTGGCGCTGCCGATGGCACTGGGGTTGTTAATTCTGGCGAATTCCACCAGCTTGACCGGTGCCGCCACCTTCCTCGTTTTAACCGGCATTACGGTTGGATTTTACTCAACGGTAGTCGGACCATTCTGGTCAGACATGTACGGCAATCGGCATCTGGGTGCGATCAAATCGATGGGTTCGGCGGTGATGGTGTTTTGCACCGCGATTTCACCCATCGTCATCGGCTGGCAGATCGACCTCGGCACGAGTATGGACAAGCTGGCACTGATTGCGGCAGTATTGATGCTTCTGTCATCCTTACTTGCCTATTATGCCTACCGTAAACGTCCCTACAATGGCCCCCACAGCGGATAGTAAAGCTCCCGCTATTATCGACCATCCCGCCGCCTGGCAGGGTAGCAACATGGTCGATAATCCCTGCTGGCAATTCGCCGTCGATGCCGACGATATCGATGAGCTCAATGTCGCGTTGGCAAATGCGAAGAAACAATTAAAGACGATTGACCAGATTACTGCGGCCAATTTTAAAATTCCGCTGCTGCAACAAAAAATATTACGAATTGCCAATGAACTCGAACGCGGTTGTGGCTTTGCGCGATTGCGCGGGCTGCCCATTGACCGTTGGTCAGCGAGCGATCTGGAATGGGTCTGGATGGGCATCGCCAGTCACATCGGTAGTCCCGTATTTCAGAATCCGCAGGGGCAGATACTGCGCGAAATCAAGGCGGAAGGTGGTGATGTGGGGGCGCGCTACGGGCAACTGGAAGCAAAAGAAGGTCGGTTTTTATCGTCGCGTGCGCGAACCGCTTCGAACGCCGAACTGCGTTATCACACCGACCGCTGCGATATCGTCGGGTTGCTCTGCACCGGGGTTGCGCGCGAAGGGGGCCTCAGCAAAATTGCCAGTTCGATTGCAGTCCACAATGAAATGCTGCGCCGCTATCCGGATCAATGCCGGCTGCTTTACGAGAATCTGCCGCGCAGTCGTATCGGTGAGGAAATCGGCGGCGAGCATCACTGGTTCGAATTACCGGTATGGACTCTCCACCAGGGTCAGTTCAGCAGCCACTTTTCGCGCACCTACGTCGAAGCGCTCGAGCACGTTGCCGGCGCGCCGACCGTGAGCGCAGCGCAATGGCAGGCACTGGACAACCTCGCGCTATTGGCCGAAGAACTACACCTCGCGATGCAACTGGATGTTGGCGACATCCAG
>JBLHOA010000228.1:0-5128 GCA_047622345.1 Gammaproteobacteria bacterium | reverse complement strand
TTCCAACGAAGCAAGACGGGAAAGGGGCAGATCATCGAGGTCAATATGTTCGATGCCGCATTGATGATGATGTCACCCTTATTGGCGAATGCTATTACCTCCGGTAAAACCGATACAAGAACGGGCAATGTGCAAACCGAAAAACCCGGATACGCCATTTTTCGATGCGCCGAAGACGATATCATGATCGGCGCCTTTACTACCGGCCAGCATGCCAAATTGTTTGCTGCGCTTGTCATTCACGAGTTGGTTGAACTGCCAGCGAAGCTAAGCGCAACCTGGTTAAGTTCGCATGGCGAGCAGTTGCGCCAGGCTATAGAATCCCGCCTTGCTGCAAAGTCGGCAAGTGACTGGGAAATTTTATTAAACCAGCACGATGTGCCTGCGGCGCGGGTTCGTGATCTGCATGAGATGCTGGTTAGCGATCAATTATTGCGCGCGCCGAGCAGTCAGCATCGACGAATTGAATCAAGCCCGTTAACCGCACCGATCGCGGCGTTTCGCTTTGCCGAGGATGGCCCGAAACTGGATTCTCGTTGCGCCAGGCAAGGTGAAGACACTGACGCGGTTTTAACCGAATTGGGCTACACTCGCGATCAACTGGACATGATGAAACAACAGGGCATTATTTAATGCATCAAAGCAAACGTATTCAGCTTCGTGAACAGTATATGCAAGGCTGGTATAAAATGGATCCGGATTTATTGGTCGCGGCTACGGCGGTAGATTTTCGTTTTGAAGACCCGGCCGAACCACTTCCCATTGATCGCTCGATGCTACCTGAGTACATGTTGCGCTGGAAACAACGCACCGAGGCTCTGGGTAGTAACAATCAATGGCGACTCAGCTACGAAACCCGCCAGGATAGCAAAGGCGTTTTAACTGATTGGGAGTGGTGGGAGTTGATCGATACTGATTTGCAAGGTGCTGCAATTGTACTGACTACGGATAACGGTGTGCTACTCGAACGTATTACTTATTTTGAACCGATCCTTCGACAAGCCTCAGCGAAAATCAACTCTTGAACAGCAATAACATCAGTTTTGGTTCAGCTTTGCTGTCTTCCTGGTCGTTACTTCTCGGCTTCGGCATACTCATGCTTGGCGATGGTTTACAGGGCACGCTACTCGCGGTACGCGCCGATCAGGAAGGTTTTTCGGCGACCGTTACCGGTATCGTAATGTCTGCTTTTTACACCGGTTTTCTATTGGGTTCGATATTAACACCCAGAATTACTGCGCGGGTTGGTCACATCCGGGTATTTGCTGCTTTTGCGGCATTAGCCTCGGCTTCTATTCTGGTCCACGCTGTTTTTATCCAGATCCCCGTGTGGCTAGTGTTACGTTTTGTCAGTGGTTTTTGTTTCGCCGGGTTATATATTGTTGCCGAAAGCTGGCTGAATGACCGTGCAACGAATGAAACACGCGGGAAATTACTATCCCTGTATATGATTGTTTCCTATATCGGGGTCGGAGCCGGGCAACTATTATTGAACCTGGGAAGCCCGACCGAATTCCCGCTATTTATTCTGACTTCGGTTTTAATTTCGATTGCGGTGGTTCCGTTGTTATTGTCGGCAGGTTCGCCGCCTGCTCATCGCGAAGCGGTCAGCATAGGCCTGCTTGAAGTAATCAAAATATCGCCACTGGGAATGTTTGGGATGTTTGGTGTTGGTTTAGTCACTGCAACATTTTTTGCCCTCGGACCGGTATATGGGCAGCGCATCGGGCTTGATGTGAAAAACATTTCCTACTTCATGGTTTCGGCGGTTGTCGGTACGGTGATACTGCAGGCGCCGATCGGTGCGCTTTCGGACCGATTCGATCGACGGATAATTTTGACATTGGTCACTTTCTTAACCGCCTTCTCGGCGTTTGCCGTTCCCCTGATGCATTCAACGCTGGATTCGTTATTTCTATTTACCGCTATTTTTGGCGGGCTGGCCTTTCCGCTTTATTCAGTTTGCATTGCCCATACCAACGACCGGCTCGATCCTACACAAATGATAGCAGCCAGTGGAGCTCTAGTATTAATCGGAGGTCTGGGCGCTATCGCCGGGCCGATTATGACGGCGCTGTTAATGGATAATTTCGGTAATAATGCCTTTTTCTGGACAATGGGCGCCGTGCACGCCCTGCTGGCACTGTTTGCACTTTATCGAATGACCCGTCGTTCGGCGACACCACTGGCGCGACAGCGGCGTTCGGCACCGGCGGCAGCGCGTCCCACCGATTACGCCGTCGACGGATTACAGCAGTACAGTCACGATGAAGCGGTCGGTGAAAGCGACGGCAATGACGAGGATAAAGGCTAAAGTCTGGATTTATTTCAGTTTACTGAGTAGCGATTTAATGTAGTCCGAACGCAACGCCACATCTTCTTCCAGTAATCTTATTTCTTCCAAGATAAGCGCTGAAATATCCTGGCTATGCTCTTTTTCGGCCCTGAGATGTTCGAGTTCACTGAGCGACTCTCGAAACGCAGGCTGGCTTTCGAATACTGTCCCGGTTTGCCGGGTACCACTATCCACCATCACCGATTTTTTGATCTGATCAAATTTAAAGCGCTTGCTGACCGGTAACAAGGATCCTTTTTTCCGATCATAAACAATTCGAAGAATATCGGTATTGCCTACTGTATAAACTGCAAACTTATCGATTTGTTGGGGGTTTAAAACACCCATTTCTTTCAAGCGTGGATAATCATTCATTAGTTATAACCTGGTTTTGACTGCATCAATACTGCTAGCTGTGATTGATGTTGCAGCGCCACCATCGCCATTGGCAAGCCCCTCGTAACCGAGCAATATTTTCTGCGTATCCGCTTCGGTTTCATTGAGCTGTTCAAGGGTTAAATGACAACTAATTTGATGCCCGCCTTTTAAGTTCAGTATCGGCGGCACTTTGATATCGCAGGTACCAACAATCGCCGTCGGACATCGATTATAGAAAGGACAGCCGATTGCAGTAATCTCGACGCCACGGGCAATACCAACTGCCATTTCGCGTTTCTTCATGGTGTCTTCGAGCCAGCCTATTCGCATCTCCGGTACTGAACTAATGAGTAGTCGCGTATAAGGGTGGAATGGTGGTCGGAGTACCTCGTCTGTGGGGCCTTGTTCCACTATGCGTCCTGCGTATAAAACGACAATTTCGTCAGCAAACGAGGCAACAGTGGAGAGATCGTGGCTGATAAAGACAAACGAGACACCGGTTTTATCGCGCAGCCCGGTTAACAGCTTAATCACGTTTGCCCCAACGATACTGTCGAGTGCCGAGGTAACTTCGTCGCAAAGCATTACCTCAGGATTGGCTGCTAGTGCACGCGCCATGTTGATTCGTTGCTTCTGCCCACCCGATAACTCCATCGGGTAGCGGCTGGCAAAATCTGCCGGTAGTTCAACCAGATCGAGAATTTCAGCCACCTTGGCGTGTTTTTCCTTGCCTTTTAAACCATGATAAAATTCCAGTGGTCGGCCAATGATATCTCCAATCACCTGTTTCGGATTTAACGCAGTATCCGCCATCTGGAAGACGAATTGCACTTTTTGCAGCTCATCGAGTTTGCGATCATTAAGTGCACCTTCGAGTACTTTACCGTCGAGTTTGATCGTGCCACGGGCAGGCGGCAGCATACCGGCCATAACCCGAGCCAATGTCGATTTACCGCAACCCGATTCACCGATAACACCAACCACATGGCCATTTTCAACGCTAAGGTTGATATCGCGTAAAATGGTAACCATGGGTTCACCGTTGACAATACCACCGTATCCGGCGGTCATGTCTTCAACCTGGATGTTGTCGATGTGGCGATCATGATCACCTGAGACTTCGGTGCCCATACCCGCCACCGGTTTTGGTCTAACCGCATCCATCAAACGTTTTGTGTAGGCGTGTTGAGGATTATTTATGATTTGATCGACCGTACCCTGTTCCATCACCTCACCGCTGTATAACACCACAATATGGTCGGCAATCTGGGCCACCACGGCAAGGTCGTGGGTGACATAAATCGCGGCCGAATTTTGTTCCCTGATTACTTTTTTGAAAGCTTTTAATACTTCGATCTGGGTGGTGACGTCGAGCGCAGTAGTGGGCTCGTCGAGCACCATCAGGTCGGGTTTTCCGCATAAAGCCATCGCAGCCATCAAGCGCTGCAACTGGCCGCCCGAGACCTGGTGTGGATAGCGAAACCCGATTCGATCGGCGTCGGGTAATTCCAGCGCATGATAAAGCTCAACTGCGCGTTTGGTCGCTTCTTCCTGGTTTAATACACCGTGCAATACAGCCGATTCAGTGACCTGCTCACCGATGGTAATTGCAGGGTTAAAGGTCGCAGCGGCAGATTGCGCCAGATAGGCGACATTGGCACCGCGTATTTCACGCTGACGTAAGGGCGCCATGGTTAATACATCTTCACCATTGAGCAAGGCCTGACCACCAGCAAAATGCAGGCCCGGTTTGGTATAGGCCAGCGAGGCCAGCGAAATGGTTGTTTTCCCCGAACCGGACTCACCTATAAGCGCGACAACTTCGCCTTTGTGGATATCGAATGAAACACCTTTGACAATCGGAATTTCAACGCCGTCATCGTTGGTGGCACTGATTCTAAGGTCTTTTACTTCAAATAATTTTTCGCGTTCCATATTATTATTCCCCATTGCCTACACCATTTTCTTCGCGAGACTGCCACCGGATTTGGCAGAAACATCATCGACGATAAGATTAACCGCGATGGTGAAGGAGGCGATTGCTATCGCTGGCCAGATTGCCGCGTAGGACCCGTAGGTCAATCCCTGTAAGTTAGCGCGTACCATGCTACCCCAGTCGGATGCAGGCGGCTGTATACCAAGGCCGAGGAAACTCAGACTGGATATGAACAGCACTACAAATACGAGTCGTAAACCGAAATCTGTTGCCAGCGGCATTGCCGCGTTGGGCAATACTTCAGATTTGATAATCCACCAGACACCCTCGCCACGGGCCTGCGCCGCTTCGACAAAATCCTGCACCATGATGTCCTGGCCAAGTGCTCGCGCGATGCGAAATACACTGGTAGCGTATATCACCGCGGCGGTCAGTATCAGAACTAACACCGACGACCCAAACGCCGCGATGACTATCAA
>JBLHOA010000227.1:0-5134 GCA_047622345.1 Gammaproteobacteria bacterium | reverse complement strand
TAAGCTGCACTCTAAAACTCAGACCCCCGCGATCGCAATTGCAGGCGTGGTGGTTTTGGTGATCGCTTTCGCCTTATTTCTGCCACTGGTATCTCTGGCTTCGGCCACCAGTTTTGCCCTGTTACTGGTGTTTATCCTGGTCAACAGCGCGTTAATAGTAATTAAAAAGCGACAGCCAGCGGCGCCTGGCGTTCGTGTTTATCCGTTCTGGGTGCCAATATTCGGAGTGCTTAGCTGTCTGGCCCTGCTGCTGGGTCAGTTGACTTCGCTGCTTAGCTAGTTGCTAGTTGGGGCACTCTGAATTAATCAGAGTTTCCTAATTCGATACGGTAAACTGACTCAATGCTTGAACCTTCCAATAGCAAAATCGAATCGGACTCCAGCACCAGTGCTGGAACTGAGTCTTCCCGATTGGCGCTAGCTTGTTCGACCGGGCCCGAGCGATTGTACTTTGATCCGCAGGATTATTTTAACGGCTTGTTACAGGATATCGCCGCGGCCGAGCGGGAAATTCTACTCGAAGTCTACAGCTTTCGTTACGACCGCATAGGTCGGCAGTTTATCGAAGCACTGGTGGCAGCAAAGCAACGCGGCGTGCGCATAAGAATTTTAATCGACGGAATAGGTTCCTACCCGGATGCGAATTTAGTCGCCGGAGCACTATTGTCCGGCCACTGTGAATTACGCATATTTCATCCGCTGCCCTGGGATTTTTCCGCCTACCGGAATGCGCTAACCGCAGGGCGCTGGTATAGCCAGATACTCCACCTGATTGCTGCGATCAACCAACGTAATCATCGTAAACTTTGCGTAATCGATGAAAGCGCCGCCTGGATTGGGAGTTTCAATGTTAGTTCGGCCCATTTTAATAACCGCCTTTCCAGCGATGGCGATAGTTGGCACGATACCGGTCTGCGCACAACGGCTGCCGATTTGATTGCCGATTTATTGAGTGACTTTGATCGGGTATGGAAACGTAAACGGGCCCCGGTGCGTTCGCGAACCCGTCAGTTTCTGAGTAACCATTCTATCCGCGACCGTTTTCATCGGAACCGGCGGCTGGTTGGTTTTCTGTTAACAGCGAAACACCGGATCTGGATTACCAACGCCTATTTCAACCCGTCAAGAAATCTACTCAACGGGCTGAAGTTTGCCGCAAAGCGAGGAGTCGATGTACGGGTACTGGTACCATCGCGCTCGGATGTATTCCTGTTTCCCGCCATCAGTCGTACCTATTACCTTGATTTAATCGGTGCCGGAATTCGCGTTTATGAATATCAGAATCGATTGCTCCATTCTAAAACTATCCTGTTCGACGATCAGGTTTTGATCGGCAGTACCAATTTGAACTATCGCAGCTTTTTCCATGATCTCGAGCTTGACGCATTGTTATCCAGTCGGCAAAGCATGCAATGCATGCAGCAAAGATTCCTCACGGATCTGGAATTAAGTACAGAAATTACGCTGGACCACTGGCAGCGCTACCCCTGGCTGCTAAAAGGCCTGGCCATGTTTTCGCGGCTATTCCGTTACTGGATGTAGCATCAAAATTTGTACTACTAGCGCAGTACAAAGACCGAGCAATTGGCATGGCGTACTACCTTGGCGGCGGTAGAACCGAGAAAATAATCGCCGATATCCGGGTGATGCGAAGCCACCACTATCAGTTCTGCTTCGATGTCTTCGGCAACTTTCAATATGCTCTGGTAGGGGCGTCCACTACACACCTGAACGTTGATCGAAGTATTATTTTCGCCTGCTATCTCACGCAAAGCCTTGTGGGCAGACGCTTCGGTTTTACTCAGAATGTCGGCAGGTAGCGAAGAGGCGACCCAGTTAGGAACCTCCTCGAACACATTCAACAGGGTTATCTTTCCGTTTTTATCGAGCTGCGCCTGGGCCACTTCGATCATGGCAGCGGCACGCTCCTTATGGGCCATATCAATCGGCACTAAAATTTGTTGGTACATAGTCAGATCCTCAAATTATTTGATTGTTTGCAGATTGCAGATTGCAGCTTAACGCGGCAGCGTTGGTCATTATTGATGCAGGTCAATCACAATGTTGACTCACCTCGTTGCCCTCCTTCTTCCAGCAACCAGCGAATGGCGCGATGGGTCAATTCATGACTGGAGTTCAGGCCGAGTTTTTTCTTGATGTGCGCCTGGTGGGTTTCGATAGTTTTTATACTTAAATTCAGATGTTCCGCGATTTCGCTTGCCGGCATTCCCTGGCCGATCAAATCGAAAATTTCCAGTTCACGATTGGATAAGGCATCAATGTCGCGTTTATTGCTGGTGCCGCTAACCATGTCGATGAGCAGGCGTTCGGTCATACTTTCACTGAGAAAAACCTTACCGCTCAGCACCTGACGGATCGCCGGCACTATTTTATCCTGTGCTTCCTGCTTATTGATATAACCCCGCGCGCCAGCGGCAAGAACCCGCTCCGCGTACAGCATTTCGTCGTGCATCGAGGCCACCAACATCAGCGTGGAATGTCCCTGCGCCTTGATATGTTTGATCAGTTCGAGACCGCTGCCGCCCGCTAGCGATAGGTCGATTATTGCGATGTCGGGTTTTAACGAAGCGACCAGTTTAAGACCTTCTGCCATGTCACCAGCCTCGCCACAGACTTCAAGGTCCGGTGTATCACCGATTAATTGCGCAAACCCGGTGCGCACCAGCGGGTGATCATCGACGATTAATATTCGCGGCATGGCTTAATCCTGGTCTAATTTCGGCAGTGGAAAACGACAGCTAACCCGGGTTCCCGAATCGGCGCTTGAATCGACGCTAAATTCGCTGTTAAAGAGCTCGCTGCGAAATTTCATGATGCGCATGCCCAACCCCGGCAACAACTCTGGTCCGAACCCTGGAGGAGAGTCCTTTGATACTGAAATACCATCGCCGTCGTCACTCACCCGCAGTATGCCGTGGTCACCCTCGATCACCAGATCGATATCGATATGGCTGGCGTTGGCGTGTTTTACCGCGTTGTTGAGGGCTTCTTGACATAACCGATAGAGATGCATGGCTGCGATATCATCGGGTGCACGCAGTCGGGGATTGATGTTGATCTTGATCGCAATACCGCTTTGTTGTTCGACACGATCGCAAAGGTTGACCAGCGCAGCCCCTAATTCGTTGACGCCGATCTCGGCGGGCATCAAGCCGCGGGAAATATCGCGCACCTGCGACAGTGCTTTGGTAATCCCCTGGGCGAGCTGTTTGGCCAGCTCGTGCTCAGCGCGCGATGCTTTGTTAAGCAGGCTGGTGGCAATCATACTCAAGCCGGTTAATTGCTGGCCCAGGTCATCGTGTAATTCCTGGCCGATGCGCCTTTGTTCGCGCACCGGTAATTCCATGATTTCGCGTTGTAATTGCTGTTGCTCGCTCAGGTCCATAATGACGCCGGCAAATAGCCGTGTGTGTTGCAGATTAATGTCGCCAATCGACAGGTGCATCGGAAAATGACTGCCATCTTTGCGCACGCCACTCAGCTTGCGCCCGGTACCGATTATTTTTCCAACCCCGGTGTCGAGATAATTCTTCACGTATTGATCGTGAGCTTCGCGGTGCGGCGACGGTGTCAGTCGACTGATATTAGTGCCTTTTAACTCACCCTGCGAATATCCGAACAGGGTTTCTGCGGCCGGGTTAACGAACTGAATACTGCTGTGTTCATCGATTAAAATTATGCCTTCACGGGCGGTATTGACCAGGGTTTGAAATGTTTCGGCCTGTTGTGCCAGCTGGCGCACTACCGACTGGGAAAGCCACCAGAAAATGCTGGCGGCGACCAGAATAACCAGTATGGCCAGTGCAAGAGCGATCAGGCCAGCCCTGATAAATGGCGCTCGTATTTCGGACATATCGATTTTGGCGACCAGCCCCATGCCGACTACCGGCACCGGTTCGAATGCCGCCAGAACTTGGCGGCCGCGGTAGTCGGGGCCGATAAGCGTGCCCGATTTTCCGGACAGGGCCAATTTCATCGCTTCCGCCCATTCTCCGGCAAAGGGGATTGGTCGCGGCGTTCCAGACGCGTCGGCTCCCTTGCTGATGACAAATTCGATAGTATTGTCAAGCATCCGAAACAGGTTGAATTCCCCGCTTTTGCCAAACTGTTCTAATCGAATCTGTGACTTGATCAACTGTTCGATATCGCTAGTTTCGAACCCGGATTCTAGGGAATTATTATTTTGGGGCTTGGCGATGCGCACTATTGCCTCGATAAAACCAGCCTGGGTTTTTACCGTGTCGATCAATCGCAATCGATGCTGGTTAAACGCGGTGTCGTAGAGACTGGCGATTGAGACCGCGGCGACCAACAGCGCTGCAGTCGTCATTATAATTATAAGCCATTGATAAGTATTTGATTTATTCAATTATACTATTTCCTGTTGGCATTCCCTGAAGCCCGGGCACTGTCTCTACCCGATGCCATTATCAGGGAAACCCCGATAGTCTACTTAGCTTCGGAGCTGCATGCTAATGCACAAGAAGATTAATTCAATTAACCGATCGATTTTGATCTAAGCGAGGATCTAATGGAATTAGCAAGTGCAACAATGGTTGAAAAAGTGGGTGGTTTACAGAGTGACATTGCGGTTACCGGTGGTATCGGAAAATACGCAACGCATTGCCGGGTATGTGATTCACGCGGCCTGTGCCTCGCTGAACAGATGATTAGCGATAAAGGTCAACTGGAACAGCTTAGCCACAATAACCGACCCTACAAATCTGGAGAGCATTTGTTTCGTGCCGGTGATCAAGGTAGCGAGTTACATGTGATCAAATGTGGATCGGTCAAATCCTATTTGATCACCGAAGAAGGTGAAGAGCAGGTATTGGGTTTTTATATGCCGGGTGACGTCATCGGGCTGGATGGCTGCGCCAGCCAGCTGCATAGTTCATCGGCTGTTGCACTTGCGACAACCACGACCTGTCGCCTACCCATTGCGCAGATGAGTGAGCAGGGCCAGGGCAGAACTTACCCTGCACTTGCTGCGAGTCAGTTATCGCGTGATCAAAACCTGGTATTGATGCTGGCGCGAAAAGACGCCGATGGACGGGTCGCCGGTTTTCTGATGGACTTGTCACGACGTTTCAAACGCATCGGGTATTCGGAA
>JBLHOA010000226.1:0-5137 GCA_047622345.1 Gammaproteobacteria bacterium | reverse complement strand
CATATCACGGACAATTATCGGACGGCAGATCGATTTTCGTGTGGCGTCGCAACCCACGATTCACGGTGAAAATATTGTTTTACGTGTTCTGGATCGTGAAAAAGGTGTCATCCCGCTGGAAAAGCTCGAGTTACCCAAGGAATCTTTGCGCCTTTTGAAAATCATGATGTCGCGTCCCGAAGGTATCATCCTGGTGACCGGCCCCACCGGTAGCGGCAAGACGACAACGCTTTACTCGCTATTAAATTACATCAGCAGCGAACAGATCAACGTGATGACACTGGAAGACCCGGTTGAATACCCGTTTCCATTGATACGGCAGACGTCGGTTAATGAGGCTGCCGGGATGGATTTCGCAAGTGGTATTAAATCGCTGATGCGCCAGGACCCCGATGTCATTCTGGTCGGTGAAATTCGTGATGAAGAAACCGCCGAAATGGCGTTTCGAGCGGCAATGACCGGTCACCAGGTCTATTCGACTTTGCACACCAATTCGGCAATCGGAGCACTACCCCGGTTACGTGACATCGGCATTAATCCCGAAATTATGGCAGGAAATATTATCGGTATAATTGCCCAGCGCTTAATCCGGAAACTATGCAGATACTGCAAAATGGGTTATGCACCGAATAAGCAGGAGCTGAAGCTTCTGGCCAACGACAAGGGAATTGTTCCCGATAAAATCTACAAAGCGAAGGGATGTACCAGTTGCGATAACTCGGGTTACAAGGGGCGTCTTGCCTTACTCGAAATATTAAAAATGAATTCGGAAATCGATGATTTGCTTGCGCACGGAGCAACTACCAAGGAAATTAAAGACGAAGCCTATAAACAAGGGTTCTTCACCCTGGCCGATGATGGCGTAAGACATATAATTGAAGGTATTACCTCGATCAAGGAAGTTGCTCGAGTCGCCGATTTAACCGAGAAGATGAGCTAGACGATGCCGCAATTTCAATACAAGGCGATCGATGCCAGCGGCAAGTTTATTTCAGGCAGCCTTGATGCCGGTAACATATCTGATCTCGAGCTGCGGCTTGAAAAAATGGATATGGACCTTGTTACCTGCAAGCAGAAGGAGCTGGGTGCCGATATCTTCGGGCGCAATAAAATCGGACGACGCGACCTGATCAACTTTTCCTTTTATCTTGAACAGCTGACCAGTGCCGGAATACCCATTCTCGAAGGCCTGTCTGATTTACGCGATGGTGAAGAAAACCCGACCTTCCGCGATATAGTTACCGGCGTAATCGAAGCCATCGAAGGTGGTAATTCATTTTCACAGGCGCTGGGTCTCTACCCCAAAATATTTGATGAAGTGTTTGTCAGCCTGATTCGGGTTGGTGAACGAAGCGGCAAAATGAGTGAAGTGCTGGTCGATATTACTGAAACCTTGAAATGGCAGGATGAACTACTTTCCAAGGCGAAGAAAATTATGACCTATCCCGCGGTGATAGGATCACTCGTGTTGGGCGTCATCCTGTTTTTGATGATTTTTATTGTCCCCGATATCATGGACGCTATTGTTGGACTGGGTGGAAAAATACCTTTCGAGACCCGGGCGCTAATGGCAACTTCAGATTTTTTAGTTAACTACTGGTACGTAGTATTGGCTACGCCGGTTGTCGTAACTATGACCTTGAAATATTACTATGCCACCAGCAGCAAGGCGCGATTTCGACTCGACGGACTTATGCTGAGGTTGTGGGTTATCGGACCGGTTAATGAAAAAATTAAAATCTCGCGTTTCACCCGATATTTTGCACTCATGTTCGCTTCCGGCATCACTGTGCTGGATGCGATCAATCTAAGTAAGGCCGTAGTAAGCAATGCGGTGCTTGAGGATGGTATTTCACGTGCCTGGCAGCAGATATCGGAAGGCAGTAGCATCAGCGAAAGTTTTAAAAACATCGGTATTTTCCCGCCCCTGGTGGTGCGCATGTTGCGCGTCGGTGAAGCGAGTGGACAGATGGATCGATCGCTTAAAAATGTCAGTTACTTTTTCGACAGGGATATCAACGACAGTATCGAAAAAATGGAACCGATTTTGCAAACCTCTATGATGGCCACTATAGGCATTATTGTTCTGTGGCTAGCGCTATCTGTGCTCGGCCCCATTTACGACACTATCGCCACGATAGATTTTTAGCGGGATAGTTATGAAAAGAATCCTATATTTCACCGGTTATAGAATGGTCGCACAGGAATGGTCCGGCCATCAGCTAACCAGCAGTGTTTACTTTGAACCCGATGAGCAGGGCCTGGATTTATTCAGTTCTTATTTACTCTCATTCAGGAATGAGCCGGTTCGGTTACTGGTTGATTTGATCGAAGAAGAATTCCGTCAAATTAAAATTCCATTGTTGCGTGGCTCGGACCGTAAGGCGATTCTGCAACGGAACTATACGAAGTATTTCAGAAACTCCGAATACAAGTTCGCCATTTCCCAGTCGGTGGAAAAGAAAAAGCGCAAAGAAGAAAAATTATTGCTGATTGGCTTGACCAATCAGCTCCTGCTGGAGCCATGGCTCGATATAGTCGGTAAAACGCGAACGCCTCTGTCCGGAATTATAAGTTTACCACTGCTATCCGAAGCCTTTGTGAAAGGTCTGGGGTCGGAAAGTAAGGCGGTTATTCTGGTTAGCCAGCAGGTTCCGAGCAACCTGCGTCAATCGGTTTTCGTCGACGGTAAGCTGGTGCTTAGTCGCCTGGTGCCGATCGCCAGCTTTTATCAGAGTGAATATGCCCATGACGTTTTGCGCGATATTGAATCTACACAACGCTATTTGATCAGCCAACGAATCGTCGAACGCACCGAAAATGTTTCGGTACATATTCTGACCAACAAACGCCATTTTGAAAAATTAAAATTGCGCACCGAAAATGACAATTACTTTTCGATAAAAATCCATGAAATAAATGACCTGTTAGAAAAAGAAAAAATTAAAATTCCAGATGAACAGGATTTTAGTTCGGGTCTTTACTGTCACTTTGCTACTAAGCTACGTGGCGTAAACCACTATGCCCGCTCGCAAGAACGCCGCTATTTCCATCATTATAAACTAGGGATGGCGCTCAAATTCATCAGCATTGCGCTAGTCGCAGTTGGCCTGGGAATTGCTATGACTAACGGTATTAAAGGCTGGTTGTACAGCAGCACGGTATCAGAGTCTCAGTTGATCGAGCAAAAATATAAGGCCAAGTACAATCAGCTCAGTGAAAGTAATATCGATTCGACTACTTCTACGACGACGATGCAAAACATCGTTCAAACTGTCGGTATTATCCAGAAAAATTATCTTGTAGACCCTGAAGAGATGCTTGGCTTAATTAGTGCTGACATCAGTTTATTTTCAGATATCCGGGTCAAAAAAATCGAATGGTTTGTTTCGAATAACTCGGCAAGCGAGAACATTAAAAATGTAAGCTGGGGCAAGACGACAAGGCTGGAAGCAAAACGTAAGCGCGGTGAGAAGGTTGACCCCAATAAACCGAAACCCCAAAAAGGATTTTTTGAAATCGCAGTGGTTGAAGGGGAGTTTCTTGAGTTTGACGGAAACTTCAGATATGCCTTAAGTGCGGTCGATGACCTCGAAAAAGCGATGACCGAGTCGGGGAAGTATTTTTCAGTAGAAATCTTAAAGCGGCCGCTTGATATTGAGTCCGACAATCAGCTTAGAGGTGATGTAGGCGCCGGCACTGCTGAAAAATCAGAGAGTGCAGAGCTCGCCTTTCGCGTGGTGAGAGAGGTGCCCAAGGGTGAATAAAATCGACTGGAATTATTTGCGCAGGCCCCTTTTGTGGCTGGTGATGGCCACTGTCATCGCGGCGGCACTGGTGACCGGAGGTTATCAATTTGAAAAACTCCAACATGAAGACTACCAGCAATCAGTCTCTGCCTTGCGCTTGACCCACCAGAAGTATAAAAACATTGTCAATGATATCGATTTGCTCGACCAGTATCGAACTTTGTATATCGGGTATAAGTTTTCCGGCCTCGTGGGACTGGAGCGCCGTCTGAGCTGGGTCGAGAGCCTGGACGCAACCAATGAAGTTCTGCAGTTTCCGAAACTGACTTATAATTTAAGCCCGCAGGAAGATTTTGTTCGTCCAGAGTTTAAGGTGAAACGCGGTGTTTTGGTACAAAGCTCGGCAATGGAATTGAATATGGGTTTGTTGCATGAGGAAGACTTATTTGCCTTGTTTGAAGGGCTGCGCATGTCGATCAAGAACCTGTTCACGGTCGACAGTTGTGTCATCAATCGCAGCGGTGGAGTGGGTCAGAAACTGGCGACCAAAAGCACCAATTTAGCGGCAAATTGCCAAATACGCTGGGTGACTATCGATGCCAAATAATAAACTCCATTTCAAATGCTTGACTAGTTCTGCAATGTTGGTTGTTGCCATGCTAGCTGTAGTGCTGCCGACGCCTTCTGGCGCAGAAATGTTCACCCTGTTTACCACCCCGGCTGAGCGTCAGATCATTAATGCGAATCGCTATAAAAGTGATGAGGTGAAATCCCGGCCTGTTGCAGAACCCGAAGCGCTAGTAAAGCCAGCGGAGCAAAAAACGGTATCGCAGCAGTACAAGGTTTCGGGGATAACGCTGTCGAGTGACGGTGCGCATAGCGTCTGGATAAACGATGCTGTTTTCGAAAACGGCGAAATGCTAGCCGACAAAAGTAAAATTAATATTATCCATGAAGGCGATATCCGGGTAAGAATTACCGCGCCCGACGGCAAACACTATTTCGCCACCAGCGGTGAAACCATCGAAATAACTTATCTGGAAGCCGTGCAGAACCAGTGATGAAAGCGCCAATCAACAAAGGTCAATCGGGGTATGCGTTGATCATGCTGGTGGTCGGGTTGATGGCCTTTGGTGGCATCCTCATTGCCGGGTTTACCCAGGAAGTGAAAAAGGAAGTCGACCACAAACGGTTTTTGCATAACGATCGCATATTGAAAGAAGCCAAGCAGGCGCTGTTGCAGTATGCCTATAATCACCCCGTGACTAGTCCCACTAATAGAGGGCCTGGCCGCTTGCCTTGCCCCGACATCGATAACGATGGGGATGCTGAGGTATCTTTTTTTTGTATCAACGCTACTGTGCCAATGGTTGGGCGTTTTCCCTGGG
>JBLHOA010000225.1:0-5158 GCA_047622345.1 Gammaproteobacteria bacterium | reverse complement strand
AGGCGGCTCAGCTTCGCTTCTCAAGTAATCCCGATTCTTTTATGACCTGCGCGCAGGCCGCTTCCTGATGCGGCGCCATTAAATGAGCCCCGGCACAGCCTTCGATTTCGGCAAAGCCCTGTAACAGCTCGGCACAGATGGCGCGACCTTCGGCTTTCTGATCATCGGCGCCTTCAAGGCGTTCGATGATGGCATCGGGCACGTGCACGCCAAACAGGTTTTCATTCATCCAACGGGCCGATTTGGCCGAGGCCAGCGGGCCGATGCCGATCAAAAAATGCGCCTGTTCGGTAAAGCCGCCGTCAACCAGTCCCCGACAGTAGCGCTTCACTTTTTCAAGATCGAAGCAATACTGAGTTTGAAAAAACTGAGTGCCATTGTCAATTTTTGCCTGCAAACGAGCAGCAGGCCAATCGGGGCCAGGTTCGGCGGGCATCTCTGCTGCGCCCAGAAATAGATCAGGGGCTGGTTTGATTTCCCGCCCCGAAGGGTAGCTACCAAGATCGCGCATATCGCGCATCTGACGCATTAGCTCACCGCTGTCCATTTCGAAAACCTCGGCTGCCTCGGGTTGATCGCCGGCGCTCATTTTATCTCCGGTAAGGCAGAGAAAATTGTGAATGCCAAGCGCTGCGGCACCGACCACATCGCCCTGCAGTGCCAGTCGATTTCGATCACGCGTGGTCAACTGCAAAACCGGGTCGATGTCGGCGCGTACTATGATAGCGGCGGCAGCCAGGGCCGACATATGTACTCTTGCACTGGCGCCGTCGGTGACATTTACCGCATCGGCAACACCTTTAAGGCACAACACGCGATCAAGCACCGTTTGTGCCGACGCCGAATCGGGCGGGGAGGTTTCGGCGGTCATCGCGAAGTGCCCGGCTTTCAGTACCTGTGCGAGTTTGCTCGGAGCTGTTTCAGTCATTTTTAATCCTGTATTTGTTCGTCATTGTCGGTTGATAAATCTACCTTAGCCTCCTTCAAGGCATCGGCCATTAAAAAGGCAAGCTCGAGCACCTGATCACCATTCAGCCGCGGATCGCAACTGCTTAGGTATTTGCTTGAAAGGTCAGCATCAGTAATCTGGTAGGCACCTCCGGTGCACTCGGTGACGTGCTCACCGGTCATTTCCAGATGAATGCCTCCAGGATAGCTCCCTTCAGCATGATGAACCGCAAAAAATTGTTTTAACTCACGCATGATCATATCGAATTGACGCGTTTTATAACCGCTATTGGATGTGACCGTGTTGCCGTGCATGGGGTCCGATGACCAGACCACATTTCTCCCTTCGCGTTGGACGCTTTGAATCAAGCCGGGCAGTATGTCGCCTAGCTTGTCGGCACCCATACGAGTGATTAAGGTCAATCTGCCCGGTTCATTTTCCGGGTTTAGCGCCTCGATAAGACGGAGCAACTCATCCGATGTGATTCCCGCACCAATCTTTACGCCAACTGGATTTTCGATGCCTTTGAAAAATTCGATATGAGCATGGTCGAGCTGGCGGGTACGCTCACCGATCCAGACAAAATGGGCGGAGCAGTTATACCGCTTCCCGGTGAAGGAATCGATTCGCGACAAGGCTTCTTCGTAGTTCAGCAATAAGGCTTCGTGCGACGTAAACAATTGAGTTTCTCGAATCGAAGGCGCGGTTTGCGAGGTGACTCCGCAGACTTCCATGAAATCGAGCGCTTGTTCTATATTACGAGACATTTGTAAATATCGATCCTTCGACGGGTTTGCTTTAACAAAACTCATATTCCAGCGATGCACCTGATGCAGGTCGGCGAGCCCGCCTTGCGCAAACGCACGTAATAAGTTCAAGGTCGAAGCCGACTGATTGTAGGCCTGGATCATGCGTGTCGGATCCGGCGTTCGGGCGTTTATATCGAATTCGGCACCGTTGATGATATCGCCGCGATAGCTGGGTAAAGAAACACCATTTTGCTGTTCGAAATCTGCCGAGCGCGGTTTGGCAAACTGTCCGGCCACACGTGCCATTTTGGTCACCGGCCTGCGGCCGCCGAAAGTGAGAACCACCGCCATTTGTAACAGCACCTTGAAGGTATCGCGAATTTTGTTTGCGCCAAACTCGGCAAAAGATTCGGCACAATCGCCCCCCTGCAGCAGTAATCCCTTTCCTTGTGATACCCCCGCTAGCTGATATTTCAAGTCGCGAATTTCCTGGGCAAATACTAAAGGAGGCAGGCCTGCAAGCTGACGCTCTACCTGCTCTAATTGGGCACTATCAGGATAAACGGGTTGTTGGCTTATTGGGAATTTACGCCAACTGGATAGGATGGGATCGTGATTCATACTGGATTCAGGGAGCACCGATTAATCTGTCGTTTGAAAGCAGGCAAAAGTGCCTGAATTCTTGTAGAAAGGCCAGCAATAACAGTGGTATTTCACCCGAAATTTCATTAGCCGCGTATGCAGCCGGGTAAAAACAATGCTAACATTTGCGGCCAGAGGCGAAATTAATACCAATAATTCTAATTTCGACGTGCAATCAAAACAATATCAAAGAGAGTGTGAAATGAAAAAATTACTAATTGCTACTTCGTTGCTGGTTTTGTCAGCACCGGTAGTGGCCGAAGACATCAAGATCGGCGTGATCCTCGGATTTACCGGCCCGATCGAATCCCTGACTCCCGCGATGGCAGCCGGCGCTGAACTGGCCATGTCGGAAGCGTCGAAATCGGGTAACTTACTCGGTGGCAATAAAGTGGTTAGTATTCGCGGTGATTCAACCTGTATCGATGCTGCTGCGGCAACTTCGGTGGCCGAACGACTGATTACCTCAGATAACGTTGTCGCAATCATGGGTGCAGACTGTTCGGGTGTAACCACGGCAATCGCAAACAATGTAGCGGTTGCCAATGGCGTTGTTATGGTTTCACCATCGGCGACTTCCCCTGCGCTATCGACCATTGATGACAAAGGCTTTTTCTTTCGCACCGCGCCATCGGATGCCCGGCAGGGCCAGGTGCTGGCGACCGTTCTGCAAAGTCGTGGCATCGACGAAGTCGCTGTTACCTATACCAATAATGATTATGGTAAAGGTCTGGCCGATTCATTTGCCCGAGCCTTTAAGGCAGTCGGGGGCAAAATCTCGATTACTGCCGCGCATGAAGACGGCAAAGCCGATTACTCCGCTGAAGTTGGCGCCCTGTCCGCATCCGGGTCATCTCACCTGGCGGTGTTTGGTTACGTCGATCAAGGCGGGAAAGGTATTATTCAGGCATCAATCGACGCCGATGCTTTCAGTAGCTATGTGATGGCCGACGGCATGGTAGGTGATTCACTGCTGGCAGCACTTGGCTCGGGTCTGGATGGATCCATCGCGACGCTGCCTGGTGGGGCTTCCGGTGCTGATGAATTTGTCAAATACGCTAAGAGCAACGGCGTAGCTGGGGATGGTCCTTTTGTGCCTGAGTCATATGATGCGGCGGCGCTGATCATTCTCGCCATGCAGGCTGCCGGTTCAACAGATCGGGCCGCAATTCAATCGAAGATGATGATGGTTGCCAATGCCCCGGGTAAGAAAGTAGGTCCCGGTGAACTGGGTAAAGCATTGAAAATCATTGCCGCGGGTGGTGATGTTAACTATGAAGGCGCAACCAATGTAGAGTTCAACGAGGTCGGTGAAGTTTTCGGCACCTACAAGGAACTGGAAATTGGCAACGGCAAGTGGAACACAATTAAGATTCACTAAAGCCGAAGCAGGAAACTGGGAAGCCTGGTTCAGAAATGAACCGGGCTTTTTTGTGCGTGCCCCAACTCTTTCACTATATAAAAAGCAAAAACATCTTCTACAACTATAGTTGAAGGTTAATTCTTTCAAGCGACAGCGTTCAATTTTGCTAACAGGGACCGATGCAGGCAGATAACGAGAAACTGAGGCATTTAGTCCATATCGACCTGACCAGAGGTAGGGAAGGTTCTACAATCGCTGCGCGTATCGCTGGGAATTATCACAGGGCGATCGCTGACATTGAACTCGATTATGACGTTGTTAAGACGAGGGTTACCAGTTCTATCGGTGCTGCTACGCGGCGTTCAGATCACCGCTGTCCTCGCGAGTCTCTGCTCAAACAAGCCGATCAGGCGCTTTATCAAGCCAGGCATTTAGGGCGCAATCGATACTTTGCTGATAATGAAAGCATCGACTCCTTACGTGACGCCGTCGATTGTGACCTTGCCGGTTAGCTGCGTTTTCTCACAACTTCCGGAAGGATACCCCCCGGACTGAAGCGCAGCACCAGTAACAGCACCAGACCCATAAAAAACAAGCGCATGTGCTGTGCATTTTCGATCAAATGCAGACGCAGGGCGTTACTTTCATCCATGCCACTAGTGCCAAATTGCATCAACCAGACACCAACCGGCTCAGCTTCGATCCAGATCAGCCAGATCAAAAAACCACCAAGCACCGAACCCATATTATTTCCGGAACCGCCAACGATGACCATAACCCAGATCAAAAAGGTAAAGCGTAACGGTTGATACGAAGTCGGGGTGAACTGCCCGTCCAGCGTGGTCAGCATGGCGCCGCCGATACCGACGACTGCCGAACCCAGCACAAATATTTCAAGATGGCGCCGGGTAACATTTTTACCCATCGCCCCGGCGGCAATTTCATTGTCACGAATGGCGCGCATCATTCGCCCCCAGGGTGAATTCAGCGCTTTTACGCTGAGCATTAGCACTACGATAAGCACGCTGGCAAACAGGCCGGTGTAACAAAGTTTGACGAAGATGCTCGAACCGTCGATGACAAATTGCTTCATCGCCTGCGCTTGCTCGACGGAGTTCATGGTTTCCAGTGCGCTCTGATGCAGCCTGTAAATCATCGCAACAAACCAGTCGCTGGCCTGTAAATTGATTTCATAAGGGACCGGTCGTTCCAGACCGGTGACATTCTTCACGCCGCGGGTCAGCCAGTCTTCATTTTTCAATACGGCAATGATGATTTCAGAAATGCCAAGCGTTGCTATAGCCAGATAATCGGCCCGCAATCCCAGCGCCACCTTACCCACCAGCCAGGCGATTGCGCCGGCGACAACCCCGCCGACTAGCCACGAAACTAGAATAGGTAGTCCCATACCACCCAGAAAACCGGTTTTTGCCGAATCGATCGATTCTATCGAGG
>JBLHOA010000224.1:0-5174 GCA_047622345.1 Gammaproteobacteria bacterium | reverse complement strand
CAATAACGGCGATGGCCAGTATAAGAACGACGATGCGTTGATCGAGATAAGCGATACTTTGCTTTTGATAGTTGCCTAAACCGGCCCCCTCGACGCCCTGGGATTTCGCAGCCGCCGCCTGTACACGGGCGATTCCTGCTTCGGCGTTATCGGACATTTAAATAGCCCCGGAATTGAGCCCGGATGAATTCGACAGGAAATGCTGCAGTACCGATCTGCAATATGCCCGGTGAAGGAATTTAATTTTCATCATCCTTAAAACCGCTATCCCAATGGCTACCATCGCAAAATGGTTTATTCTTTGAAGCTCCACAACGACACAGCGTGAACTGCTTACGCGAAGCACCTTCGGCCCAGTCAATGTCAACCAGATCAATTTCACCGCTGACTACATAGGGACCGTTTTCGGCAATGTGAATTGCCGCTCCCGTCTCGGCGACGACCTCAACTTCCGGCTGCAGCGAATAGCTGAGCGCACCCGAAGGACAACTTTTAATCGTGCTGACTATCTCATTAACCGTTGCCGCATCGGCGTCGATCCAGGGTTCCTGCTTCATCCGGAACACCGCGGCAAGCTGGTCGGTACAATAGCCAGCATGGGCACAAATGCTGCGATTATCGTGGATGGTTATACCGCTACCGATATAGTGCTGTTTCTGATCGGCTCCACGATCTTCCTGCTTTGCCGAGGAAAAACCGCTTTGTTTGTGGCTACCATCGCAATAAGGCTTGTTTGCCGAAGCCCCGCAACGGCACAGCACCATTTTTGATTTGGTTTCAACACTACCGTGTCGATTACTGCATTTAGCCAGTCCATTCACCGCAAGCGGTCCGTCGGGATAGGCCGTAATACTCGCTTTGACGTCGTTACTCATAACAATCTCCCTTTTATTTGATGCTTCAAATTAATCATCGAAATTTCTCGAACTGCCCTCGCAGGCACTTGAACCCGGCCTGCAATTCGAATTATTCTGCACTCGTCAATCACCGATAAGGCCTTATTCTAAGCTGCAACTTCAGGGCCTCGAATTCACCATTTCTGGGTGCTGCGCTGGTCGTCAGCCGATCCAGCATTTGATCGATTATTGCTCTAATGTCGTCAATCGCATCGTCAAAAATGGCCTAAGTTGCATGCGATGGTTTTCTCGAACCGCTAATTTTACGCACAAATTGTAACGCCGCATCGCGGATTTAGGTTTCATTAGCCGGAGATTCAAAGTTGAATAAAGTTTTAATATTTCTACAATTAACATCCCTCCTGACGCTGGAACCGGTTAAGGCAGCTCTGATTGGTTAAGAGGTTCCTTAATATGAGTAAAGTGATATTGCTGTCGCAGATACTAAATCAATTCTCAGCCATCAACAAACCGTCCGAATCGACGATAGTAACTGCGTAACCAGAAAGGCGTGAAAATGGTGGTATAGGCGATCACAATAACCACTGTGGCGTAGATTTCCTGATTGAATAGTCCCGATGTCCGACCCACCTCAGCAAACACCAGGCCCACTTCGCCACGAGGAACCATGGCCATACCGATGACCAGCTTCCTGGCCAGTTTCTCGCGAATAAAAAAGGCACCGCCTATCTTCGACACGATCGCCACCAGCGTTAGCGATATCGAAAAAAACCAGAAAAACTGCGATCCCCAGTCAATTTGACTAAAATCCAGCGACAGGCCGACAGCAACAAAGAATATCGGGGTCATTAAATTGATAATGGGTTTCATCTGTTTGCTAACATTGCGAGAAAATTCGGGGTCGGCACGCAAGGCAACACCGAAGGGGATAAAGAATCGACGCGACAAAGCCAGGCCAGTGGCGAAGCCACCCAGTAATTCCGGAACTCCAATCGAATGTGAAAACCAGGCGAGGAATAAAACCATCGAAACAATGGTAGTCGGTACTATTCCGGGGAGAGTACTGCGGGGTTCGAATCGCTGAATGACAAAACTGATCGATTT
Source organism: Gammaproteobacteria bacterium (assembly GCA_047622345.1). Classification (GTDB taxonomy): domain Bacteria; phylum Pseudomonadota; class Gammaproteobacteria. The sequence goes on along the minus strand of JBLHOA010000224.1, from coordinate 3,213 downwards.
CGCCAGTGCCGGTGCAATCAGAAAAAACACGGCCATAAATAATATAATCTTGCCGGCACCGACGGGATCCACTTCACCATTGACCGAAAAGTCGAACAGAATAGCGAGCAAAATAACGCCGAGCACATCATCGATCACCGCGGCACCCAGCACTATCTGACCCTCCTTGCTGTTTTGCCGACCCAGATCGGAAAGCGAACGCATGGTAATGCCGATACTGGTCGCAGTCATTGTTCCTGCAATCATCATTGAAACCAGCATATCGAGTTCAAACCAATAGCGACTCAATGCGTAACAAAGTACGAATGGCAACACAAAACCGGTTACTGCAACGGTTACCGATTTCACTCCGGAATTGATCAGATCGCCAATATCGGTTTCCAGACCAATTTCAAAAAGAAGCAGAATAATCCCGACTTCGGCGAGGATGCGAATCATGCCGTCGGCCTCGATAATACCGAACATCGTCGGCCCGAGTATTATCCCGGCGGTCAACTCACCAATTACCGCAGACACACCGAAAAATGATCCGAGTTCGCCAAGCGCTCGCGCCATTATCAGGATAATCGCGATATGCAGTATCGCAGTAGAAGTTTCCATTAGCCCTACCGAGAAAAATGACCGAAAACCGCCCTGCCATTAACCTCGGTTCGCTGGTTGTTTAGATCGAGCCATTCGGGGACTGACACTATCTAATTCAGGCAGGGATCACCGGGGCAATAAACCCCGGCAGTCATACTATTAATTAACAGTTACTGTACCAAACATTCCAGCTTCCTTGTGACCGGGCAAAGCGCAAACCATTTCCATCTTTTTTCCAGTTTGAACCGGAACCACAAACCATTCTACTTCTGATTTTGGCCCCACTTCGATCTCCCTGATACTACCCTTGACTTCGGCGACCAGATATTTACCATTGCGAATCTCGACTTTGCGTGTAAAAACTTTCTCTGCAAATTCGCTGGCCTCGACTTCATGTTTAACGGTATCAACATTTCTCAATACAATCTTATAGGCCTGCCCGGTTTCAAAGGTTAAATGGTTGGGTTCGAAATACATACGCCCATCACGGGTTCCCATTTCAAGTACTACGGTTTGCACATTGGCCCGGCTCAGGTCGCCACTGGCCTGAATGGCAGGTAGTACGAGTATGGCCGAAATGACTAGTAGGCTTTGTAAAGTTTTCATTTGAAGCTCCAGATTTTTAAAGACAAATCCAGTGTATAGCCATCAACACCCGGGGAATTGACCGGGGTCAAGCGCAAGCAAAGCACAGAGAGGATTAAAAAGCCGAACAGAAGTTACCGATCGAGCGTAGTTTTTACACCGTTAGAAACCGAATAACGGTGCTCAGGTCGGTATGGTTGATCTGGTAGGTCGTCACCGCCCGCATCGCAGGCTTACCATGGTAGGCAATGCCTAGCCCCGCCGTTTCAATCATCGGAATATCATTAGCACCATCGCCAATGGCGCAGCAATCCTCCAGTGAAATCGAAAGCCCCTGTGCGCGGCGCTTGAGCAGCTCGCACTTGTACTCAGCATTGATCATCGGTTCGTTAACCTCCCCGGTCAGGCGATCTCCGTCGAGCTTGAGTTGATTGCAGTAAACTTCGTCAAAGCCGAGCCGTTGCGCGATCGGCATTGCAATTTGCGCAAAGCCGCCGCTGACCAGAATACTATGCATGCCCATCGCCTTAGCTTGTTCAAGCAAATTTTCGGCGCCCGGCATCAAACGGCATTCGGCTAATACCTGCTCGAACAAACTCACTGGCTGGCCGGCCAGTAACTCGACGCGTTCGCGTAAAGCCTGGCGAAAATTAATTTCGCCCCGCATTGCCTTACGCGTAATGGTCGCTATTTTCTCACCGATACCGAGCAGATGACCCACTTCATCTAAAGTCTCTGCATCGACAATGGTCATATCCATATCACAAATCAACAGGCGGTAGGGTTTATCCCTTTTCGGTGCTACCGCGATATCAATATCGGGCAAGGCAACCCGAAGTTTCTGAAATAAACTCCAGGCTGCATCGTTTGAGCAATTAACATTGATCCGGTAGGCCGATTCGGAAAAGGAATTTTCATCGACGCGCGTCACTTTCGCAAGCAAGGTATGCGCAATACTGACCTCTGCCAGCAAAGGCGCTTTCGACACCAGCGTAATCGAAAATACGCGATCGCCACCAGCCAGAAATACCCAGTCCGGTTCCATTAAAGGTGTCAATTCAATCATTAATACGCCGGAAAATGTAAGTATTGCGCGTCATGAATATTCGGCAGCCCGCGTAATAGAACCAGATCTTCGCCCGATATTTGCTCATCGATTTCGAGTAAAACCATGGCCTCTCCTTTGTCGTTGTCCCGGCCCAGATGCATATTGGCGATATTGATACCACGTTCAGCCGCGGTGGTACCGATATGACCGATAACTCCGGGGGTATCCAGGTTAGTAATATAAAGCATATGTTCACCCAATTTTGATTCCAGTGGAATACCTTTAACATCGATAACTCGCGGGCGGTTTTGAATAAGCGTGCCACTGATACCACGTATTTTGCTCTCGGTTTCCACGGTGACGGTAATCCGGCAGGGGTATTCATCGCGGCCCTCATTGTGCGCCTCGATAATATCAATATTGCGCTCGCGGGCAACTTCGCGGGCGTTGACCGAGTTGATAGAACTACTGTGATGTTCGAGTATCGATTGAATAACCTGATTGCTAAGCGGGTTTACATTCAGTTTGTTGGCCTCCCCCCCGTAAGTGATGGTCACCGATTTAATCGGGTCATGGGTCAGCTGACCGACGAAGGACCCCAGGCATTTGGAAAGATACAGATAGGGCTTCAGCAGTCTGGATTCTTCGGCGCTGATACTGGGTGCGTTTATCGCATTGTTGACCGCGCCGGTGGTCAGATAATCGCTGATCTGCTCGGCCACCTGCAATGCCACTTTTTCCTGCGCCTCGATGGTCGAAGCCCCGAGATGCGGCGTGCAGATCACGTTATCCAGTTCAAACAACGGGTTTTCCCGCGCGGGCTCCACTTCAAATACATCGAGCGCGGCCCCCTTTAAGTGGCCACTCGACAACGCGGCGTAGAGCGCCAGTTCATCGACCAGCCCGCCACGCGCGCAGTTGATCAATAAACTGCCGGCCTTCATTTTATTCATCGCGCTGGCGCTGATGATATTTGTCGTTTCCGGCGTTTTCGGTAC
>JBLHOA010000223.1:0-5210 GCA_047622345.1 Gammaproteobacteria bacterium | reverse complement strand
CATCACCTGGGTGATCATGTTTTCGTAAACGCGTGGCGGTGCAAAATAGTAGCTGGGCCCGATTTCACGCAAGTCATTGGCGACTGTCTCCGCACTTTCCGGGCAGGAGACGCAAAAGCCGGCAACATAGGATTGCGCATAGGAAAATAAATTATCACCCACCCAGGCCATCGGCAGATAGGCGAGCACTTCCTCGTCGGCGCTAAGGCCTTCACGGATAATGCCGTTTCGCGCCGTTATGATGGTGTTGTCATTGGTCAGCACAACCCCTTTGGGGTGACCCGTTGTGCCCGAGGTATACAGCATGATTGCAATGTCACTACCGCAACCCGCGTCTACACTTTGTTGATAAAAGTCGGGGTTGTCCCGGTCAAATTCACGCCCCTGCTGCTGAATATCCAGATAGCTATAAATATAGTCCTGCTTGTAATCACGCAACCCGCGCAGGTCATCGAAAATAATGTATTCCAAGCTTGCACAACGCGCCTGTATTTCAAGAATTTTATCGACCTGTTCCTGGTTTTCGACCAGCGCAATTTTGACGTCGGCATTATCGAGCACGTAGGCCATTTCATCGGCAACCGAGTCCTGATAAAGCGGCACTGGAATGGCGCCAAGTGCTTGTGCGGCTGTCATCGCCCAGTAAAGCCGTGGACGGTTGTCACCAATGATGGCGATTTTTTCACCTTGCTTTAAGCCGAGGCGGGCAAGCCCGCAGGCGAGGGCTTGAATTTCGACGGCGGCCTCAGACCAGGTCCAGGGTTGCCAAATGCCGAGGTCTTTCTCCCTCATCGCTACTTTAGTCGGGCGCAACTTTGCATGGCTTTGCAACAGCTTTGGAAAAGTATCGAGCCCCGTGTCTTGGTGTGAAAGAGTCATTTAAAGGTTAACAATTATCACTTTTAACCGCGTTAATTACCTTAGTAACGCCGGTTTTCAATGGTAATTGTCGATAAGCATGCGAGGTGCTCAGGTTTAAGCAAACCTGGGGTCTATTAGTCTTTTCCCATAATGAAAATAACATCTGTGCCTCCCTATAAAGTGCTTTGCATGCTGGATTAGATTTTGAATTTTATAATTATTTATACTGTAGCTTGTCGCTTTTAAAAATTTAGATCCCGAATCAATTAGCCGTTAACATTACACCAGTCGATTAAAAAGCGGTATCAATACCTGAGCGCGTATTGGCAAAGTTTCCGATTTTGGCATCGGAGCCTGCCATATCACACCCAGGTAACGATTCAGCTTAATCAATTTCTATGGGGCTATTCGTCGTAGCGGTAAAAGCCGCGTCCAGTTTTGCGTCCCAGATAACCGGCGTCGACCATTTGTTGTAAAAGTGGCGAGGGGCGGTATTTTGAATCACCGAAACCATCGTGTAGCACTTTGGTTACCGACAGGCAGGTATCGAGGCCGATCAAATCGGCTAGCGCGAGCGGGCCCATCGGGTGGGCCATACCCAGTTTCATAATTTCATCGATACCTTCGACACTGGCAAGCCCTTCGTTAAGCACAAAAATAGCCTCGTTGATCATCGGGATCAGAATTCGATTACCGACAAAGCCGGGCGCATCTTTAGCTTCCACCGGCACCTTGCCAATGCTGACGCTGAGCTCGTGCACCAGCTGATAGGTGGCGTCGCTGGATTGCAACCCGCGGATGACTTCGACCAGAGCCATCATTGGAACCGGATTCATAAAATGCATACCGATAACCTGGTCGGCGCGTTCGGTAGCACCTGCAATGCGAGTCAATGATATCGACGACGTGTTACTCGCGAGAATGGCCGAGGCTTTGCAGGTTTCATCCAGCTGCTTAAATATACTGAGTTTGAGCGCTTCGTTTTCAGTAGCCGCTTCGATGACGATATCGACTTGGGCGAGGGCATCAAAACCAGTTGCTGTTTTTATATTGGCGAGCGCGGCTTGTTTGTCTTCGGCGGTGATTTTTTCTTTTTTGATCATGCGATCGAAGCTACCGGCGATGGTTGCAAGCCCGGCCTGAACCTGTGCTTCACTGATGTCCTGCATGATGACTTGATAGCCGGCTGCCGCGCAAACCTGCGCAATGCCGTTACCCATGGTGCCGGCGCCAACGACGCCTACTGTTTTGATACTCATGTTGCTTCCTCAAGGATGTAATAACTAAAAATTGGCGCTATGATAATCGTTTAATGTAGTTGGAGTCATCCAGGCAATTGTTATCTGCATAAATCTGGAGAGAGTGCGAGGTCTGGTTCGGGGTTACGTTTTCAAAACATGCTGTGCCGAAATGTCGGACCATCCCATCCATGGGCGCTCAGATCCGCGGCGCCGCACCGTTTCATCCATGAGAAATACGGTTTAGAAAAAATAACCCCGAACCGGTCAATTGATTTCCGTTCGGATCGTCACTTCAATCATTTCTTTAGTTTGTCATTGCGGCGCCTGCGCGGCTCGCCCAGCCGCAATCTTCCATTAGCTTGAATTCATTTAAAAGATCCTGAATAACCCCTTTGACGTTTTCAGGATAACTTCCGCTTGGGGCGGAAGTCACATGTTTCTCCGATACTGGCCGCCGACTTCGAATAATGCGTTGGTTATTTCGCCGAGGGTGCAGTGCTGTACCGCATTGACCAGTTCGTCGAAGATATTACCGTCGCTGATGGCCGCCTGTTGCACGCGTTCGAGCGCTTCGGTACTGCTGTCGAAATGGGCCGCTTTGAATTCATTCAGACGTTTGATCTGGCTTTGCTTTTCGTCGTCGGTTGAGCGCGCCAGTTCAATTTCAAAGGTTTCGTTGCCATTCGGATTGATAAAGGTATTAACGCCGATAATCGGCAGAGAGCCGTCGTGTTTGCGATGCTCGTATAGCATCGATTCATCCTGAATTCTGCCACGCTGGTAGCCGGTTTCCATCGCACCGAGCACACCGCCGCGTTCGGAAATGCTTTCGAATTCCTTTAGCACGGCCTCTTCGACCAGATCGGTTAATTCGTCGATGACGAACGACCCCTGATTCGGGTTTTCGTTTTTGCTCAATCCCCATTCATTATTAATAATTAACTGAATGGCCAGTGCGCGCCGCACCGAATCACCGGTCGGAGTGGTGATCGCTTCGTCAAACGCATTGGTATGCAGACTGTTGCAGTTGTCGTAAACCGCGATTAACGCCTGCAAGGTGGTGCGGATATCGTTAAAGTCCATTTCCTGCGCATGCAGCGAACGCCCCGAAGTCTGAATATGGTATTTAAGCTTCTGACTGCGTTCGTTGGCGCCGTAGCGGTTGCGCATCGTGGTCGCCCAGATTCGCCGGGCAACCCGACCCATTACCGTATATTCGGGATCCATGCCGTTACTGAAGAAAAAAGAGAGATTCGGTGCAAATTCATCGATTCGCATGCCCCGTGCCAGGTAGGCCTCGACAAAGGTAAACCCGTTGGCCAGGGTAAAGGCGAGTTGCGATATCGGGTTCGCCCCGGCTTCGGCAATGTGGTAACCGGAAATGGATACCGAATAAAAGTTGCGGATGCGGTGGTCGACAAAATACTGCTGAATATCGCCCATCATTTTTAACGCAAATTCGGTGGAAAAGATGCAGGTGTTCTGTCCCTGGTCTTCTTTAAGAATATCCGCCTGCACCGTGCCGCGGATGTTTTCCAGGGTCCAACTGCGTATTTCTTCAGCCTCTGTCTGGTTTGCGGTTCGGCCCTGTTTTACTTCGAAGCTGGCCAATTGCTGGGCCATGGCCGTATTCAGGTACATCGCCAGTATGATCGGTGCGGGGCCGTTGATGGTCATAGATACCGATGTTGATGGCTGGCACAGATCGAAACCCTGATACAGGGCCTTCATGTCTTCGAGGGTGGCGATAGAAACACCGGAATTTCCAACTTTACCGTAAATGTCTGGACGAATGTCGGGGTCAAAGCCGTACAGGGTTACCGAGTCGAAAGCGGTAGACAGGCGCTTGGCTGCGGAATGTTCAGACAATTTCTTGAATCGCGTGTTGGTACGAAAGGCATCGCCTTCACCGGCAAACATTCGAGTGGGATCTTCGCCTTCGCGTTTGAAGGCAAACACGCCCGCGGTAAACGGGAAGCGCCCCGGCAGATTTTCCAGCAGTAACCACTTCAGTAATTCACCGTGATCCTGATAGCGGGGCAGAGCGACTCTTGGAATCGACAGGCCTGAAAGGGTTTCACTTTTTAAGCTATTGCGTATTTCGCGACCGCGAATCTGCTGCACAAATTCATCGGCGCTATAGCGCTGCTGGAGTTCGGGCCATTCTTCGAGCAGGGCGATGCTGTTGCTACTAAGCCCCTGTTCGCGCTGCCGGATCAGGGAATCCAGCGCGTCGACATTGCTGACCCCGGCATCGCTGGCCTCGGCCTGCAACAGCATTCGTTTCGATTCGGTTAATTGCTGGCGTTCGCGGGCGATGCCGACCTGACTGGCGCAGTCGGCGTGATAGTCGCGCACCGCGCTGGCAATTTCGGCGAGGTAGCGCACGCGATCGGCGGGAACAATCACCGAGCGCGACGTCGATTTCCGGGTGTTAGCCAGCGGTAGTTGGCTGCTGCTGGTCGCTAGTCCCTGTGATTTGAGGATTCCAAGTAAATTCTGATAAAGGGCGGTGGTGCCGTCGTCGTTAAATTTCGACGCGATAGTGCCGAATACCGGCATTGATTCCATCGGCTCGGCGAAGGCTTCGCGGTTGCGCTGTACCTGTTTGCAAACATCGCGGTAGGCGTCTTCGGCACCATTGCGGTCAAATTTATTGATCGCCACACAGTCAGCAAAATCAAGCATGTCGATTTTTTCGAGCTGACTCTGCGCTCCGAACTCGGGAGTCATCACATATAAAGAACAGTCCACCAAGGGTACGATCGCGGCATCGCCCTGTCCGATTCCAGGCGTTTCTACGACAATCAAATCGAAGGCGCAGTGTTTGCAGGCCTGAATAATCTCGGCCACCACTTCGGGAATTTCGCCAATCGAATCGCGGGTTGCGATCGAGCGCATATAGATATTGGGGTGGTTAATCGAGTTCATGCGGATGCGGTCGCCGAGTAGAGAGCCGCCGGTTTTGCGCCGTGTCGGGTCGACCGCAATGATGGCAATCTTCAGAGCATCCTGTTGATCAAGACGAAAGCGACGAATGATTTCGTCGGTAATCGATGACTTGCCCGAGCCCCCGGTTCCGGTTATGCCGAGCACCGGAATCCTACG
>JBLHOA010000222.1:0-5219 GCA_047622345.1 Gammaproteobacteria bacterium | reverse complement strand
CTAACCGCTTTGACAATTTTGCACTTATTAACAACAATCAGCTCTATAATTAAGCCAGCGGAAGTACAAAACCAATGATTCGTCTTTTGAAAAGTGAGGATGCCGACCAAATTCTCAAAATTTACCAGCAGGGCCTGGACACTGGCGAAGCTTCATTTGAAACCGACGCCCCGGACTGGGCAGACTGGGATCAGAAATATCTAAAATACTGCCGGCTTGGCTGGGAAGTTGAAGGAATATTGCAAGGCTGGGCAACACTGGCGGCGGTATCGACCCGACATTGTTATCGCGGCGTTTGTGAAGTCAGTATTTACGTTGGCACCGACTGGCATGGCAACGGAATCGGATCGAGCCTAATGACCAGGCTGATTGAAGCGTCTGAAAAAGAAGAAATATGGACGTTATATTCTTCAATATTCCCCGAAAATAGCGCCACTCGAAAACTTCATATCAGTCACGGGTTCAGAGAAGTTGGAATGCGTGAACGCATCGCGCAAAAAGATGGGCACTGGCGGGATACCCTCATTCTGGAAAGGCGTTCACAGCGGGTCGGACATTAATCCATTCAAAAGTGCTAGTTTATTTCTATTTCGGCAATGTCCAGGCGGTGATGGTGCACACCTATTTCTTCCAGCGCTGACAAGCCGCCAAGGTGATAGCCCTGCGCATAATCAATACCGATATTCTTCAACTCGATCATCGTCGACTCGTCTTCGACAGATTTGGCAACCGTTTTCAATTCGAGCAGCTGTGCCATCGAATTAATCGACTCGACCATCGAGCGGTTTAATGGATCCGAGCCGATGTCGCGAATCAAACTACCGTCAATTTTAACAAAGTCCAGCTTCAGATTTTTCAATCCCTGGAAACTGGCTAAACCACTGCCAAAATCGTCGAGGGCGAAAGTACAACCGATCGCGCGTAGTTCATTGATTAACCGTCCCGCAGCTGCCAGATTATTGTTCAACGCATTTTCCGACAACTCGAAACAGATCTGATGCGGTTGCACTACCGATTTTGCAAAGCATTGCAGAATAAAGTCCAGCAATGAATCTTCAGCGATGGTGGGGGCCGATAAATTCAACCCCAGCACCAGATCGGGGTTCTGCATAAAAATATGTGAATAGCGGTTGAATACCCGTTCGATTACCCAGCGATCGATTTGCGGCATGAGGCCGAAGCGGATGGCCGCAGAAAGAAACGAACCCGGCGCGAGCAGATTGTCTTTCTTGTCGAGCATACGCAGCAACACTTCAGCGCGGGTATGCAAGATGGTATTTTCGTTATCCAGGCTTACTATCGGCTGATAAAGCAACACAAAGCGCTCCTCGGCGAGCGCATCACGAAGGTCGGCGTGTTGCAGTTTTTCGGTGGGTCGATTATTCGCCCCCCGCTCTGAGCAGTGAGTAAATGAGCGCCCCCGTCCCAGGTCTTTGGCAACATAACAGGCTTGATCGGCATCATCCATAACCCGGGCCAGGGTACCGGACTCGGCCGTTATCGGAACAATGCCGATGCTGACCCCGACCTGATAGGATTTCTGGTCCCAGATAAAACGGTACTCACGAACCACCTCGATTAAGATGTCGGCCAGCTTCTTTGCTTTATTGACTGGACAATTACTCAGCAACACACTGAACTCATCCCCGCCCAGCCGCCCTAGCGTATCCCGCCCGCGCAATTGATTTGCCAACAAGGCTGATATCTGCTTCAGTAATTCGTCCCCGGCGACGTGTCCGGCGGAATCGTTTACCACCTTGAACTGATCGAGGTCGAGGTATAACAAGGCGTGAGTGTTTTCGAATTCGCGGGCCGAGCTTAACGCCTTTTCCAGACGGTCTTCGAATTCAGATCGATTGACCAGGCCGGTCAGCGGGTCGTGCGTCGCCTGATGCACCATCATTTTCTGAATTCTTCGCGAATCGCTGACATCCTTGAACACAAGAACAACGCCGATGCTATTGCCCTGAGCGTTTATCATCGGTGCGGCTGTACCCTGAATCGAATAACGTTCGCCATTACGTGAAATAAGAACATTATCGGTTTTCGGTGCAATCACTCTTTTTTCATTCAGACAGCGGGCTACAGGATCAGGTATAACTGCGCCCGTTTGTTCATCCTCGAGATGCACTACCGCCTCCATCGACATACCCATAGCCTGATGATAGCGCCAGCCGGTCATTGACTCCGCAACCGGGTTCATATAATCGATGCGACCATCGTGGTCGGTGGTCACTACCCCGTCACCAATCGAGTGCAAGGTTATCTGCGCCCGCTCTTTTTCCATCAGTGTTTCACCGATCGCCAATTTGCGTTCGAGTTCAGCCGCGGCGCGCGCGGCGAATAACTTGATTACATCAATTTCATTTTTATGCGGTTGCAAAGCCTGGCGATGCAGACTGGCCAAAACACCGATCACCAAACCGGAACTATTTTGCAATTTGATCATGAAAAAGCCAGAGGCTTTGAATCGATCATTAAGAACCGTTGATTGCGGGAACAGGTCGCCCGCCGAGTTTTCCATATACCAGAAATTGCCTCCCTCACCGCCGGGGCTATGCTCCAATGAGACAGACTGATTCATCATGTAGCCACCGTCGCACCAGTAGGCCAGGGTTCGGAATGATTGCTCCGACGGATCTTCGCAAACCGCGAGGAATACGGCATCGGTGCCGAGATATTTCGATAACTCGCGCACCAGCGCATAAAAATAGGTTTCACCGGTGGTTCCAACGGTCGCTTCAATCAAGCCATGAAGCTGATCTTTCGACTGGGTGGGATGATTTGAAGCTTGTCCTGCCAGCTGGCCCGAAGGCGTTGACTTGCGTTGCCACCAATAAGTGAAAGCAGCGCCGGCGAGCGCCGCAAGCAGGACAAATACTACCGTTTCGACCATGGGAAAATTGTTAACGTCAATGTTGTTCACAGTATAGGCAATATTAGAAAAATTGGGATGAAAGCGACTTATTTATTTGCTTGCATCCGCTACAGGCATTGCCTAACCTAGTCCGATTCATTTTCAACCAACTCGAATTATCATGCCTACTAAAATATCCGCCACGAAAAAAACCAATACCCGTAAATTTTCATCGCAGGTTGTCGACGGTGTCGATCGCGCGCCAAGCCGGTCTATGCTGCGCGCGGTCGGGTTTGACGATGCTGACTTCAAGAAACCACAGGTCGGTATCGCGTCCACCTGGAGCATGGTAACGCCCTGCAATATGCACATAAATACACTCGCCGAGAAAGCCGCCGAAGGCGCTAACGCGGCCAAAGGCAAAGCGGTGATATTCAACACCATCACTATCTCCGATGGTATTTCGATGGGTACCGAAGGAATGAAATATTCACTGGTGTCGCGCGAAGTCATCGCCGACTCGATCGAAGCAGTTGCTGGCTGCCAGGGCTTCGACGCGCTGGTCACCATCGGCGGTTGTGACAAGAACATGCCCGCTTGCATGATGGGTATGGCTCGACTCAACCGGCCTTCGATTTTTGTTTATGGCGGCACCATCATGCCGGGCTGCCATAAAGGCAAGAGCACCGATGTCGTCTCGGTTTTTGAAGCGGTCGGCGCGCAGGCGCAGAACACCATCAGCAAGCGGGAACTCAAGCAGATCGAATGCACGGCCATTCCGGGGCCGGGGTCTTGCAGCGGCATGTACACCGCCAACACCATGGCCTCGGCGATCGAAGCGATGGGCATGAGCCTGCCGAACAGCTCGGCGCAGGCGGCCATTTCCAAAGACAAATCGGACGACTGTGTCGCCGCGGGTAAAGCGGTAATGGAGCTGCTCAAAGCAAACATCCGTCCGAGCGACATCATGACCAAAAAAGCTTTCGAGAACGCGATTACTATCGTCATTGCGCTCGGGGGGTCGACCAACGCGGTATTGCATCTACTCGCGATGGCTTCGGCGATTGGGGTCAAACTGAAACTCGATGATTTTACCCGAATCGGCAAGCGCGTCCCTGTTCTCGCCGACCTGCGCCCCAGTGGCAAGGCGATGATGTCAGACTTGATCGAGATAGGCGGCATTCAGCCTTTGATGAAGATGCTGCTCGACGCCGGCCTGCTGCACGGTGACTGCCTCACCGTCACCGGTAAAACGCTGGCGCAAAATCTCGCCAAGGTGAAGCCCTACCCGAAGAGCCAGGACATCATCCACGCGCTCAACGACCCGATTAAGCCCAACAGCCATCTGGTTATTTTGCGTGGTAATCTGGCCCCCGAGGGTTCGGTGGCAAAAATTTCGGGCAAGGAAGGATTGAGTTTTACCGGCATCGCGCGTGTATTTGCCTCGGAAGAACAGGCCTTGAAAAAAATTCTCGACGGTACAGTGAAAAAAGGCGACGTTATTGTCGTGCGTTATGAAGGCCCCAAAGGTGGCCCAGGTATGCGTGAAATGTTATCCCCGACCTCGGCGATTATGGGCAAGGGTCTCGGTAAAGACGTTGCCTTTATCACCGATGGACGATTTTCCGGCGGTTCGCACGGCTTTGTCGTCGGCCACGTTACTCCAGAAGCGGCGGTTGGTGGCCCCATCGCCTTAATCAAGAATGGCGACAAAATCACCATCGATGCCGAAACCCGTCAGGTCAATGTCAAAATCAGCGATGCCGAAATGAAACGTCGCGCGAAGGACTGGAAGGCACCCAAACCTCGCTACAAACGCGGCGTACTAGCAAAATACGCCCGGCTGGTGAGTTCGGCTTCTGAGGGTGCTGTGACCGACGTCGCCGAAGACTAAGCACCGATGATCCCCATACCCCATACGCGCGAAATGATCGCGCAACTCATCGCCACGCCCTCGGTGAGTTGCAGTCACGCGCATCTGGACATGAGTAACAAAGCGGTGATCGAGCTGATTGCCGGCTGGTGCGAACCGCTCGGCTTCGACTGTGAAATTCAAACCGTCAATGGAACCAAGTTTAATTTAATCGCCCGCGCTGGTCGCGGCAGCGATGGCCTGGTGTTATCGGGGCACACCGATACAGTCCCCTGCGATCCTTCTCTGTGGCAAAGCGATCCCTACGAAGCGAGCGAACGCGATGGCTTGATCTATGGCCTGGGCAGTTGCGACATGAAGAGTTTTCTTGCGCTGGCATTGACCGCAAGCACTCGATTTGACCTGAGTAAACTGCAACGGCCGCTTACCATCGTTGCTACGGCCGATGAAGAGTCGACCATGGACGGCGCACGCCTGATCGCCGACAAC
>JBLHOA010000221.1:0-5224 GCA_047622345.1 Gammaproteobacteria bacterium | reverse complement strand
CAATCCAGAACCTGCCGTAAACTATTCATCGATGATAAAAACTGCACCGAATAAATATCCCGCGCTACACCTTGCTAGTTACCCGATTAAGGCCGTTTATGCTTCCAGGCATTACCTGCAATCCAAATCCAGATTGGCCATCGGTTTCTTACCTGGAAGCGCATGAAGATGCCCGCGAAACGTCGCCTGATAATCGTATTAGGACTGCTATTGGTTGCAACCGTTGCAATCTCGGCCAGTCTGCTTACGCGTAACGGAAATTTTACGCCACAAATGGCAGGCGAACCCGATAGCTCCGATGTCGGTGCGGTCGAGGCCATAGCCAGCCTGTACCGGCTATACCCGTTGTTTACTGACCCAGATCGCCGCGTGGACATGACCCTGCAACAACGCCAACAGGCGGAGGTCGAATTTCATTCCTTACTAAATATAATTCCTCTGGAACTCCTGCTACCACAGATGGAGAAATATTCTATTGCTTCGGCTGAAATAGTACGTAGTTTTGAAAATCCGAGAGGTTTCGTCAACAGAGTCGCCGAAGTTGCGATGAATGGCATCATCACCCCTGAAAGTTACCAAAAACCAGCTCATGGTCAGGTCAATTTCAGAAAAAAAATAGCCCTGGGCGAAAACAGTCGGTTATTTTCGGCTTCAAATAAAACCATTTTCGCCCTGTTCGACACCAGCGCATACAGCGATACCCGCGTGCTGGTCAAGTGGTACCATGCGCCGACTGGGCGCATTATCCTTTTCAAACAGTTCGAGATTTCGGATGGAGACAGTAACCATATCTGGATTTATGACGAAAATGGTTTTGACAACGGTGATTACAAAGTCGAAGTGTACCGCGTAAACCCGGCATTACCTTTACTCACTAGTGGCAGCTATCGTATTGAAAATTGATATCACATTGCGCGGCTTCGCAGCAGAATCATCGACGCAATAAAAACAAGGCCGAACAGATTAAACAGGTCCGCCAAATTGAAAATTCCGCTTTGAAACCAGCCAAAATCGAATTGCAGAAAATCGGTCACGGCGCCAAGCCGCAACCGTTCGATCAAGTTGGCCAAACCTCCACCAATTACCATTCCCCAGGCCAGCGCAAGTGAAATCCGGCTAAACCCACGAACAAACAACAAAGTGACCAGGCCAAGCAAGAGCAACCCTGAAATTACCGGGAGTATCAGCCTGCGGCTTTCCTCGTCGAGAGAACTGCCAATCCCCAGCATAAACCCCTGATTCTGATATAGGTGAAACCGGACAAACCCGCCAAGGTCGCCGATTTTTAATTCCGGGTGATACCACCAGATAAACAATTTGCTTGCTGAATCGAGGCCAGCAACCACTACCGCGCTCATCAAAAAATAGTATCTGAGGTAGGCGGGACGAGGCGACAATATATCTTCACCTAACATAATTTCTGCCATGGCCGGAAATTTCAAATGTTAAAACCACAGGTGCCTTCATTTCGAATCTGACTTTCCAGAATAAACAGCACCCCTTGAATCGGCCAGTATCTCAAAAACAGTTAACCTTTTATAGTAGCCGCAGATTTAGCTTATTCAGAAATGAAATAATTTAACCCAGTGATGACCCGAAAACAGCAATAATGCCCAGGGGTTTCTTTTGGATCAAAATACAGGCAGTCTAACAGCCGTTAAAATTCGGCTCTTAAGCCCGGATTGCTGGCATTTGGAAAATCGACTAACTGTCAGCTTTAGTTGATCGATCCAGATAATTATTGTTGCTGTTAAGGGAAGGGAAAATGATAACGAGTATCCGCCTTTTTTTACTGGTTCCGATTATTCTATTGCTGGCCAACTGTGCTGATACCAGCGGCAGTGGATCTCAACAGGGAGCTTCTTGCGGAATCGTGATTGATATCAATCAAAACGACTCTCTTGATGGAGATCTACAAAGAGGCGACTGCACAGGGAACAATATATCTTTGGGCCAGGATGTGACCGCCTTGTTCGATCAATTCCGTGTCAGTGTGGACTCGCAAAGTACTTTGACGATCACTCTGCGCTCTACCGACTTTGACACAATCCTTTATTTGCTGGATGTATCAACCTCCTGCACGAATGGTTGCAGCGATTCCACCTTACTAGCCTTTGACGACGACGGTGGTGGCGGTATCGATGGAACCGATTCTGAGATTTCTTTCAACCTGAATACCGGAACATACCTGATTTTAGTCACTGCATTTGGTTCAGGCAGCGGAAACTTCAACCTGGAAACCTCGATATAAGTCTATGCCCATTATTTAAAGTGATTTTTGAACGAGAGATCAGTACAATTCTCGCTGCATAAGCCTGCAGACAAAAAAAAGCCCCCCGATCTTTCGATCAGGAGGCTTAAATAGTCAAAACCTTTAAGGAGGAGGAGGGGGTCTTAACTTTTAACGCTTACAACCAAACTGGGTTTACAACCCTCTGGCTTCAACCTGAAACCAGTTCTAAATCTTCTTGCCAAATCAGCAATAGTGAAATAATAGCGGCGCAACTGTTACAATAACAGTTACACTTTTTAAATAATTGATACCATACAGTTAAAGCCTGGCCATGACAGTTTCCCGCTCCGAATCCTATAAGTACGATCAAGTATCGCGTTATATCACCGAATTGATTGAAAAAGGTGACCTCAAACCTGGCGACAAAGCGCCTTCTTTGCGCAAGTTGAGCAAGCAACTGGGTGTCAGTATTGCCACAATTACCCAGGCTTACGTTAACCTCGAAGACCAGGGCATATTAAATGCAAAACCCCAGTCTGGCTTTTTCATTAACGCCCTTAATAAAATTAACGATATTCCCAAGTCAGCGTCGACGCCGCGTCAGGCGCGACGGGTTCGCTTTGGTGATTTATTTGAAGAGATTTTCAACAACGCGAACAATCCTAGAATCACTTCCTTTGGCACCGCCAGCCCGTCGATGGCGTTTATGCCGGTCAAGTCACTGACCCGGGCAACGCGAAGCATTATCAGCCGTCACCCGCAAAGAAGTATGGAATACATCTTCCCTCCGGGTGATCGCAAACTGCGCGAGCAGATCGCGCTGCAATACAACCAGAATTACACCCGGGTCACTGCCGACGATGTGATTATTACTTCAGGCGCTACCGAGGCACTATCGATTAGTTTACGCACGGTCGCCAAGCGCGGCGATATTATCGCGGTCGAGTCTCCGACCTATTTTGCGGTTTTAAGAATGATCGAAAAAATGGGCATGCTTGCCGTAGAAATCGAGACTGACCCGGTCACCGGCCTGAATCTCGATGCGCTGGAGGAGGCTTTTGACACGATGGACATCAAGGCGGTGCTGGCTTCGCCGAATTTTAATAACCCTTTAGGCTGCCTGATGCCCGAAGATAAAAAAAGGGAGTTGGTAAATCTGCTCGCCGAACGTGACATTCCTTTAATCGAAGACGATGTTTACGGCGACCTTTACTTTGGCGAAAAGCCTCCCCGGCCTGCCAAGTCCTATGATCTCAACGATATCGTGCTTAGCTGCTCTTCATTTTCCAAGACTCTAGCACCGGGATATCGCATCGGCTGGGTACTCGCCGGACGCTATCAAAAAGAGTTTAAGGAGTTCAAGCAGGCCTGGTCATCCGCTACATCATCGATCAATCAACTGGCAGTAGCAGAATTTCTTAGCAGCGGACAATACGACCGACACCTCGTGCGGCTGCGCATGACGATGCGAGAGCAGGTTGAAAAGGGTCGCTACATGATTGCAAAATGTTTTCCAAAGGAGACCTGCATATCGAATCCTCAGGGTGGTAACGTGCTGTGGGTTGAAATGCCGAAAGGGTGTAACTGTATCGATATATTCAATCGGGCGCTCGAGCATAATATTGGCGTCACCCCCGGCATTTTGTTTTCAGCCACGCGGGGGTTTAAAAACTATATACGCATTAATTGCGGCTTCCCCTGGGATGAAAACAGGATCAAAGCAATAGAAACACTAGGGGGAATTGTTAACGAATGCCATCTTAGTCGCTCCTGAAAAGCACTTAACAGCGGTTATTTAAACCTGACCCAAAGTTTCAAGCTGCTCGCTTACTTCCAGCCATTTTTCTTCCGCCAACTCAAGTTGCTCGGCATTGGCCTGTTGGTTTTTTAGCGCGCGTTCAAGGCTTTCCCGGCTTTCGGCCTGATAGATAGCATTGTCGGAGAGTTCCATTTCGAGCGCTGCTCGCTCGGTCTCCAGCCCTGCAATCCCGGTTTCCAGTTTTTTCAATTGATTGTTTAATGACTTCTGTTGTTTTCGCGCCTGCTTAGGATCGACTCGATCCGAACTACTGTCACCAGTTTCAACACTCGCCTTTCGAGACGCCAACCAGGCCGGGTAGGCATCAATGTCATCGTCAAATCGATTGATTTTACCCGAATCAACCAGCCACAGATCGTCGCAGACACTGCGTAATAAATGTCGGTCATGCGAAACCAGAATGACACTGCCATCAAATCCCTGCAGTGCCTGGTTCAACGCCAGCCGCATTTCAAGATCCAGGTGATTGGTCGGTTCATCGAGCAGGAGCAAATTAGGTCGTTGCCAGATAATGAGTGCCAGTACGAGGCGCGCTTTCTCGCCCCCCGAAAAAGAACCCACCGGCTGCAAAACCTTGTCAGCGCTGAAATTATAACCGCCCAGATAGGTACGGATTTCCCGCTCAGAAAGCGTTTCGTCAAACCGCTGCAAGGTCAATAAGGCATTTGCATCAAGGTCGAGTAGTTCGACCTGATGCTGCGCGAAATAACCCACTTTTAACTCTTTGGCACGCACCAGGGTGCCACTGGTTGGTTGCAATATATCGGCAATCAACTTGATAAAGGTCGATTTTCCGGCACCATTCAGTCCCAGTAGCCCGATTCTTTCACCGGGAATAAGAGAAAATTCTATATCCGATAGAATTTTTTTGTCCCCGTAACCGGTCGACACTTTATTAATATTGATCAATGAAGACGGTAAGGATTGAGCCGGGCGAAACTCAAACCGGAAAGGCGAGTCAATGTGCGCGGGTGCGATTAGCTGCATTTTCTCCAATGCCTTGATCCGGCTTTGTGCCTGCCGTGCCTTGGTCGCCTTTGCTTTAAACCGGTCGATAAAACTTTGCATATGAGCGATCGAATGTTGCTGCTTCTCGTAGCCGGCTTGTTGTTGGGCTAGCTTCTCGGCACGTTGAAGTTCAAAAGCAGAGTAGTTACCCCGGTACAGCGTTA
>JBLHOA010000220.1:0-5235 GCA_047622345.1 Gammaproteobacteria bacterium | reverse complement strand
CGAGGCCAATGCCGATGTATTTCTCCAGGGCAAATGAGTAGGTTGCCCAACGTACCAGCCCCGGCCTGCCATGCGCATCGATGGCATCCCAGTACCATTCCAGGCGTGGTACCTGCGCGTCGAATATAAGCCCGACCGAACGACGCTGGACGCCTTGCTTGCTGATCTCTAGCAGCGCCTGCTTACCGATGTAATCGACGTCGCCATCGAGGTCGACGAAGCGGGCACCGAGGTCTTCCAGCGCATTCATGCCCGAGTTTCCGTGGTAACAGGTGTCGGTAACGCCGCGTTCGATAGCACGGTTGATGATCGGGCCGGTAACCTTGATACCGTATTCATCGCCGGCCTGTAGTATCGCCTGCCAAAGATTCATGGCACCGTCATCGCCAAGCGGATAGACCTCGAAGCCCGGACCCCCGCTCCAGCCAGTGCGCGATACCACCGCGGCCTTGCCGGCCACTTCGCTGATGATACAGCTGTAGTTTTTCATCCCGGCGAGATCGTCGTCGCAAATCTTTTGCATAACTTCGAGTGCCTGCGGCCCCTGTATCTGTAAGGGCGAGACATCCGGTTCGCATACCTCGACATCCCAGTCGGACCCTAGCACTATGCCACGCGCCCACAGGGTCAGTTCGGTGCTACCGTGCGATAACCAGATGGTGTCTTCCCAGGGCCAGAGCACGACTGGGTCCGACATGATCTGGCCGTGGTCGTCGCTGACCATGCCGTAAAGACAGTCGCCGGGTTTCATCCCGGACATGTCGCGGCAGCAGAGGTAATCGAGAAAGGCATGCGCGTCGGGGCCTTTCAACTGGGTCTGACGTTCCAGGCCGACGTCCCAGAGAGTGACTTTTTCCAGCAACGCACAATAATCCTCGTAAGGGGTACGGCTGTAAATCATCGGGAAATACATATTGTTGTAAACGCTCCACTCCTTGCATTTCGCCGCTACTGTTCCATCCCAGTAAGCTGTGCGCCGGTTCAATGTCCAGACGCGCTGGCGCTCTTCGGGGTGTAGCGGTCGCGTATCGAAAATTTCACAAAGGCGGGAAATTTTTCCATTTTCCATCTCGACCACGGCGCTGAATTTGAAATCGATACGATTCGGCGAGCCGTCTATCTTGCCACCAGTACCGATAATTTCGGCTTCGTAGGTACCTTCAAAATGACCGATATCGCCATCTTCCAGAGCGATGCGAATCTGCGTTTTAATATCACGGCTGGAATTCGAAATAATGCGCAATTCGCGCCGCAGTTCGGCCTGGCCGCAAACCGGAGCATCCATCGACGAGGCTTCAAAAATGCCATCTTCAGTGAACAGCGCGGCCATCGCGAGGTGGTCGCCGGAAGCAAATGCATCACAATAATCGTGAAAGGCTTTAGTAGGGGTCATATCAATAGCTCGGTTTACAGAATAGTCCGGTCGGACCAGAGGCGCAGGTTGCGGGCATCGCAGTACAGGCTGAGGCGTTGTAACTCCTGTTGGCCCTTAATGGCAACTATCCCCAGTTGCAATGAATAACTATCGGTATCGCGCCTGACTACTGTGGCACTGGCTTCGGCAATCGCCTGTTTGTCGTCGGCCAGGCAACGTTTGACTTCGAACTTTATCGACTCCAGGCTGGCAAACATGTCGCTGTGGCCCTGATGAATCTCAGGTTTGCCCACCAGTCGGTTTGGTTTTAGCATGGGCACTTCGATCAGCGCATTCGCTTCGAAAAGCTGGTCGATTGCGGTAATATCGCTGGATTCAAAAGCGGTCAGGTAGGACAGCAGTAAATCATCGACAGATAAAAGAGCCTTCATCCGATACTTCCATTAATGTAAGTCATGACTTACTTTTCGCATATTCATTTCAACGAGTCAAGCAATGATAGTTAGTACGAGTAATTCAGTTAGATGAGCAATTCGAATCAGGGCAATCGACCGCTGCAGTCGCGCGCGCGACTGACCCGCCGGAAAATACTCGACGCCACGCTGGAACTGCTCGAAATCGAGGGCATAGATAAAATTTCGACTAACGCCATTGCGCGCCAGGCCGGCGTCAATATCGCATCACTGTACAAATACTTTCCCGACAAATATGCCGTTTTACACGAGCTTGCTGAGGAATTCGGGCAAAGGCAGGCGGACTTGATCTGCGGTTATCTGGCGGTAACTGATATCGATAACTCAATCGAGGTGGTTTGCAGCGGAATCGTAGACGCGGTCATCGAGGGAACGCGCGGCGGCAAAGCTTTGGTGCAATTGCAGCGCTCGTTGATCGCCTCGCCGCAATTGCTGGCCATTTACCGCAAAACCAACCATGCCATCGGTGAGTCGCTGAAACCATTTCTTGAACACTGGGGAATTGACTTGCAGGCAGATCAACTCGAACTAACCATGCTCTGTCTGGGCGAAGCTTTCAGTGCACTGCAGGATCTGGCGCTGTCGCGTGATCCGCATTACGACCAGTCGGTAGTCAACGAATTGAAGTTTATGCTAAGTGCTTACTACCGGATGAAATTGCAATGCGCAGAAATGCCATAGCGTCCTGTCAAAGCAATAACGAATGAAAAGCGGGAAGGTTTTATCGAGTCAGTACGGTTGCTCAGGTAAAAATGGGCCAGATCATATCAAAATTGAATAACAGATGACCTGGCCCGAATTATGCGGAAGCTGGATACGATGAATCGGGTTTAGAATGCAGTACAAGTCCAGCCGAAACCGAGTAGCTTTTCAGCCAGGCCGTCAGATTTTGCATCGCAATAGGTGCCGTCGTTATTGGCCGTCCACAGTACGCTCGAACCCTGGCCTTCGGATTCTCTGTTGTAGACCACTGAACAAGGTGCCGGCGCGTCAGCTTCTCGTACAACGGTTATTTCACGGATCAGGTTGCTGTTTTCGCAAATCCACGACTCGGCGCTGGCACCGGTTGGCAGGGAAAGTAAGGCTGCAATTACGGTTATTCCGGCAAGGTTTATTTTCTGCATTGAGAAGGGACTCCTGTTTTAGGTTTAGACACAATCAGCCAGGCTGATTTTCTGCGATAGATAGTAATGCCTTTAGGCGTTAAGGAGGAGTAAATATTTAACCTTGTGGGGTCAATAACCCGGGATCATAGCGTTTTTCATCGTTAAAACAGGGTCAGGGCCCTATCAGCCGCTATTTTAGCCGTCAATCTGAGCTGACTGGAATATTATCGGCTGGCGGTATTAACCGCGTAGAGGGATAGTCGCGTGGGCTGAAAAATACGCGCTATCTAGCGGAAAATTGCCAAATGACGAACATGGCGATAACCGGCGACGTTATCTTGTTAACAAACTATTTCATTGTTAGTATGGGTGCGCTTTCCCCGTATTGGTAGGACCAATTCCCAGTCATGCTAGATATCCGCAGTACTCCCGCCTCGATGACCGAAGCAATCACCGAGAAACTCGAAATATCAATCATCGACGGTAGCTTTAAGCCCGGCGACGCGCTGCCTGCGGAAAGGCAGCTGGCGAAAGACTTTGATGTTTCAAGGTCGTCGTTGCGTCAGGCGCTGTCGGTACTCGAAGCACGCGGCTTGATTGTTTCGAGGCAGGGCGGCGGCAACTATGTTTGCGACGTGGTCAAAAAAAGTTTCTCCGACCCATTACTCGACCTGCTGAAGCGTCACCACGAATTGAAATTCCAGATACTCGAACTACGCCAGACGCTGGAATGTTCCGCGGCCTACTTTGCCGCTGAACGCGCAACGTTGGAGGATAAGGCAACTATAGGTAAGCGTCTGCTTGAGTTGCAGGTATCCGTGGCACAAAAACAGCCGGTAGCAGAAGCGAAGGCCGACCTGGAACTTCATCTGGCCATTGCCGACGCCGCGCATAACGCACCCTTATCTTTGATGTTGCGTAATATATATTCCCTACTGCTTAGCGACGTCGAAGAAAATCTGACCTTAATCCACCGCCACGATATCAGTGCAGAAAAACTTCATGCGCAGCATGCCGAAATGGTTGAACGCGTTATTGCCGGTGACGCGGAAGGCGCGAAACGCGTGGTATTTGATCACCTTGAGTTGATAAGAGTTTCATATATAGAAAACGGACTGTTTAATGCGCAATCCAGTCGCTGATAGATTGTCTCTGGTCAATGACCGTCACTGTCGCCGCCAGGCCCCGGCATTTGATAGTGTCCTGATCAATTACGCTAGATGTCCAGTGTGAAAATATCCTATGAAAAATGGCTTAATTTTCTCTATGGCCCCATATTTAAAGTAATCGGTTTTTTTTACCGTATTTACACCGCAAACCGGGCCAGGGTAGAAAATCTAAAAAGCAACAGTCTGGTTGCCACGACATTCAAAACAGTCACCGTACTGATATTCATCGCCTGGATCACGGTCTGGTACTTTTCCGATCAAACCAATCAAATCAGTTTAATCGAAGAGGTGAAGCAGAGTATTGGTCCGAAAGCGACGGGCACGGATTAGCCTGTAACCGGGTTAAAGCTCTTTGACCAAATCCGACGCAATAAGTAGTAAACCCATTAGTATAAAAACCGCGCCAATGACCGCCAGCCGGGTTATGAAACCGGAATAGACAAACCGCGCGAACCATGGCCGAAGCAAGCGGTCTTTAAGCCAGAACAAAGCGATGACTACCGACAGCAGGACAATGCCGCTTAGCAGAAAGTACATCGAGTTCTCATGTGGTTATTGGCGGTGGGCATTGAACCGTTGTTGTGGCCAGGGTTATGGCTGAACCTCGAATAAAGCCGTGGCAGGGGGTGCTGGCAAAGATAAAACTGGTGCAGCGGCTTTAAGCGATTAAATTGGGACGGTAAAAAGTTTTTCGGCGCCGAACGCTCACTCGAAGTAGCGATAGCTACCGGGGTTCGCGAGTTTTAAACGGTCGAATCTGGCTTTTCTGCGTGGTCTTTTTTGAGTCCTGCTTTAGCGGACTGTAGATAATCGGTGACGATCATCGCCGATACGATAAGCACGATCAGAACAAACGGTGTTTTGCCAATCGATACAGCCAGACCTAAGACAAATGCCAGAAATATACCGACCGCAATGGCTCCGGTGATTATGTTATCCATAGTACCTTCCTGTCGTAGCAATCATCATCAAATTAATCATTCAGTAGGTCGAGCAGCCAGCGGCTACTGCGAAATAATCGAGCGTCGTCGTCTTTTTCACCGACCAATTGTACACCAATCGGCAGCCCGTCCATGTTCTCCAATAACGGCAGGTTTATCGCGGGTGTCCCA
>JBLHOA010000219.1:0-5241 GCA_047622345.1 Gammaproteobacteria bacterium | reverse complement strand
CGCGCCCCGATGACGGTATTCCGCCCGACGATCTGCTGCTGGAAATCGACTAGATCATTGCCGTTAGATTTTTCGGCGCAGTAACTTAACCGTCGAGGTGGCCGTTGCAACCAGTTTCCCTTGCTGGAATAGCTGCCCCTCGAGGTAAGCGATGCTGCCGCCGACATGAACGGCCTTACCGACCGCATTGAAATCACCGTTTCGCGCCACCGTGATAAAGTTTGCCTTGATTTCGAGTGTTGCTACTCCGTCGCAATTATCTTCGGCCCCGATAACTGCGTAAGCCATCGCCGCGTCGAGCATCGCGGTGATATAGCCGCCCTGGACGATATCACCCGAATGACAAAATTCGAGCCCGCTGCTAAAGGTCATTTCCAGCGTTGTTGATTCGCGCCTAAACGCGATGCCTTTACCATTCAAAGTGTTCACCGACGGCGGCCACTGCGCATTCAGCCATTGCAGAATATCGTCATCACTCATCACGCTATGCTCCTGCCCCTTGCCACATTAATGTCATCGCTATTTTGATTCCTGTTTAAAGCGCTGGATGATTTCTGCCGCCGCATTGTGCCCCGGGATGCCACTGACGGTGCCACCGGGCCAGCTACCAGAGCCGCAAAGAAATAGTCCCTCAACGGGCATAGCATAGGCCGAAGAACCCGCCATCGGCCGCAGACCGAACATTTGCGACGGCATCATATCGAGGTGCATAATGTTAGCGTTACGCAAACCGAATTCGTTTTCAAGATCCTGCGGGGTGAGAAAGCGATAATCAGAAATCCGCTCCTTTATCCCCGGCATGTGGCTTTCGATGATATCGATGCAGCGTTTCGCCATGACATCACCGGCCTGCTTCCAGTCGCCTTCACGCAACTTAACCGGGGCATGCCAGATGTTGCAACTCAAAATATGTTTGCCTGCGGGTGCCATCCCCGGGCTGGTCATCGATGGCATCAGGCCGAGGATGATCGGGTCTTGCGATGGGCGATTGTACTTCAGGTCGTCGTAGGCTTTTTCCATATATTCCATCGACGGCGCCATCCGAAACTGGCAACTGGCATAGGCCGCTTCCAGTCCCTTCGGCGCGCAAGCCATAGCTGGCATGCCATCGAGCGCCAATGCCAGCTTGAACGCCGACCCTCTTTCCGGAATAGTGGCCAGCTCCTGTCGAAAACCACTGTCGATAGCATCGGCATCGACCAGGTCGCACAGGGTTGTTTTCGGATGCAGGTTGGATGCGACTACCCTGGCTCCGATGAATTCACCGTTGTCGAGCTCGACGCCCTGCACCCGATTATTCTCCACCACAACTCGTTGCACCGCCGCTTCCAAGCGCACTTTGCCACCACGTGCTTCGAGACTGGCGCGCATTGCTTTGGTCACCGCTCCCATACCACCAATCGGCAATCCAGTTGACCCGCGCAGGTATTGCTTGCGCGGGTCATGCCCGTCGACCAGCTCAGAAGACGCCAGCGACAGCGGTCGCATTAACAGCAGATAAGCCGAACCGGGGCTATAGGGTCCGGCCGGATTGGAAGTCGCGCTGATCGCGGCGATTACCGCCTTCAATTCTTCCGACTCCAGCCATTCGTCGAGTAAATCTTTGAGGCTGCCGAGAATGATTTTAGCGAAGGCTTGCTCGTCGGCAGACGAGGTCAGGTTCGCCATCACCTGGTGTAATGACGGTGGTGGCCGAAATAGCGAAATGCCTGTTTTAGCGGCAAAGTCGTTCAGGTATTCGAAAAAGCGGCCGTAATTTTTAACATCATGTTGTGAAAATTTAGCAATTTCCTTTGCCGTCTTATCGGGGTCGCGCCAGGCAACCATGGCACGGCCATCTTCGAAGGGCACCACCAGCGAGGGGTCGGGGGGAATGAAATCCAGCCCGAAATCACGCAGTTGCAAATCGCTGACTACCTTCGGCTCGAGTGATCCGGGAGAATTAGGCATCGATGCCTTATAACCCGGCATAAATTCGTATTCGGTACTCAGCCCCCCCACCGCATGCCGCCGTTCCAGCACCATCACCTTCAACCCGGCAGCGGCCAGATACCCGGCGCAGACCAGCCCATTATGGCCAGCTCCGATAATGATAACGTCGTATTGTTCGGGCGAAGTTGGCATATAACGGATTCCTAGTTTGTAGCAATGATCGAATCGGCGATTTTCTCGGCCAACATCAGCGTCGGGGCATTGATATTACCACTGGTAATGCTCGGCATGATCGATGCATCGACGACGCGCAAACCGCTGACCCCGTGAACCTTGCCGCGGCTGTCGACGACCGCATCGCTACCTTGCCCCATGCGACAAGTCCCGCAAGGGTGCTTGGTCGAACGCAGCTTATTACTTATAAAAAGCTCAAGATCAGCATCATCGTTGACCGCAGAACCCGGTGATAATTCCTCACCCAAGTAGGTTTTGAATGCCGCGGCCTGAAAAATCCGGCGCGTTATTTTGATGCCGTTTAACAACGTAGTTCGATCGCTTTCCTGTCCTAGATAATTGAACCGGATCGACGGAGCGACTCCGGCGCGATTACTTTTTAACCGCAGCTCTCCACGCGACGCCGACCGTAAATTACTGATCGCGACCTGAAAACCGTGTTGCTGCGAGGGCGCTTTGCCACTGTCATCGGCGAGCAACGGGAAAAATAATAGTTGCAAATCGGGGCGATCCAACCGTTCATTCGAATGCAGATAAGCGGCAATTTCGAAATGATTGGTCGCCCCGGGACCGCTGCGATTGAACATCCATTGTAAGCCGAGCCAGGCTTTGCGGTGTAAACGCAAATAAGGTGTTGCCGTAATCGGTTGCCGGCTTTCATACTGCACATTCACGTTGCTGTGGTCCTGCAGGTTTTGACCGACCGCCGCTGCCGGGTGCACTACCGGGATTCCCAGTTCCTGTAAATGTTCGCCCGGACCGATACCCGAGAGCATCAGTATGTGCGGCGAACCGATAGCACCGGCACACAGTAACACTTCAATAGTAGCTAGCTGTTCAACTGTCTCCCCCTGCACCGAATACTCGATGCCGCGGCAGCGCTTACCATCAAACAAAACCCGGTGCACTAAGGCATTACACACCAGGGTCAAGTTGGGGCGATGACGAACCGGATGCAGATAAGCGACCGAAGCACTCTGCCGCAGGCCCTTGTAAATAGTCTGATCCATTGGACCGACGCCCTGCTGGAACTCGCCGTTGGGATCGGCGTTCCATGGATAACCCGCCTCGCTAGCCGCATCGGCAAATACCCGATTGAGCGGGTTGGAAAACGTAGGTTGCAACACCTTTAAGGGACCACTATCACCACGAAAATCGTTGCCACCGCCGCTATAGCTCTCAAGCTTTTTGAAATACGGCAAGCAGGCCTGATAAGACCAGTCGGGATCCCCGGTTTCATCCGCCCAACGATCAAAATCGAGTGGGTTACCGCGGACAAAACACAGGGCATTGATCGACGATGACCCGCCGACTACGCGGCCCCGGTTGCAAACGAGCTTGCGATTACGCAGAAACGGTTCGGGCTCGCCCTCGAAGTTCCAGTCGTAGTCCGCGTTACTCATCGCATAGGCAAACCCAGCGGGAATCTTCAGTATCGGGCTGCGGTCCATCGGCCCGGCTTCGAGCAACAGCACCCGGCAGCCAGGGTCGGCGGATAAGCGGTTAGCGAGCACGCAACCCGCCGAGCCAGCACCAACAATGATGTAGTCGAAGGGCGCCTTATCCGTGGGCATTAAATGCTATGGCCCAGGCGGACGTTAACCGACTTTAACTGGGTATAGCTGATCAATTCTTCCAGGTTACCCTCACGCCCGCTGCCACTGGCCTTGGTGCCGCCAAAGGGCGACCCGAGAGCAAATGAAACCGGTCCGTTGACTTCGACAAAGCCGGCCTGCAAGCGACGCGCGCTGCGGTGTACGCGATCGATATTATTGCTCATGATTACCGCGGCCAGCCCGTAATCGACCGAATTGGCGATTGCTATCGCTTCATCTTCGCTGCGCCATTTAATAATTGAGATTACCGGGCCGTAGATTTCCTCGCGCGCGATTCGCATCGATGGGTACACTTCGGCAAATATCGTTGGTGGCAGAAAAAACCCATTCGCCAGTTCGGGCTGATCTACCCGGGCTCCGCCACAGACCAGACAGGCACCTTCGTCCAAACCCGACTGGATATACTCCCGCACCTTGTCGAATTGCTGTCGATGACTGATCGGCCCCATCTGGGCATCATCATCAAAAGGATCTGAGGGTTCAATAGTGGTAAAAGCGGTGGCCAGTTTCTCGACAAATTCATCGTGCAGGCGTTCATGGATCAACACTCGCGAAGTCGATGTGCAGGAATGTCCCTGCCATTTGAAATTCATCCCGCGCATCGCCGTATCAACGCAAAGATCAACATCGGCATCGTCGAAAACAATCATCGGCGTCTTGCCGCCAAGCTCCAGGGTCGTCGTCTTCAAGTGCTCGGCCGATGCGCGCATCGCCAGCTTACCCACTTCGGTGCTGCCGGTAACCGCCAGACGTGGAATGTCCGGGTGATTCAATAACCCGGCGGCAACACAGTCGTTGCTGCCGCTGATAATGTTCAGCACTCCGGCGGGGAGTAAGTCTTTTACGCGCTCGGCAAAGGCCAACGCCGACAGCGAACTATGCGGCGAGGGTTTCAAAATAAGCGTATTACCGGTTAATAATGGTGCGGCAAGCCCGGCGCCCAGAGTTTGTATCGGATGATTAAAAGGCAGTAACCTCGCCACCACTCCATAAGGTTCACGGCGGGTGTAATGCAGGTCATTGTCGAGCTGCGTCGACTCGCCTTTCAGCTCCTGTACAATGGCGCAGAAATAATCGAGCATGTAGGCACCACCAGCGGCATCGTTGCGCATATGCGAATAAACATTGCCATTTTCGAGCGAGTCGAGCGCCCCGAATTCGGCGCTATGCTCGCGTAGCACATCAGCCAGCTGCAAGACCAAATCACGCCGTTCCATCAAACTGGTGTCGGCCCAGTCGGGTTGAGCAGCGTTGGCCGCCTGCGCGGCAGCATCGACATCTGATTCCGTGGCCGCCGGAAAGCGGGTAATCACTTCGCCATTGGCCGGGTTGATCGTTTCCATTGACCGGGCGTCACTGGAGTCGACCAGCTCACCGTTGATCAACATTCGCCAGGGCCGATCGACCAGGGCTTTGAGTTCTGCTGTATTCATATTATTCGCATCCTTTAGGCGGCAAG
>JBLHOA010000218.1:0-5255 GCA_047622345.1 Gammaproteobacteria bacterium | reverse complement strand
AAGCAAAATTTGCGCGATTCGAATGGCTTGACGATTCGACGGGTCTTCAACAATGGCAAAAGGGGCAGACCGGAATCCCCATTATTGATGCCGGTATGCGCGAGCTCTGGCAAACCGGCTATATGCATAACCGGGTAAGAATGCTGGTGGCGTCTTTCCTGATTAAAAATCTTTTAGTTCACTGGCGCCACGGAGCCCGCTGGTTCTGGGATTGCCTGCTCGAAGCGGACCTCGCCAGCAATAGCGCCAGCTGGCAATGGTGCGCCGGAAGCGGAGCCGATGCTGCACCCTATTTCCGGATTTTTAACCCCGTCCTGCAAAGTGGGAAATTTGACCCCGATGGCGACTATATTTTACGTTTCTGCCCCGAGCTACAGCGCCTGCCCAAACGGTATCTTCACTGCCCCTGGGAGGCCGATGCAGCTGTGCTGGCAGAAGCGGGCATCAAGCTCGGACGCGACTACCCCGAACCGATTGTTGAGTTAAAATCGAGCCGGGTTCGGGCGCTGGACCGCTTTAAAGCATTGAAGAGCGCCTAGACGCGCTGCAACTGGTTGCTGTCTTTGTGCTCGAAGTGGTTGCCGTAAACATCGACCATCGTGGTTTGCGAATAACTTAAAGTATCGTCGCTAAGGGTAAATTTCTGGGTAAAACTCATCGCGGTGGCGTTGTTCAGCAAAAAGGCTGATTGCGCAATCGGCCAGTCCGGATGACCTGTCCCTGCGGCCACTTCAAATACGAGCCCGGTTTCAGCATTACCCTGGTAACTTCCTCCGGCAACCACGGCAAGCCCGCGTGGCATGCTGAAGCTATGCATAATAGCGTTACCTGCTTCATCCCAGATCCAGTAGCCGCATTCGTCGTGAATGCGCTTGTCATCCGACAATCTATGAATTTCCTGTCGATATTGCAGCGACACCAGATCCTGACTATTGGCATTATCGACGTCGCAGGCCGGTGAAAATGTCATCGCCTCGCGAAATGTATTGTGTTCGGGTCCATCGGGTTCGGGGGCAATATCTTCACCCTGCTCGCCATACCAGCTTCCAATCAACCCGGCCAGCGGCCCATAGTTTAAGTTTGTCATTGCTTAGATCTCTCGAGATTTATGGTTCAAGTAAATACGCGGTTATTGGTCTTTATGATGATTGATGCCATCGTAAACCGGAACTTCTGTTAGTAGTGTCGGGTTGACCCCCTTCGAGACAACCGATATTGATACTATATTCATTCGGATTGGAGCGACGTTGATGGTGAGTATATATCCCACAAACTGAACAAAAATAGTGCTTCGCTTCTTTGCTATCGAATTGATAAAGCGTTAAAACGTCTTCGCCCTTGACCAATTTAAGATTCTGCAGAGGTACCGTCGCCACCGCCGCCGCTTTACGCCGACAGATCGAGCAATCGCAGCGATGCGGGTCGACCAGGCCATTCGGCAGTGTGAGTAGCAACTCAACCGCGCCGCAGTGGCCGCTGGCCTTATGTTGATGCTGAATAACGGTATCACCGACTTGCCCGGTCATAATTTTTCCCTTTATATCAATTAAATTACGCAGAATATTTGCGTCCAGGAGCACATTCTTTTAGCCTCGGCGCATGCCCGAATCGATTAAGCTATTATCCAGCAAGCGTTTCTGCCCATTCTTTATAACGCAGATACTCGGCGCCTTCAATGACAACCTGTATAAGAACGGGTTGACCATATTCATCGCCTTCCAGGCGGCGAATATTTCGCAGGAAAACAGCAATAGCCTGGTTAACATCGCCGCGGGATTATTTATTCTGCCGTTTTTTTTATTCTCACCGATCGCCGGTCAACTCGCCGACAAATTCGAAAAATCGATATTGATTCGACGAATCAAGCTACTCGAAATCGTAATCATGCTATTGGCGGCGGTGGCCTTCATCGCACAAAGCCCTGCCATGCTCGTTGCCATATTATTTTTAATGGGGACGCAGTCTGCATTATTCGGACCAGTTAAATACAGCCTGTTACCTCAGATTTTAAAACCCGAAGAACTGGTGGGCGGCAACGCTATGGTCGAATTTGGTACCTTCGTTGCCATCTTGCTCGGGTTAATCGTCGGTGTATTCACCATCGGTATTGGTACCACGGCTATGGCGCTCGCCGTGGTCATTACCGCGATTATCGGTTACCTCGCTAGCCGCTCCATTCCTTTGATCGCAGCCGCCGACCCCGGTTTAAAAATCAGTTTTAATATACCCCGGCAGACGCTTGCTATCCTGCGCGACGCGCGCGCCAATCAGACCGTGTTTTTTTCCATACTTGGTATCTCATGGTTCTGGTTCATCGGCATTACCTACGTCACCCAGCTACCCAACTACGTTCGCTACGAACTGGGTGGCGATGAACAGGTTTACGTATTGTTGCTGGCAATGTTTTCCATAGGAATCGGTGCCGGGTCATTTTTATGCGAACGCCTATCGGGGAGAATAGTCGAGATCGGCCTGGTTCCCATCGGCGCCCTCGGCTTGACCGTTTTCGGCATCGACATTTACTTTTCGCAGAACCTGGCTAGCGGGCCCGAGCTGATAGATACGGCAAGCTTTATTGCTCAACCGGGCAGCCTGCGCGTCATCTTCGATATATTAATGCTCGGTGTTTCCGGTGGTATTTACATCGTCCCCTTATACGCTTTGGTGCAACAGCGCAGTGATGCTAAAAAGCGTTCCCGCATTATCGCTGCGAATAATGTGCTGAATGCCCTGTTTATGGTGGTCGCTTCGTTATACGGGTTGTTCGCATTGTCGGCAGGAATCTCGATTCCATTGTTGTTCTGCATCATGGCCGTGATGAATGCGGCCGTTGCCTTATTCATTTTCACGATGGTCCCGGAATTTATCATGCGCCTGCTGGTATGGCTGCTGGTTCATACGGTTTATCGCGTGGACAAGGTCGATCTCGACAATATCCCCGACGAGGGTCCGGCCTTACTGATTTGCAATCACGTCAGTTTCCTCGATGCACTGGTGTTGGCCGGCAGCATCCGGCGCCCGATTCGTTTTGTCATGTATTACCGTATTTTTGAGATTCCGCTCCTCTCGTTTATTTTTAAAACCGCAGGGGCAATTCCTATTGCCGGCGCCCGCGAAGACCCCGAGTTGATGGCCCGGGCATTCGACAAAATCAGTGCGGCGCTGGCCGATGGCGAGCTGATGTGTATCTTCCCGGAAGGGAAAATAAGCATCGACGGTGAACTCAATGCATTCAAGCCCGGGGTCAGGCAAATTCTGCAACGCAACAATGTTCCGGTGATTCCGTTGGCCTTGCGGGGGGTCTGGGGTAGTTTTTTCAGTCGTAAATATGGCAAGGCGATGTCAACACTCTTCCCCCGAGGGTGGTTCAACCGTATCGAGCTGGTGGCCGGTAACGCTTTCGATGGTAACAAGGTCGAATTACAAGAAATGCGCCAGCGGATACTTGAATTACGCGGTGACCGCCGCTAATCGGTTCCGTCACGGGGCAATTTATCCTACCGCTTGCACCAGCCAGTCCTTTATAATGCCTGCCTGTTTTTCTATAGCCTAACCACGCAGGAGCCGAAATGAGCCAGCCAGCCGAGCAAGTATCTACCGATTTCCCCCAGCTTCACCACTATATCAATGGCGAGAAGGTGGCCGGCAATGGCGGGCGCCGTGGTGATATTTACAACCCGAGTCTGGGGGTCAAGTCCAGCGAGGTGCCGTTGGCATCGAAAAGTGAAGTAGAAGCCGCGATTGCGATCGCCGCCGAGGCTTTTCCCGGTTGGTCGGGAACCTCGGTTTTACAACGTTCACGCGTCATGGCGCGTTACGTACAACTGCTATACAAGCACCAGCACGAACTCGCGACTCTGGTCTGTAACGAACACGGCAAGGTTATCGAAGACGCGATGGGTTCAGTGCTGCGCGGCATCGAAGTGGCCGAATTTGCCTGCGGTGCACCGCATGCGCAGAAAGGCGAGTTTTCAGACAACGTTGCTACCGGTATCGATATCTACTCGATGCGCAAACCACTCGGCGTAGTCGCCGGGATTACCCCGTTTAATTTTCCGGCGATGATTCCGCTGTGGATGGCGGGTATGGCGATCATTACCGGTAATACTGTGGTCATGAAACCTTCCGAAAAAGACCCTTCATGCCCGCTGCGCCTGGCCGAACTGTTTGTCGAAGCCGGCGGACCACCGGGGGTATTCAACGTCATCAATGGTGACAAGGAAGCTGTCGACACTTTACTCCATGACGATCGCGTTAAAGCGGTAAGTTTTGTCGGTTCTACCCCGATTGCACAATACGTCTATGCAACGGCAACCGCCAACGGCAAGCGCTGTCAGGCGATGGGTGGTGCGAAAAACCACATGCTGATACTTCCCGACGCCGATCTCAACGATGTTGCCAATGCGTTGATGGGCGCTGCCTACGGGTCAGCCGGCGAACGCTGCATGGCGATTTCAGTCGGTGTTTGCGTTGGCGATGAAGTCGCCGACAAGTTGATCGATATACTCAAACCCAAGGTTGAAAACCTGCGCATCGGTTCCAGCCTCGATACCGGCCTGGAAATGGGCCCGCTAGTGACCAAAGAACACCGCGAAAAGGTTATCAATTACATCAAGATGGCCGAAGAAGAAGGTTCGCGTCTGGTCGTCGATGGTCGCGATTTTGTCTGCGACGGGCACGAACAGGGCTATTTTCTCGGCGGTTCGCTGCTCGATAACGTGAAGCCCGAAATGCAGTCTTATCAGGAAGAAATTTTCGGCCCGGTGTTGCAAATCATGCGCGTCGGCTCATTTGAGGAAGGCGCCGCTCTCGCCAGCGACCACCCCTACGGTAATGGCACTTCTATATTCACCAAAAATGGCGCCGCCGCACGTACCTATGCCGATAAAGTCGAAGTCGGCATGGTCGGGATTAACGTACCCATTCCGGTACCAATGGCCTTTCACAGTTTTGGCGGATGGAAATCGTCGGCTTTCGGCGACCACAACCAATACGGCATGGAAGCCCTGCGATTTTATACCAAGGTAAAAACGGTCACTTCGCGATGGCAGGAAAGCGGTCTCGACGCAGAATTTTCGATGCCCGTATTGAAATAGGCTTACCCGGGGTTGTTGACCCCGTTTTTCAGATTTATTGCCACTCCGGGGTGTTCGGGGTGGCATTCTCCTCGCTACACTTGATCGTTAATTTTTCTGGCAATTGCAAACGGGGCGCTTTGTTGCGTTGTGCCTTGCCGGTTTCACTGCTGCGCTGGG
>JBLHOA010000217.1:0-5262 GCA_047622345.1 Gammaproteobacteria bacterium | reverse complement strand
AGATAAAAATAACGCAGGGTCATGCCAATTAAAATGGAGGCAACGGCAACATTACGCAGCAGCGTGAAACCCGGTTCGGCGGCAGTCTGGCCAAAACGAAACATGCCGTCGAAGCTGAAACTAAGCAGGGTTATCAAAACAGTCATCGATAGCGTAATCGCAACGGTAATCACCGTGCTCGACAAATGGCTGCGTAAGCAACCCAGGCGATTGAGCAGGCAAAGCAGGGCGGCGGAGCTTAAGCCCACCCATAACATCATTAACGAGCTCAGCGCGATCAGGACTATCAGGTTGCCGCTACCGACGCTAACCAGCGCGAATACTATGGCGATCAATTCGACTACCAGGAGCAGGCGTAGAAACACTTCTCCGTTACAGAAATCGGGTAGGTAGCCTGGGTTTTGCGCTGGGCTTAAAGCTTTTTCGGAATTATTCGACATAAGGTGTTGATTTGTTGGCCACGCGCTGCAAGCATACACCAATACTCTGGCCGATGTGCCTCGGGTTTAACCCGACCACCGGCGATTTAATCAACCAACCCAGCAAAAATCGATGAGCAAAAAAGAATCCAGTATGTGGGGGGGGCGATTTACCGAACCCACCGATGAATTTGTACAATCCTTTACCGCCTCGGTCAATTTTGACCAGCGCCTGGCGATGGCTGACATTCGCGGTTCGCTGGCGCATGCGCGCATGCTAAAACGAATCAATATTCTAGACGATACCGAGCTCGCCGCAATCGAAAAAGGCATGCTCCAGATCCAGCAGGAAATCGAACAGGGCGAGTTCAACTGGTCGGTGGCGCTGGAAGATGTGCATATGAACATCGAATCGCGATTGACTGCCATCATCGGCGAGGCCGGAAAAAAGCTGCATACCGGGCGCTCTCGTAACGATCAGGTGGCAACCGATATCCGCCTGTATCTGCGTGACGGCATCGACGACTGCCTGGCCGGCATTCGGGCAATGCAACAGGGCCTGATTACGCTTGCTGAAAATGAAATTGACACCATCATGCCCGGGTTTACGCACATGCAAGTGGCCCAACCCGTCAGTTTCGGTCATCACATGCTGGCCTGGTTTGAAATGCTTGAGCGTGACCACGGTCGGTTGAGTGATTGTCAACGCCGCATGAACCAGATGCCACTCGGGGCCGCGGCATTGGCGGGCACTTCCTATCCACTGGATCGTGAATATACCGCCGAACAACTCGGTTTTGATATCCCCTGCCGCAATTCGCTGGACGCGGTGAGCGATCGAGATTTTGCCATCGAGTTTTGTGCCGGCACCGCGATATGCATGACCCATTTGTCGCGCATGGCGGAAGAATTAATTCTATGGGCCTCGGCGCAATTCAATTTTATTCAGTTGCCCGACCGATACTGCACCGGCTCATCGATAATGCCGCAAAAGAAAAATCCCGACGTACCCGAGCTGGTGCGGGGCAAAGCCGGTCGCGCTAACGGCAACCTGATTAACCTGTTAACGCTGATGAAATCGCAACCCCTGGCCTATAACAAGGACAACCAGGAAGACAAGGAACCCCTGTTCGATTCACTCGATACCCTGATCAACTGCCTGCGCGCCTTCGCCGACATGGTTCCCAATTTAGTGACCAATAAGGACAGCATGTATCAGGCAGCGAAAAAGGGATACGCCACCGCGACCGACCTCGCCGATTACCTGGTCAACAAGGGTCTGCCTTTTCGCGATGCGCATGAAGTCGTCGGCAAGGCGGTTGCCTATGCCATTCAACAGGGCCTTGATTTGAGTGAATGTTCGCTCGAGGCATTGCAGCAATTTGATGCGCGTATCGAAGACGATGTTTTCGCTTTGCTGTCACTCGAAGGATCGTTGAATGCACGCAACCTCACCGGCGGAACGGCCCCGGCGCAAATTCGAATTCAAATTGCGGCCTGCCGAGAATTGATCGCCGATTAAGTCGATCCGGTGGGCCCGCGATCACTTAAGCGAGCTTAACTGAGCACTCGTTCCAGCCATGCGGCGATGTGGAAGATTTCCTGTTCGGATACGCTGTGCGCCATGCCGTTGTATTCGTGCCACTCCAGCGCATAGCCTTCTTTTTCCAGTACTCCCCGGCTCATATATGCGCGATCAACGGTGATTACCGGGTCATCTGAACCATGCGCGAGGAAAATCGATTGCGCCAGATTGGCGTCCGATTTTTCTTCGGCCAAGGTTTCTGCCAACGCCAGGTAGGTCGACAAAGCCATAATTCCAGCAAGTTTCTGGTAATAGCGCAGACCCGCCTGTAAGGCAATGGCGCCACCCTGAGAGAACCCCGCGAGGACAATTCTATGCGCCGGAATTCCCGCCGCTATTTGCTCGTCAACCAGTTCGCTGATGTGCTCAGCCGACGCCTTTATGCCTTCGGCGTCGGGTTCGGTGGCGATATCGGCGGCACGGATATCGTACCAGGCGCGCATCACAAAACCCTGATTGATGGTCACCGGTATCATCGGCGCATGCGGAAAGATAAATCGAATATTAAGCCCCGGGTCCAGACGTAACTCGGGCACGATCGGCTCAAAATCATGACCATCGGCACCCAGGCCATGCAGCCAGATTACGCAGGAGTCGGGTTTGTGTACGCCGGTTTCGACGACTAGCGGTTGCTCGGCCATGGACAATCTCAAATATTTATCAGCCGCGGATTATAACGGGCTGCCGGCATTCGATCACCCCTTATTCGATTAAAAATACTTCGCAAACCCGCTCCTGAACCGGGCGATACCGCCAGCTGCATGGTATTTTTTTCAGCTGGCTTCAGATTTCTAACGGTCGGCTGCCGAATTCTCCCAATCAGCCTTGATCGCTTCCGGAATCCCGGTGCTCACCAGCAAACTACCTTCGGTGATGTGGGGGTAAATGTCGGCATAGGTTTTTACCTCTGTCGTACTGATCCGTCGATTAATGTGTTCAGGCCGCAACTTGTCCAAACTTTCTAGCCCGGTTGCACCCAGTAATTTCGCCACATTTTTGATCATTGCCGCATGATAATTGGCCACCCGCACCGCTTTTAAATTAACGTCGAGCGATTTATAGCGAACCGGGTTCTGCGTCGCGATTCCGGTCGGGTAGGTGTCTTTGTTACAACTTAGGGATGGTATGCAGCCAAGCGCAAACATCATCGCGCGGGCTGAATTTACCGCATCGGCGCCGAGCGCTATCAGACTTAAAACATGGAAGGCCGAAATGGCTTTGCCCGATGCAATTATGGTTACCCGGTCGCGCAGACCAACACCGGTCAGGGTACAGTTGACCAGAACCAGCGCGTCGCGCAGCGGAGTCCCGACTGCATTGGAAAACTCAAGCGGCGCTGCTCCGGTACCCCCCTCTGAGCCATCGACGGTAATAAAATCGGGGGTGATTCCGGTCTCAACCATGGCTTTACAGATCGCAAAAAAAAATCCCTTTGTTTACCGATGCACAGTTTGATTCCGACGGGCGGAATCAAACTTAAAGCTTACAGCCCTAATAAATATACCTTTTCATAATACCGAATTATAATATACCTCCATAAATACCCCCACTTTGACTCGATGGGGCATATTCTGTAGGTCAACAGTTTGATAATATTGACCTACTTGAAGTCGCCCGCTAACCCCCACCCCCTCTTTTTAAAATAATCAAACTTCATTCTATCGGATTCCCTGCCGCTCGAAAAAATTTAAGATTTGAAAGAACTTGGATCTCTTTCATGAATAAGCAAGGGGAGGGTACCCCTGGAGACAGTCTTGAGCTTGAGGCCTGCGCAACGGGAGGAGGGTAATTTCAAAAATGCAGACGCTGAGAAATTTACGGTGAGCGGCAGAAACCGGCCAGTTTCGGACACTGAGCATGCAAAATATTATCGATATTTTAAAAATTTTTGATTATATTATTCCAGTTGCTTAACTGGCTGATTTGCATCTGCGAAACGGAACTTATAGTTACGCAACGGCTTCTTATTTTTTATCGCCAATGAAATCTGTGATCTGTGGATGCTCAGGGTTTCTCCAGCTGCTTTGGCGCTATCGTATCTTGTAATCTCCCCCGTTATTATATTCTCAACATCGACAGGCTTGCTTCTAGCTTTTGCAACTAAAGCACCTTTATATTCGGAAGGTGGTATGGCATTTTCGTCGTGTGTAAACCACCAACCAATTACCGATAATTGATTGCCAGACGCTACTGCAGCCACATCTTGCTGTCTCATATTTAGTCGGCACGCTGCTTCTGCGGTACTGGGAAAGTTTCTTTTTTCACCGGTAGCTATATTTACTGCAACTACTGCTTTCGATTTCTGCTCTATTACAGTTGAAACCCTTAAATCTTCCCCCCAAATTTCGGGCGGTTTACTTTATTGTGTCTTCTTCAAAACGAAACCACCAATTGGATACAGAAACACGCTTCCCTCGCGCGACGGCCATCGGCATATCTGAATGTTTCAAACCGTATATCCCGTGCCGCCTCGGATCCGCTCTTGAATCTGGTAAATTCACCTGTTTCAAGATTTACGCCAACGATAGCCTTGTCATTTTCAGCAACAGCATCTCCACCAGGGGAGAGGTTGTAGGTAAATTTAGATTTATGGCCACCAGCTGTCGCTATAGCCTCAACTTCTGCTTCATCAAGCTGTTCCCGAGAGTCACAGAATGCAAGGATGTAGGAATCAAAGGCTTCCCAGCCATACTTCTTGATTGCATTCCCGAATCTTTTGTTAAACCTGTATCCAACGCCTTTAGTCCACCTCTCTCTCGACCGCATAACAGTAATACCTATGTAGCACCTTTTCGTTTTCCTATGGACATGAAGATAAATAACATTACTAGCATTCAGCATTTCTTCTTTCGGCAAATCGAGTGCAGCGAGATTTGTGCCATTTGCCACTTCGACAGTAACTGTTTTGTGCTTAGAGTTTTTTTGGGGAAATCAGTAAATGAGATCGGGTCAGATGACATACTGTTATTCCATTTTTGGCTAGTAACTGTATAAACAATAACAAAAACGTCTCGTCGCTGATATGAAAGTTAGCGGTCGCTTTGGGTCGTAGATCACCGCTGACGCCTTGTGCTTGAGCGTCAGTATTCTCGTAAGCAGACTCTCACAAAACCCTGGCAGGCGGCAATCTTCGGCACTAACCGGACACTGGGATACAAGACTAGCTATAATTAGGGGATTGAAATACCAACTTCCCGCTTAATATGCAGTATCCCAATATAAATGCGCGCTCTTTAATATATCAAAAGACCATTGGCC
>JBLHOA010000216.1:0-5298 GCA_047622345.1 Gammaproteobacteria bacterium | reverse complement strand
GCCACCGGAATTCGCGTTGAAAAAATTCCGCCAGGCTAAACTGGCAAAGCAGACTAAAACCAGTGGTGCTAAAGTAGTGAAGCCGTCTACGAAGACGGAAGCAAAGTCAATGCAGTTGAGCTCTATTCTGATTTCGAATAATCGTAAGATAGCCATAATCGATGACCAGATGCTTGCCGTTGGTGAATCTATACAGGGGGCCAGAGTGACCAGGATTACAAGGCATGCTGTACGCCTTATCCGTAAGGGTAAAATAATAAATTTAACTTTTCAAAATAGTTTAACTGCGGTGAAAAAAATGCCGGTTACGAGTGACTTATGACTAAAACACGTCTTGGCTTTATCTGCCTGATTCTGTTGTTGGCCGGCTGCGCCTCTACTCAGAGCCGGGAAAATGCCCGGGAGATTAGACAGAGCATCGATGACAGTCTGGCAGAAGCGGCGGCGACAGAAATTGTTGAGGCCGAAGCGCCTTCGGACGAAATTCTCGACGAGTTGATTCCGGCAAGTGGAATTTCGATACCCGGACTCGAAGATGACATACAGCAGGAGGTCGCATTCGATATATCCGTGTCGAATGCCCCGGCCAGGCTGTTTTTCATGAGCCTGGTTAAAGACACCATTATTAATATGGTGGTACATCCCAGCGTAGACGGAGACATTTCACTGGACTTGAAAAATGTCACAGTGCGCGAAGTGATGAGCCTGACACGAGAAGTCTATGGCTATGAGTTCCGAAAGAACGATACCGGGTATATAGTGCTGCCGGCAAGAATCCAGTCGAAAATATTTCCTGTCGACTATTTGAATGTCAGTCGCTCGGGCGAATCGGTGATGACTGTCAGTTCAGGGCAGATTCAGGAAAATGATTCGACGGCCAGTGACGGTAGCTCTACTGGATCATCTTCCGGTTCGTCAAAATCGAGCAGTATAAAGACCAGTAGTGAAGCCGATTTCTGGTCGAATCTCCAATCAACCTTAAGCTCCATTGTTGGTGGCGGTGAAGGCCGCTCAATTGTTGTTGATCGAAACTCGGGACTGGCTATAGTCCGGGCAATGCCGGGCGAGCTGCGTGATGTGGCAGCCTACCTAAACAGTGCCCAGGATAATCTTCAACGGCAGGTAATCATTGAGGCAAAAGTAATTGAGGTAGAACTTAGTGACAGTTTTCAGTCGGGTATTGACTGGGCTGCTATTTCATCGAGCCGAAATTTAACCCTGAGTTCAAATAGCGTATTGGAAGGTACGGCGGGGGCAGCGGCAATTACTGCTGCTGGCGACGTTGCAGTTACCTCAGGACTGAATGGTGCCAACACTTCATTTGCCAACCTGTTTGCGGTAGGGAGCTCTTCGAGTACCTTCGGCGCTTTGATAACGCTGCTCAACACCCAGGGCGACGCTCAGGTACTCTCCAGCCCGAGAGTGTCGACTGTTAATAATCAAAAGGCGGTTATAAAAGTGGGTTCTGACGAATTTTTTGTCACCGAGGTTTCGTCATCGACGACCTCGGGGACCGGTGGCACAACGACAAATCCAGAGCTAACGCTGACCCCATTTTTCTCAGGGATAGCGCTTGATGTTACTCCGCAGATAAGTGCCGATGGCGAGGTGATTTTACACATACACCCCAGTGTTAGTGAGATCACCGATCAAAACAAAGTTATAACCGTCGGCGGCCAGGCCTTTCAGCTACCGTTGGCGCTTAGTTCGGTGCGTGAATCAGATTCTATCGTCAAGGCACGAAATGGTGAAGTAGTCGTTATTGGCGGTTTAATGAAAAACTCTGCAGTCGATGAAGAAACTGGAGTTCCGGTGCTCAAGGATATTCCATTTCTAGGCGAGCTGTTCAAGCAGAAAAAGAAAGTCAATCGCCGCAGCGAGCTGGTAATTCTGTTAAGACCCATAGTTGTCGAAAACTCCAAAGCCTGGACCACTTACGTTCAAGAAAGCGCCGACCGGGTTGACCAGATCAAATCCAGGGCCGTGAGTGAGTAATGTACGAAAAATATTACGGACTGTCGGAGAAGCCTTTTAGCCTGACCCCGGACGTTGACTTTTTTTACCAGTCGTTTACTCATAAGGAAGCGTTAAATGTGCTTCTGGTCGCGATAAAATCCGGTGATGGTTTTATTAAGGTAACTGGTGAAGTAGGAACCGGTAAAACCATGCTATGTCGAAAACTACTCGATGCGCTGGAAGCTGATTTCGAAACCATATATATCCCTAACCCCTATATGAACTGTAACGCCTTACTCGAGGCAGTAGTCGATGAAATGGGTATAGTCGATAAGCTGGGAAAAGAAAATTACCTTGCCTGCATCAATAAACAATTAATCGATACCGCGAGGCAATCACGCGGTAGCGTCATAATTCTCGATGAAGCTCAGTCCCTGCCTGAGGAAAGCCTGGAAGCGATACGCCTATTAAGTAATCTTGAGACGGGTAAGCAAAAACTGATACAAATCATTCTATTTGGTCAGCCCGAACTCGACGCAAAGCTGGAAAAAAGTAGCATCAGACAATTACGCCAACGGATTATGCATTCCTATCAGCTGCAACCCTTGACTAAAAACTCGATCAGGGCTTATCTGCATCATCGCGTTAGCTCTGCCGGATATTGCGGCCCCGAGTTATTTGAAGCTTCCGCGCTGCAACGTCTTTACAAAATTAGCCAGGGAATACCTCGAATTATTAATGTGTTGTGTAATAAGGCGATGATGCTTGCCTATGCCAGTGGCGAATTTTATATCAATTGTAAGCATATTGATGCTGCTGCCAGCGACAACCAAAGCCAATGAGCATTATTAATAACGTATTGAAAGACCTCGAGGGTAAAGCCAGCCAGTTTACCCCGATTGAAATTGCCTCAGTTGCGCCCGCGTTAAATGCCCCGAGAAAATCTCACTTTATTAAGCTCTTCGTTGTTTTGCTGCTGCTGTTGATAGTTGCGGCGACATTACATTTCACCAGGTGGCAGGACTGGCTGGCGATTATGGCAACGCAGACTCCGGCCGTTGTAACAACGCCCCCAGCGGTTGCCATAGCAGCGCAAGCCTCATCGTTACCCGTGGTGGAAGCCCCCGGCAATGAAATCATCGGACTGCAATTTCGCGAGTCTGAAACCGAGATGAGCCTCGAGTTTTCGCTGCGCGATAAAGTTGTTGCCTATCTAAGAGAGCGTCGCGAGAACAGTTTTGTTTACCACCTGAAGGATATAGATAGTCAGATAGTTGCCCCGGAAATGGTCGACAATCGATGGATTGCCAGCCTCTCAATATTGCCTAAGGACCAGGGAGTCGATATCTACTTCCAGACAACCACTGACATTCTCGTAGAGACGCGTCAGCAGTTTGTCGATGGTAATCAGGTTTGGGCGATAAAGCTCAAGAGCCAGTCTATTGCGGCCGAACTCGTTGAAGTTCCAGTAAAATTCGAGGCAGACCCCGGTAAAGCCCTCGAAAAACCCCTGCCAGTTAATGCTGTCAATGTTGCTGTAGTCTCCGAAAAAGCAGCGCCAGAAATAGAAGTGGTTGAA
This sequence comes from Gammaproteobacteria bacterium, assembly GCA_047622345.1. Taxonomy (GTDB): domain Bacteria; phylum Pseudomonadota; class Gammaproteobacteria. The sequence continues at coordinate 1,763 of JBLHOA010000216.1, read as the reverse complement.
CCGATCATCGTCGCGCCTCCACCGAAACCGGTAAAAGTCGATATTAGATCCGTTGACGACAACAGCAAGGGTAATAGTCAGCTTGAATATGCGCTCATCCTGATTAAATCGAATCGTTTTGCCGATGCCGAAGCCTTACTGTTGAGTTTATATGAAACCAATGAAGAACTGGCTGCGCGGCAACAACTGCTTGGTCTTTATAGTCTTAAAAAACGTAAAGGCGACTTTGAAAAACTGGCCTTCGAGTCTATGGCGGTGTTTCCGCAAGCGCAGGTGTTTAGAACCGAATTTGTCCGTTCACTATCGCAACGTTCCGATTATCGGGCGGTGATAGATTTATTCTTGGTACAACCTCCGGCAGATTCGCGACAGCAATCCCTGCTAGCCTCCAGTTACCAGCGTATCGATCAACACGACATGGCAATTAAACACTTCCGACTGGCATTAAAGACCGCTCCCGGTAATGCCAAGACGTGGATAGGCCTCGGCATCTCGCAGGAGCATAGTTCTGCACTGGCTGATGCCTTAAATTCTTATAATACGGCGATAAAAATCGGGACGCTAAACACCCGACTACAGGCTTTTGTAGAAAAGCGTCGTACAACCCTGGAAAAGGTTTTGAATTAATGGCTTTTAATAAAAAAATCAGGCTGGGTGATTTGCTCGTTGAAAAGGGAATGATCACCGAAGAGCAATTGCAGCGTGCATTGAGTGAGCAGAAGAAACTGGGTCGTAAGCTGGGTGGCACACTGATCGAGCTAGGTATGATCGATGAAAGCAGTTTGTTGAACCTGCTCTCCGATCAGTTAGGGATTCCATTAATTGATATCAACAATTACAACTACAGTAATGACGTAGCAAAGATTCTGCCGGAATCGATTGCGCGGAGATATCGCGCGATAATTCTTGAAGACCGTGCAGACGATTACCTCGTTGGTATGGCCGATCCGACCGACATTTATGCGCTCGACGAAATTCAGGGGAAACTGAATAAACCGGTAAGCCAGGCAATCGTACGAGAAGCGGCATTGCTGGAAAACTATGATTTAGTCTACCGCAGAACTGATGAAATCAGCGCGCTGGCTACCGAGCTTGGACAGGATTTGACCGACTCCGCGGCTGATTTAAACGAGTTGCTGCAAACCGAAATGACCAACGCGCCGGTAGCCAAACTACTGCAATCTATTTTTGAAGATGCGGTGCAGGTCGGTGCCTCCGATATTCACATCGAACCCGACCAGCATGTGATTCGCATTCGCCAACGTATCGACGGAATGCTGCACGAACAGGTGATGAAAGAAACTCAGATCGCTCCGGCGGTTGTGGTGCGTTTGAAATTGATGTGCGGGCTTAATATTTCCGAGAAACGATTACCCCAGGATGGTCGCTTCAATATGGTGGTTAAGAATCGTGAAGTCGATGTACGATTATCGACCATGCCGGTGCAATATGGTGAATCGGTGGTTATGCGTCTACTCGATCAGACCAAGGGAGCTTTGGACATGGAGCATCTGGGTATGCCGCCCGATTTGCTGCACCGGTTCCGCAAAAACTTTCACCTGGCAAACGGTATGATTCTGGTTACCGGGCCAACGGGTAGTGGTAAGACCACATCGCTGTATGCGGCACTGTCTGAGCTGAATGATACCAAGACAAAAATTATTACGGTCGAAGACCCGGTTGAATATCGACTCGAGCGGGTTAATCAAGTCCAGGTAAATAGTAAAATCGGGCTGACTTTTGCCAGCATTTTGCGTACCGCA
>JBLHOA010000215.1:0-5374 GCA_047622345.1 Gammaproteobacteria bacterium | reverse complement strand
GAAGTATGTGCGCCAGGTACATTTACCTGTTCCAACTGTGGCGAAACGTTAATTATTACCGAGACGGCACAAATCCCCGGTTGTCTGAAATGTTCGAAAACTGAATTTTATCGAGTGGTTGGTTAACCCGGATCGGAAACAGCTTTGAATTCCCTCAACGACAATATCGACAGCAAGAAACCTTTCCGTATTTTGCGAAAAGCCACCCTTGTCGAACGAGCCGCTAATCATCGAAGGCTAGCCTGCAATCCGGAACCCGTTATATTAATAGTTTAATTGTTAACTATCCTAAGTAGATAATTGGTAGTAAAAAAAACAGACACTGGTGCTATCTCAAAAAAACTGACCGGATACACTCAATCATTAATAAAAAATAATGTTTTGTCCTGACAATAATTCGCTCCAGCGAATGGGTAATAAAATGAATAAATGGTATAAGCAGCTTCTCAGTAAAGTCGAACAACACGAGCCGCTTGGCAAATTGAAGTTATCGGAAACGACTTTCTCTGAAAATTATCAAGGTGATTTTTCGGTCGATGATGCCATTCACGACCTGACAATACTGACTACCATCAACTCGGGCAATCGAGCCCAGGCCCGGCTGGTAAAAATATCCCGTGATTCCAGCAACTATTCTATAAAGTTATTCACGCTGAAAGACTCTATTCCATTGTCGCAATCGATGCCGATCTTCGAGTCGATGGGCCTGGAAGTTTTAATCGGTCGGCCCTACCGAATCAAAATCGGCAATCGTAATTTCTGGATACAACATTTCACCCTCGAAAACGGTGAGAAATTATGTGACGCCGACGAAGAACGCGTACCGGTTTTTTTCAGCGAGCTGTTCGCCAGCATCTGGAACAAACAAAGCGAGTCAGACGCCTTCAATCAATTATTATTCCGCGCCTGTATTAAGGCGAAAAACATTCAAATTTTACGCGCCTATACGGCTTATCTTCAGCAAATTCGTTTTGCCCACAGCCGTGAGTACATTATTGAAGCCCTAACCCGCTACCCCGATATCAGTTTGCTGCTGGTGAAGTGTTTTCTGCACAAATTTGACCCTCAAAAAATCGAAATCAATTCCTACCAGCAAATTCTGGAGTCCATTAAGGAAAAACTGCAAGGTATCGAATCACTGGATCACGATTTAATTTTTAAACGAATGGTCAATCTCATCGAGTCGACGGTTAGAACCAACTATTTTCAAAGCAAGCAGAGCGACAGTGGCCACGTTAGTTTCAAACTCGATTCAACCCGTGTCGAGCACATGCCCAAACCCAGCCCAAGATTTGAAATATTTGTCTACTCTTCGCGCTTTGAAGGGATACATCTGCGCGGCGGACTGGTAGCGCGCGGCGGTATTCGCTGGTCTGATCGAAAAGAAGATTACCGCACCGAAGTACTGGGTTTAATGAAGGCGCAAATGGTCAAGAATGCCGTTATCGTTCCTGCCGGCTCGAAAGGCGGCTTCATCACCAAACAATTAGCCGAGCTGAAGGGCCCGGAAATTTATGCAGAAGTTCAGGCTTGCTACTCGTTATATATAAACGCCTTGCTGGAAATCACCGACAATCGAATCGGTGCCGAGATTCGTCAACCATCAGAAACCCGAGTTCACGATGGCAACGACCCTTATCTGGTAGTGGCAGCCGATAAAGGCACGGCGGCCTTCTCAGATGTTGCTAACGCGATTGCTGAGCAACACGATTTCTGGCTTGGCGATGCCTTTGCGTCGGGTGGTTCGCAAGGTTATGACCATAAAAAAATGGGCATTACAGCTCGTGGCGCCTGGGAATCGGTAAAACGCCATTTTCGTGGCCTGGGTAAAGATATCCAGCGTGAGGACTTTACCGTCGTTGGAATCGGCGATATGTCCGGAGATGTATTCGGCAACGGTATGCTGCTATCGCCATGCATAAAATTGGTTGCTGCATTTAATCACATGCATATATTTATCGATCCCAATCCCGACACCAAAAAGAGTTTCAATGAACGGCAACGCCTTTTTAAACTAAATCGATCAACCTGGAATGACTACAACAAAACCTTAATCAGTAAAGGTGGTGGTGTATTTTTACGTAAGGCAAAACGCATAGATCTGACCCCGCAAATGCAACTGCTGCTCGACTGCAAGCAGGACCATCTCACGCCAAATGAATTAATCGTCTATATCCTGAAGGCTCAGGTTGACCTGCTCTGGAATGGCGGTATTGGTACCTATATAAAAGCAGTCAATGAATCCGATGCTGATGTTTCGGATAAGCACAATGATGAAATTCGCATTAATGGCAAGTCGCTGCGAGCCAGGTCGGTTGGTGAAGGCGGGAACCTTGGTGTTACCCAACGGGGGCGAATCGAGTTTGCTCAGAACGGTGGGTTAATTTATACCGATTCTATCGATAATTCAGCGGGCGTTGATTGCTCGGACAATGAAGTCAATATTAAGATTTTACTGTCCCAACTAGTCAAGTCCGGGCGCATGAACCAGAAGCAACGTAATCAGATATTGGTATCGATGACCGACGAAGTTGCTGAACATTGTCTGTTTAACAACTACAGGCAAACTCAAATTATCGATAGCATAGAGCAGAACGCTGCCGCGAATATGCATCAACATGCCCGCTTCATGCGCCATTTAGAACGTGAGGGTATATTGAGTCGTAAACTTGAAAATCTACCTGGCGATAAAGCGATTACTGAGCGCATAGCGCAGAATAAGGGACTGACCCGTCCAGAATTATCGATACTTTTATCCTATAGCAAGCTGACCTATAAAAATGCACTTCTCGATTCTTCCAGTTTGCTGGAAGAGTGTTATAACCCCTTGCTGCTCGATTATTTTCCATCTACTTTGCGCGAAGACTATGCCGATGAAATTCTGCACCACCCGCTGCGCAAAGAAATCATTGCTACCTTACTTAGTAATAAAATTACCAACTATATTGGAATCGGTTTTGGCTACCGGATCCGCGAAGAAACCGGCGCAAGTATTGAAGATATTGCAAAAGCCTATGTCGTTTGTGTTGAAATCTTCGACCTGGCCAGCACCTGGCATTCCTTAGAAGAACTCGACAACCTGGTTCAGGAGCAGCATCGATATGAATGCTTTCAGACGGTCAGCGGGTTGCTGGAACGTTCGATCAGCTGGTTGCTGCGCAATCAGGCTTCAAACTTTGACGTAAACCATTTGATCGAGCGATACAAAACCGACATCAAGATACTGCGCAAGGTCATTTCCAGCGCAATTATCGGGCAATCGCGTAAAAATTATCTGGCAACAAAACGACGTTTCGTTAAATATCGTTTACCCGCGACCTTAGCTCATGATCTGGCCGACAAGACTACCTTAGCCTCGGCCTTCGACATTATCGAAATCAAGAGCAAGCTGATGGGAAGCACGGAGAATGTCGCCAAGATTTTTTATGCGCTGTCCGAGCGTTTACAACTCCACTGGATCAGAGATGCAACTTCTAAAACGATCGTGCGTAGCCATTGGAATCACCTCGCAATTGTTAACTTACGCAACGAGTTACATACAAGCCAACGCAACCTGACCGAACTGGTCCTGCACTCGGTAAATAACAAAAGGCACACTACTAAAGCGCTTGCCCAATGGGAAGAAAATCATGCCGAAGCGCTTGAACGCTATGATCTGATTATTAGAGAGCTAAGTGCGATGCAGATTTGCGACTTCCCTACTACCACTGTCGCCGTATCAGAAGTTCGACGGCTGGTTCAACTGATCAAACACGAACAGTATAATATCGACATTAGTTTATAGTTTTCAAATATTTACAAGAACCTCTTAAAGTAGATAATATTTTAAATTTTATAGCCGGTGAATTTTACCCTCACCGGCATTCTTCACATAATCAAAGAATAAATCGATGAACTTCTGTTCATACTGGCGCAGGTATTTGTCATTCAAATAGGCAATACGGGTAACCTCCCAGGGAAATAAATGACTGACATCCCTGCTTTTAATACCGCTCAACGCAAGCTCTTCGAGTGCCATACTGGCGATAATACCAACGCCCATTTCTTCCCGAACATAGGTTTTTATAATATCGGTATCCGCCGCGCTGAGCACGATGTGCGGCTCGAGCCCCGCTTGTTTGAACGTTTCGCTAAAACTCTTACGTCCGGTAAAACCATAAACGTAGGTAATCAAAGGGTACTGGCATAGGTCGTCCAGGGTGAGCACTTCGACTTTCTGCAAGGGGTGATCAGCAAGGGTTATTAAACTGCGGTTCCATTTATAGCAGGGAATGTTAGTCAGTTGACTGGATTCAGCGATAGCCTCGGTACAGATTGAAAAATCAACTTCATCGCTAATCGCCCATTGTACCAGTTGCTTCGGGGTTCCCTGATGGATCTGCAACTCAACCTTCGGGTAATCCCGGTTAAATGACTTGATCACCGCAGGTAATATATACCGGGCCTGAGTATGAGTGCAGCCTATGCGCAGGCTACCCTGATCCTGGTTGATGTTATCGACTCCGATCGAACGGATACTGTTTACCGAGGCGATTGCGATTCGAGCATGCTCCGCTACCTTCATTCCGGTTGGGGTCAGCCCTATGAGCCGTTTACCGCGACGGATGAACAGTTCGGTTGTCAGTTCCTGCTCGAGCTTTTTTAAATGCTGCGACACCGCAGACTGCACCAGAAACATTTCGTCGGCGGTCTTGCTTACGCTGAAATCACAATCGATCAATTTCAAAAGCGATTGTAGTTGTCTTAATTCCATTGCCTGCCTTAATAAAACTGTATTAGTAAATACCTGTGCTGCAATGATAGTAGATTGTAATTCAGGCTGCGACCGTTAACCTTGTCTTCTATGCAATTCAAAGTGAAGGTACACTGAGCCGATGAATGGCTTTCAGAAAAAATTCGACCCGCAAGTCTGGCGAGTAGTAGCCGCTATCCCCCCTGGACGGGTAATGGGCTACGGCGAAGTTGCCAAAGCGGCGGGGTTTCCAAGGTATTCACGCATGGTTGGCGCTTCCATGGGGCGCTCACCCGAGGCGTTGCCCTGGCACCGGGTGGTTCGTTCCGACCGCAGCCTGGCCTTTGAAGAAGGTAGTACTCACTATCGTCAACAGGCACAGCTACTGAAACAGGAAGGTATTACATTCGATGGACCAAAAATAATTGAAGCTGAAACTGATGATGATCTGGACCGTCTGCTCTGGGGTCCCGTCGATTAACCAATGAGATTGCCATTATCTATCTACCGGCACCTGGTTCGCTGGGCCTTAACATTGCTCCTGCTTATGCCATTAGCTGCGTTTGCCAACACGATAGATTTTCCCACCGCGCATGTCAATCTGCCGGTTAGCGAAATAACGGTTAGTGGCAATGACAAAAC
>JBLHOA010000214.1:0-5407 GCA_047622345.1 Gammaproteobacteria bacterium | reverse complement strand
CCAGCTCAATCCACCGAACCAACAACAAGTTAATTCGCATATGACCGACCATTCCCAGGATATTCTCGCACGTGTCAGTCACCTCAAAGGTAACCAAAGCTCGCAGGATATTTACGACGACTGGTCAAACCTACGACGACCACCTGATCGAGAAATGCGGTTATATCTCGCCAACTGTGGCTGCCAATGCACTCGCCGATGCCAACGATCAGCGTGATATTGCGCGCAGCGACATCAAAGTAATCGACTTTGGCTGTGGCACCGGGCTGGTCGGTGCGGCACTCGCCAAACGGGGGTTCAATACCATCGATGGCGCCGATATTTCCAAAGGCATGCTGGAACAGGCAAGAGTAAAATCAGTCTATCGTAACCTTATGCAGATTGACTTAACCGCCGGCACCGGACTGGTCAAACAGTGTTACGACGCCGGGCTGTGCATCGGCTCGATGGGCGCCGGGCACGTCGGCAGTCGTCACCTTCCCGGCATGCTGCGCAGCATCAAACCGGGTGGACTGTTCGTCATCATCATCAATGGCATGCACTATGGCCCCGAGGGCTTCGATCGGGCTTTTGCAGGTTTTGAAGACAAAGGTCTGTGGCAGATCAAACGGACTGAGTCGTTTAACTATATGGATAATCTCGACCGACCGGGTTGGCTGGTGGTAGGGGAGGTTGGAGGTTAGGGCTAATGATTTCGGCGCCAAAACCTACAGCTACGGCCTCGACCCGACCGGCCGGCGCACGTAGATGGCCGAAGCCAGTGGCAGGGTCAGTGACTATGTCTACGACCACCTGCACCGCCTGACCAGCGAATCGGCGACCGATGCCGCCCACGGCAACTGCGCGGCAAGCTACCAGTACGATGCCATCGGCAACCGCACGCTGAGCCTGATCGACGGCGTCACCACGCTGTATCAATACGACGATAATGACCGCTTGACCCAGCAGGGCGGTACCACCTATGCCTACGACAACCAGGGCAATACCCAGAGCGAAACGCTCGATGGTAACACCTCCAGCTACAGTTACGACCAGTGCCAGCGCATGGTGCAGGTCAATACACCAGGTAGCCTGATCAGTTATGCCTACGACATCGGTGGAGTCTGCAATGCCAAAACCGAGTCGGGTGTAACCACAGATTTCCTGGTGGACCAGAATCGCAGTTATGCGCCGGTGCTGGTACCTGAAAGGACACACACTCTAATCAATATCGACACTGATCAAACAGGTATACTCTCGCCTTAATTTCGATTAGCAGTGGGGTTTATTCATGCAACCTAAAGACATCGTGGCGCAGTTCATCGCCGATATTCAGACCCAGCGAACGGATGAGGCAAGGACCTTGCTGGCGTCTGAGGGCTTTGAATACGTAGGGCCGAATATGCGTTTTCTGAGTCCGGATGACATGATGACCTACCAGTTCGGTATGTTTGCCATCCAGAAGGACCTGATCCTCCGCCAGCTCAGTGCCGAAGGGGATCATGTTTTCGCGATCCTGGATTACCGGACCAACTTTGACATGATCGGGGATGTACGGCTTGCGGTCTGGTTTCTTATTCAGGACGGCCAAATTCAGAAGGTTGAAGCCTTCTATAATGCGGCAGTGGTCGAAAACATGCTGGGGGGCATTCTCCCTTCGGTCACCTGAAATAATGGCAATTAAGGTGACAGATAACAATGGCACTTACTTAAGCTCACACACGCGTTATAAAAATCCAGCTATGAACGGACAATCGGTGAAACATTTCGCCCTTCGCGAAAAGGTTCACCGATTATCCGACCTTACCGTTTTGTTGGCATTTATATTTGGAACTTATTGTGAAAATCCAGGCTTTTGGGCTTAAGTAAATGCCATTGGTGGCAGTTAACTTAATTCAAGCCCACTGGGCTAACCTGGCCCACTGAAGGGAATTTCTACGGGTCTTTCGACCCGGACTGTGTAAATCTATACGGCTTACTAAAACAACTGGAAAGCAAATGCGTATCGTCGTACTTGGTGCCGGCATCATCGGCGTCACCACCGCCTATTATCTGGCTCGCCTGGGCGCCGAGGTCGAGGTGCTGGATCGCCAGCGTGGGCCCGGCCTGGAAACGAGTTTTGCCAATGCGGGTGAACTCTCCTATGGCATGACGTCACCCTGGGCCGCACCGGGTGTTCCGTGGAAAGCGGTAAAGTGGATGTTCATGAAGCATCGTCCGCTGTTCATCCGTCCATCCCTGAGCCCGGCGATGTGGCGCTGGTGCGCGCAAATGCTGGCTAACTGTAATGCCGAAGCCTACGCGCGGAACAAAGGCCGCATGGTGCGTATCTCCAATTACAGCCGTGACTCGTTGACCGAGCTAATGCAAGAGCTGCCGATAGAGTTCGAACAGCAGGATCTAGGCACCCTGCAGCTTTTCCGCAAGCAAAAGCAGGTCGACGCATCCAAGGCTGATCAAGAAATTCTGGCCAGGTATGATTCACCGTTTGAAGTGTTAGATCGCGATGGCTGTATTGCGGTAGAACCGGGTTTGATCCACGTGGCGGATAAATTTGTCGGCGGTTTGCGACTGATGGCCGATCGTACCGGCGACTGCCGCATGTTCACCGAAGCATTGGCCGAAAAAGCGGCCGGGATGGGGGTCAAGTTTCACTACAATGTGAACATCCAGGGCGTGGCCATGGAAAAGGATCGTATCGTCGGTATCGATACTTCTGACGGCCGCGTATCGGGAGACCGCTATGTCTGTTCGATGGGGCCCTACGCGCCTATTCTACTGAAATCGATAGGAGTAAAAATCCCGGTTTATCCGATCAAGGGCTACTCGATTACCTTACCGATCACCGATCACGAAGCGGCACCGCGGTCAACGATCATGGACGAGACCTATAAGGTTGCGGTCACGCGGCTGGGCGATCGCATCCGTGTTGCCGGCCAGGCGATAATCGCTGGCTATAACCACGAACTGCGCAGCGATGCGACCGAAAGTGTGCGCCATGTGGTCAGCGATTTATTCCCGCGTGGCGGCGATGTCAGTAAGGCCGAAGGCTGGACTGGATTACGCCCGATGACGCCGGATGGCACGCCGGTAATCGGGCCGACGCGCTATGATAATTTATTCCTCAACACCGGGCACGGCACGCTGGGATGGACAATGGCCTGCGGCTCAGCGCGGATTGTTGCTGACATTGTTATGGGGAAAAAACCGGATGTCGATATTGAGGGACTGACGATTGCCCGCTACGGCCAGACGGTGACGCCATAAGATCAAAATGGTCTAAGATCAAAAGGGCCAGGATAAAAAGGGCTAGTGTTGTTCGAAGTTCAATAAAGAGGTCTAGTTTGCTACAAGAAAACCCACCAGCCTCCTGGTTAAACCGTTTTTAGGCGCATTTCCGGGCCATACGGCATAACCCTCTACTGATAACTTCGATTATTAATGGGGGGATTACACTGCGCGTATGTCGCGAGCGACACTGGTTCGGCATTTCAAAAATGCGATAGGCATGGCACCGATGACGTACCTCTCTAACTGGCGGATCATGAAGGCTTATAACCTGATCAAATACAGCTCAATACCATTGGAACAAATTGCAGAGCAGGCTGGTTTTGGATCGGCACGATCGCTAAGCAAGATTTTTCAAAGGCATTATCAATGCAGGCCAAACGAGTTGCGGCGTGCATATCAACCCATTGAATCTTCAAGGAGATCTTGAAGCAGTTCGTTTACATGGAGTAACTCAGCCATGAAGTATCAATTTTATACCTGCGATGTTTTTACCGATGTCCGCTTTGGGGGAAATCCGTTGGCGGTTTTACCGAATGCGCAAGGGCTATCAAGTCGGCAAATGCAACAGCTTGCCCGAGAATTTAACTATTCCGAGACTACATTTGTGTTACCAGCTCACGATGAATTCACGCGAAAGGTTCGTATTTTCACCCCGACACAGGAAGTTCCCTTTGCGGGTCATCCGAATATTGGCACAGCTTTTACCCTGGCTAGCATTGGGGAGCTTGGTAGCTTTGATAGTGAAACAGACGTTTTATTTGATGAAATAGCCGGTCCTGTACCGATCACCATTCGAAAAATAAAATCAGAGATCTGCTGCGAACTTAAAGCGCCCGAATCCTTAGTCATAGGACCAACGGTTTCTACGGACTTAATCGCCTCGGCTCTGTCGCTGACTGCAAAAGACATCGTGATCGATACTCACCAACCACTCGAAGCCTCTGTGGGATTACCTTTTATTGTGGTGGAGCTGAAAAATAGAAGGGCTTTGGAAAGTGCGCGATGTCACCTACCGGCCTTAGAAGAGATTCACGCGAAAGGAATCGCCGCTGATATTCTCATTTACCTGCGCTCGGAGGATGAATTTGATATTCGTGCCCGCATGTTTGCCCCAATGGACGGGGTGCCCGAAGATCCCGCAACGGGTAGCGCCAATTGCGCCCTTGTTGCCTTACTAACGCATTGCATGTCAATTGAGGCAGGGGAGTTTAGCTGGCGCATTGCGCAAGGTGTCGAAATGAAACGGCCAAGTGTGCTTGACGCTCGCACAATGAAACAGGATGGTGTCATCACCGGCGTCTGGATTGCGGGTTTTTGCAAGATGGTCAGTGAAGGTTATATCGAAATCTAGCGTGGATATTAATAAATAATATGACAAAACCATTATTTGAAATTCTAAATAGCCCGCTTTCATTGTTAATTGCGGGGTTCCTGCTCACTTCGCTTGTTGGTTCGTATATCAATGAAGCATTTCATGCTTTTCCTTGAAAAGCAAAGCTCCATTCGAAATTTTTAAAGATCGACTCAATGAGGCCAGTGAGGCCCAGTCAAGTATCATCATGGTTTCAAATAAACGGATCTATCTGTTAGGACGAATATACTCGGAGCTAAATGAAAACCGGCTACAGTCGGCCAGGGATATCTGAAAAGAGTATTTTCACATTGTTAAAGAATGGAATAACAATGTGAAAAGTAACAACAATCGGCTTTCGCTCTTATTTGGCAACCAGGTTTCCAAAGGTTTCTTAGATAACAGTGAAATTTCTGTCGATCAACCGGAAAGCCTGCATTATATTTTTCGCAAAGCTCACAAGTCTGTATTGGATGTTATTGAATACATGAAAATCGAATGTGACTCAACAGAAAGAAAAGACTTGTCACAGGAAGCTAAAAATAGACTCAATATATTGGGATTTTTCAACGATAAATTCTCAACTCAGGTAAGAATCGTTCTGCGACAAAATAGAGACTGAACTATTGAAATAATGGCCCATAATTTTAAGGGGCAGTGTCGCTTGAAGTTCAAACGACTATTTATTTGACTAAGTTAACCGTTACCTTAATTGCAAAGTCTGGTATCGGCAAAACTGGCTGCGGTAACGCCTTAACAGCCTACCCATTAGCCCAGGGAAAAAAT
>JBLHOA010000213.1:0-5416 GCA_047622345.1 Gammaproteobacteria bacterium | reverse complement strand
ACAATAGATTCTATTAATAAAATTAACTTCCTTTATGCCTTTGAGTTGCTACTATTACCGCCGAGAAATCTCTCTCACACTAATATTCAATAGTCTCTGGAGGCAACATGTCCCTGAAAGGATCTAAAACCGAACAAAACCTGAAAGATGCATTCTCGGGTGAATCTCAGGCAAATCGCCGCTACCTTTATTTCGCTGCAAAAGCTGACGTTGAAGGCTTTAACGATGTATCTGCTGTATTTCGTTCTACCGCTGAAGGCGAAACCGGCCATGCGCACGGCCATCTCGAGTATCTCGAAGAAGTCGGCGATCCAGCCACTGGCCTGCCCATCGGTAGCACTGAAGATAACTTGAAAGCTTCAATTGCCGGCGAAACTCACGAATATACCGATATGTACCCAGGTATGGCTAAAACAGCCCGTGACGAAGACTTTGCCGAAATTGCTGACTGGTTTGAAACCTTAGCTAAAGCCGAGCGCTCACATGCTAACCGCTTCCAGAAAGCCCTCGACAATCTGGACGCTTAATTCAGATTTCGCCTGAACTGGCTTTTCGCCGGTTCAGGCACCTAACAGGTAAATTCAATGGTATCCGGTGAAGGTAGTCTGCAGGCCCCGACTCGACATCCGCTAGGACAGAAAGATCCCGACTTTTATAACGAAGAGGCAATCTTCGACGAATTAGAGCGGGTATTCGATATTTGTCATGGCTGCAGGCGTTGTGTCAGCTTATGTCAGTCCTTCCCTACCCTGTTTGATCTGGTCGATGAATCGTCAACAATGGAAGTCGACGGCGTCGATAAAAATGATTACTGGAAGGTAGTCGACCATTGTTACCTCTGTGATCTGTGTTATCTCACCAAATGCCCTTATGTTCCGCCGCATGAATGGAATGTCGATTTCCCCCACCTGATGCTGCGCGCTAAAGCACTCGGTTACAAACAGGGTCGTGCGAAGCTGCGCGATAAGCTTATTACGTCAACAGATAAACTGGGCAGTTTTGCCAGTATTCCAATCGTGTCCAATATCGTAAATGCGAGTAATAAGAACGAACATACCCGCGCCCTGCTTGAGTCGGCGCTGGATGTTCATGCTGAGGCCCGGCTCCCTGAATATCACAGCAAGACACTTAGCAAACGAAGTAAAACTCACCAACCGGGCGATTTTGAAATTCAATCGACCGGTAAAACGAAAGGTAAGGTTGCGATTTTTGCCACCTGCTATGGTGAATATAATGAGCCCCTGCTGGGAATGGATTTACTGAGTGTATTCGAACATAACGAAATTCCGATTCAGATAATTAAAAACACGGTTTGCTGCGGAATGCCGAAACTGGAGCTGGGTGATCTGGATACCGTTGAAAAACTAAAAAATAAAAACATCCCATTGTTGGCAAAACTGGTCGATGACGGCTGGGATATAATTTCTCCGGTGCCGTCCTGTACCCTGCAGTTCAAGCAGGAGCTGCCATTGATGTTTCCCGAAGATGGCGATGTAATAAAAGTGCAGAAAGCCTTTTTTGACCCCTTTGAATACCTGATGCTGCGCCATAAGGCGGGTTTATTGAAAACTGATTTCAAGAATAGCATTGGTAAAATCTCCTACCACGTTGCCTGCCATCAACGCGTGCAGCGAATCGGTACGAAAACCCGCGATATTTTGGCGCTGATCCCGGGTACCGAAATCGATACCATCGAGCGTTGTTCAGGACATGACGGTACCTACGCGGTTAAAAGTGAGTTTCACGCTTCGGCGATGAAAATCGTCAAGCCAGTAGTGAAGCGGGTACAGAAAAATGAACCCGATGCCTATGCCAGCGATTGCCCGATGGCCGGCCATCATATCTCTGCGGGTTTGAACGATGGCAGTAGTACCGAACATCCGATTAGCTTGTTGAAAAGGGCCTATGGCCTTTAATGGATAAAGAAATGAACCAACCGATAACCCGCACAGATTTGATGAGCCTTGAACAATACGCTGAGAAACGCGCTGATTTTCGTAATCAGGTGATAGCTCATAAGAAGCATCGTCAAGTCGCCCTGGGGCCGAATAGCACCCTTTATTTTGAAGATCGCCTGACCTTGTTGTATCAGATTCAGGAAATGCTACGCATTGAAAAAGTGTTCGAGGTCGATGGCATCAATGAAGAGCTGGATGCCTATAATCCATTGGTTCCGACTGGCCGTAATTTCAAGGCAACCTATATGATCGAGTATGCCGACGAAGTAATTCGTGCCGCCCAGTTAGAAAAAATGGTGGGCATAGAAGACCTGGTGTGGATGCAGATAGCCGAGCATGACAAAGTCTGGGCCATTGCCGATGAGGACCTTCCACGATCAAACGAGAAAAAAACCTCGGCGGTGCATTTCATGCGTTTTGAAATCACTGACGCGATGGCGGCAAGCCTGAAAAACGGGGAAACCTGGGAAATCGGTGTCCAGCACCCGGTGTACACCTACAAGATGAATGTTGAAGGTAGCACCCGGGATTCATTGCTGGCGGACCTCGACTGACTAAATAATTTCCTGCCCCTGTTTAAACCAGTTTAACTGGTGATGCAGGGCGACGACCTCTCCTACAATAATCAGCGTTGGCGCTCGCACATCATGGTCGGCAACTATTTCGGGTAATGTATTTAGATTACCGATAAAGACGCGTTGATCGGCGGTGGTTCCCTTTTCGATCATAGCCGCGGGGGTTTCTTCATTGCGACCGTGAGCTTTCAGTTGTTTGCAAATTCGCTCGAGGTTATCCAGCCCCATATAAAACACGACCGTTTGATTTGCATGGCTTAGCATTTCCCAATTCAGATCATCTTCTTCGTTACGCCGATGTCCGGTAACAAAAATGCAAGCCTGCGAATAGTCCCGATGGGTCAAAGGTATTCCCGAATAGCTGGCACATCCCGAGGCCGCGGTAATGCCGGGCACCACCTGGAAATCGATATTGTGATCGACTAGTTCATCTATCTCTTCACCGCCCCGACCAAAAATAAAAGGGTCGCCGCCTTTCAGGCGTAAAACCCGCTTCCCTTCTTTCGCCAGCCTCACTAATAGCTCGTTTATACTTTCCTGCGAAAGGCTGTGATTTGCTTTGGCCTTTCCCGCGTAAATTTTCTCGGCATCACGCCTGACCATGTCCAGAATTGGTGGCGATACCAAACGGTCATAGACCACGACATCGGCCTTTTGCATCAAACGCAAAGCCTTGAAAGTAATTAAATCGGGGTCACCGGGGCCAGCGCCAACCAGGTATACCTCGCCGCGTACTTCGGGAAGCTTCGATGCATTGGCAATAGTTTCATCGAGCAGATGCCTTGCATCGTCCAATCGTCCGGCAAAAACCAGATCGGCAACCTCACCTTCGAGTATCGATTCCCAGAAACGTCTGCGTTGTTCGCCATCGGGCACAGCGGCTTTGATTCGATTGCGATATTCGTCCGCCAGACTGGCCAGGTGGCCATAGCCACCGGGAATGCTACTTTCCAACTTTGCACGCAACATGCGTGCCAGCACGGGCGAGGTGCCGCCAGTAGAAATTGCAATCTGAACGGGATTCCGGTCAATCATCGACGGCATGATAAAACTGCATAAATCTGGATTATCGACGACGTTTACCGGGATATTGCGCTGCTTTGACAGCACCGAGATTTGCGCATTCAATTGACGGTTGTTGGTTGCGGCAATAACGCAAATAGCCGATTCAATATCCGATTCCTGGAATGGGCGCAGTTCACATTCGATCAGCCCTTCGGCAATCATTTGCTTTACCGTGTCGCAGGTTTCGATAGCAATCAATCGAACCCGGGCCTCGGCTTTTAGTAGTAATTCAACTTTGCGTGCTGCGATTCCACCGCCACCTATAACCAGGCAAAGCTGCCCGCTGACACGATAGAATATGGGTAGATAATTCACGATAGCAACTTCAAATGAGCAAAAAGCCCGTCGATGCGGGCTTTTTGTGAAACCGCCTACTACTGGCTATGGGTTTTTTTCACGATAGTTTTCAATCGCCGCGGCGATTGCATCTTCGGCGAGAACCGAGCAGTGTATCTTTACCGGTGGCAGTGCAAGTTCTTCGGCGATATGCGTATTTTTTATCATCGCCGCTTCATCCAGACTTTTGCCTTTAACCCATTCGGTTACCAGCGAGCTGGATGCGATTGCCGATCCACAGCCATAGGTTTTGAACTTGGCGTCCTGGATAATTCCATCAGCACCAACCTTGATCTGAAGTTTCATTACATCACCACAAGCTGGAGCACCTACCATGCCGGTGCCTACGGATAGATCATCATCGATAACGCCCACATTGCGGGGATTTTCGTAATGATCGAGTACTTTGTCGCTATATGCCATTTTATTACCCTCTATATGTAGCGTTAATGTGCTACCCATTCAACAGAATTCAAGTCGACGCCGTCTTTGTACATATCCCAAAGTGGCGACAAATCGCGTAATTTTTGTACTGCCTGGCGGACCAGGGTAATGCTGTAATCAATTTCTTCCAGGCTCGTATAGCGCCCGATGGAAAAACGAATAGAGCTATGTGCCAGCTCATCGTTTCGACCCAATGCGCGCAGAACGTAAGAAGGTTCCAGGCTGGCCGAAGTACAGGCTGAGCCCGAAGATACGGCGAGATCACGTAAGGCCATTATCAGGGATTCGCCTTCGACGAAATTAAAACTAATATTAAGATTCCCCGAAATCCGATGATCAGCGTCACCATTCACATAGACTTCTTCCATATCTTTTAAACCGTCATACAGGCGATCCCGCAACATGCGGATACGGTCGTTTTCACTGGCCATTTCTTCTTTTGCAATTCGAAAGGCTTCACCCATGCCGACGATCTGGTGCGTGGCAAGTGTTCCCGAACGCAGTCCGCGCTCATGACCACCACCGTGCATCTGCGCTTCCAGACGAATACGAGGCTTACGACGCACAAACAATGCACCTATCCCTTTGGGACCGTAAGTTTTGTGCCCTGAAAACGACATCAGATCGACTTTTAATTCGGCCATGTCGATTTCGACTTTGCCGGTAGACTGGGCGGCATCAACGTGGAAAATAATTCCGTTTTCGCGGGCAAATTCGCCGATCGCAGCGATATCCTGAATCACGCCGATTTCATTATTCACATGCATGATGGAAATTATAATAGTGTCACTGGTGGTTGCCGCTTTTAAAACGTCCATATCAAGCAGACCATTTTCCTGCGGATCCAGATAGGTCACTTGAAAGCCTTCGCGTTCCAACTGTCGGCAGGTATCGAGGACGGCCTTATGTTCGGTTTTAAGCGTTATTATGTGCTTACCCTTTTTCTGATAAAAATGAGCCGCACCTTTGATCGCAAGATTATTCGCTTCGGTTGCACCGCTGGTCCAGACAATTTCCCGGGGGTCAGCATTGATCAAG
>JBLHOA010000212.1:0-5432 GCA_047622345.1 Gammaproteobacteria bacterium | reverse complement strand
TTTGCCTATCAGGCCACTTTTATTGCAGATTAATAAAATCTTGTGGAACAGAGTACCGATCGATTCACAGTTAGTGCTGACAAAGTCAGCAATGGTCGTAAAGTGGGGTTGTCGGCCGGCCGCCAGGGCGATGAACTTTAAATCCGTTTTGCACAAATTTTGAATCACTCGACTAGAAGTGTGACCCCGATAGTAGGCATAGAATATAACGCGTAGTAATAATGCAGGTGGGTAAGCTTTTCGGCCGACGATTTCGTTTTTATATCGCTGCAGAAATTCGACTAATAGTTCGTCCTGTTCTAACAGATGATAGAGGCAATACTCAAAGGTGTTTTCACCTAAAACTTCCAGATAGTTAATGTCAAAAAAGACACTTTGATTTAGATTGTCATCGAGAAAATTGGACATGCCAGGGCCAGATAAACAGGAGAACCTAATTTTATCAGAATAAATTCTATCGGATCAGTGCGTATTTATCTATTTTCCTACAGCCTGAACGCCGCGTTAACGGGTGAGCCGCGCAGCGGCGAATCCCAGCGACCGCAGGGAGCGAGTTGAACGCTTTGTTAGGGGCGATGTGATTCCGAACCTTGAAGCATTTTTAAGCAGTACGAATTAAGGCTTTCCCCTTTTCTTAATGCATCTATGCTTAACTGCTCATGCAACTCTTTACCTACACGGAGATTAAACTTACCTGAATATCTTTTTCCTGCAGTGGGTTTAGGAAGGGGGGCACCATCTTGCTTATATATATCTACCCATTCCTCTACAGTTTTACATAACTCTTTATATACCTTCGCTTCATCATCACCATGAACGCCACCTAGCATTAGATTAGGGCAATGGCCTATATAGCATTGATCCTCTTCAGACCATTCCACTATCTTTAAATATTGATCACTTAATCTCATTTTGACGCCTCACTAACTGCTTTTTTCACTGCCTTGATTTGGTATGGCTTAGCATCATCGCCTGCTTTTCCGCTAACCGTAATTCGACTTCCTTTCTGATGCGTGAAGTTACGATGGCTACCCTTGCCTCCCCTGTTCTCGAAACCGGCAGATTGTAATTGACTGATTAATTCACGGATTTTTGGAGGCATAATCTATAGTACTGAAATGGTACTATTAATTCAAGTTTCTAGCTCCTAACAGCTAGGTATACGGCAATTTGCCGTATTGTAAGTACCGCAAATTGCCATTTATCACGTTTGGTTTTATTTGTTTCGGGTACATATTAAAACATCCCCATTTTTATTATTTTCTTTCGATTCAGCAAGTTAGCACGACCGAAAGGTTATATCCATCGTTTGATAGGCCAGCTAAATTCGCCAATATCAGGCAGTTTGCCGGATATTGAGCGGCAAATACGGATTGGGGGTGTATGCGGCGCATCAGGCAAGTTGTTGGGTGAATTAATGTTAGATGCCACCTTCGGTGACATAGTAAGCTGACCCTGAACATAAAATCATTCATTACAACCTTAAGTTCGATAAAGCCCAGCCTACAACTGTCCCTTATCCAATAACTTTTTTCCCTGTTCGTTGATGATTTGCTTTGCCTTGGTGATCGACTGGTCGACCGCGGCCTGGTAGTCGGCTATCTGATCGGCACGGATAAACTGAATGCGCTTTACTGCTTCGTCTTTTTTGCCGCTGATGTAGCCGGCGATGCGGTATTTGCCGTCCTCGTTGATCGGTGCGGCTTCGATGTTAAAGCCATTGTATTCGACCGGGTCGGTTGGCGGTTGCTGCCCTGTGCCCGAACCGCCGAATAAGGATTTGAAAAGGTTGCCGAGTGCCATTTGTTCGCTCCATGGATTGCTTTGGCTAGTGATTCTATCAGAATACTCGCCATCATTAACGAGCCTGTTGCAAGCCGGTAATATCCTTTACTTGGACGCTATTTCCGCTCACTATTTGGGTCGGTATTTTGTAGAGAGCTGCTATGTATATTTCGATCAGCGCTAGCGGGGCATTGTCGTTGCAGGAAAGCGATAACTTCAAACAATTTTCTATACAGGAAACGGTTCCGGGGCAGGCCCTGGAGGCTTTGAGTAATATTGCAACATCGGCCGAGGACGATCATTTCTGGGTCGATGCCAATGCGGTGATTGCGCTGGCCCCGGCACAGGGTGACAGCGACTGGGTCGACGCATTCTGGGACATGCTGGAAAAGTCTGAACCCTATGGCTATTCTGACCTGCAAAAACAAACGGTCAAAGCGCACGTTGAGCCTGCCTGATGGGGGCATTGTTAAATGACCTTTGACGACTACCAGCAGTACGATGCTACCGGACTCGCCATACTGATCGCGAGCGGGCAGGTGAGCAGTGCCGAGGTGGCCGAAGCTGCGATTGCCGCGATTGAAACCCTCAACCCCGAATTGAACGCGGTTGTGACTACCTTGTTTACCTCCGTGCGCGCATCGCCGGGCAATCAACCCGGCAACGCACCGTTTGCGGGGGTGCCCTATCTGGTGAAAGATTTGAATACCTGGATGACCGGGGTGACCGCGACTAATGGTAGCCGTGCCTTTCGCGATTTCTGCCCCGACCATGACAGCGAGTTGATTACCCGCCTGCGCTGCGCCGGGCTGGTCATTCTGGGCAAGACCAATACTCCCGAATTGGGTTTGAATGTCGATACCGCGCCGCTGCTGTTCGGTGCGACGCGCAATCCCTTTGACCATAGCCGCAGCGCCGGGGGCTCGAGCGGGGGGTCGGCGGCGGCAGTCGCTTCGGGTATGGTGCCCGCAGCGCACGCGACCGACAGCGGGGGTTCGATTCGCATTCCGGCGAGTAACTGCGGCTTGTTCGGGCTCAAACCATCGCGCGCCCGGGTGCCGCTGGGTAACGACGCGGCCGAAGGTCTGGCCGGGTTCAGTACAGTGCACGCGCTCAGCCACAGTGTGCGCGATTCGGCGCGACTGCTCGATGCCACCGCAGGAGGCATGGCGGGCGATATTTATAGCGCTCCATCGCATCCTCGAAGTTTTGCCGATGCGCTGCAACAACCATTGCCCAAATTACGCATTGCACTTTGCCGTAACGGCTTTGCCGGCGAACGCGTCGATGCGCAGTGTCAGCTTGCGGCGGCCAACGCCGCGCTGCTTTGTAAATCGCTGGGTTGTGAGGTCGAAGAGGTGGCGGTTCCGGTCGACGGTCATGCGCTGCGCCATGCCTTCGATGTATTGTTCAGTGCCAATATCCGCAACGTAGTTGCATCGGTTGCCGCCACAAGACCGGGTGAGGCCCTCGACAGTTTGTTTGAGCCGGTTACCATTGCTGCCAGCGAATCGGCAGGATGCTACCAGGCCAGCGACTATGCCGCGGCCTTGCAAGTCACGCAACAGGCGGCGCGTGCGCTCGGGCAGTTTTTTCAGCAGCACGATGTACTGATTACGCCGACGCTGGCAAACCCGCCGTTGCCGCTGGGTACGATCGATATGCAATCGAATAACTGGCGTGAATACCTCGAACAAATGCTCGACGAAATTCCATTCACGCCGCTGTTCAATGCCACCGGTGCCCCGGCCGCCTCGCTGCCGCTGGCGCAAACTACCGACGGATTACCGATCGGAGTCCAGTTCAGTGCGGCGCTGGGCAACGAAGCCACGTTGTTTTGTCTGGCGGCGGCAATCGAGCAGGCCGCCCCCTGGCACCAGCGGCACTAGGGTGATGCTGATATGACCGAATTCAACTACGTGCTTTACCATGCTTTTTCCGACACTGTCGATGGCGGCAGCCCAGCGGCGATTGTGGCCAATGCCGGGTCGCTCGATGCATTACAGATGCAAACCATTGCTACCGACATAGGCGCCCCGGCCAGCTGTTTTATTACCGCGATCGAAGGTCGCGATATCCGCGTACGCTTTTTTTCCACGCAAACCGAATACCCGATGTGCGGGCACGGCACCATCTGCCTGGTGAGCTGGTTGCTCGATAGCGCCGTGCTGGTATGGGATAGCGAGAGCGCAAACACGGCCACCGTGCACACCCCTGGCGGCAGTGCCGAAGTCGACATCCGACCAACCGCGGGAGGACGCCCCGAAATTATGCTCGCCTTGAGTGCGGCCGACTTCGAAAGTGTTGAAGTCGACAGGCAGACATTGGCCGATTTATTTGGCGTTGCCGCGTGGGACTTTGACAGCAAGCTGCCTATCGAACTGACCCGTTCCGATTTCAATCATTTAATCGTGCCGGTTAACAGGCTGCACACGATGCGTCGGCTTAGCCCCGATTTTGCTGCGATAACCGCTTTCAGCCGCGCCATCGGCGTCGACACCATCGCACTGATCAGCCGCGAAACAGTGCTCGCTGAAAGCGACCTGCATTGCCGCGAATTCTGCCCGGCGGTCGGTACCCCGGAGGCAGCTGCCACCGGCACCACCAACCGCGCCATCGCCTGCTACCTGCTGCGCCATGGCCTGGTCGAAGCAAATGCTGACGGAATGGTAAAGGTCATCGCCGAGCAAGGTTACGAAATGAACCGACCGAGCCGGATATCTACTGAGCTCAGGCTGAAGTCGAATCAAGTAGTGGCGGTGAAGACCGGGGGTGTTGCCAGTCGGGTGCGGGACGGAATTTGTCGACTCGGTTAGTTTCTGCCGAAGTGGTTTCTGGTATATTGGCGGGCAGTTGTTAACCTACAGACGGAATTTTTTAAGAGATGGAATCTACTCAATGCTGAAAATTGTCTGCGCTATTGTCTTCAGCCTGTTTTTAAATAGTTGCGTCAGTTCGGCTATGACGAGCATAGCAGACAATCTCAGTCAGGCGATTCTCAACCAGAATGACCCCGAAACTGTGCGCGATGGCGCACCGGCTTACCTGGTTATGATCGACGGCCTCATCGAGGGGGACCCGGAAAATACCGACCTGTTGCTTACCGGCGCCAAACTATACGGCTCCTATACTTCAGCCTTTGTCGACGACGAATCGCGCTCACGCCGTCTGGCTAAAAAGTCATTTGATTATGCCAAACGTGCGCTTTGCCTCGAGGCCGAGGACTTCTGCACGCAACTCGACAGCAAGCTGGAACCTTTCAAGGCTAGCCTGTCCGAAGTTGACGAGGACGAAATCAAGTTGCTGTACCAGTTCAGCGTTGCCTGGGCGGGTTGGGTTCAGGTCAACAGTTCCGACTGGAACGCACTTGCCGACCTGTCTAAACTAACCGCTTTATTTGAACACACGCTATTGCTCGACGAGGCCTTCGACGACGGCGGTGCGCATGTCTATCTTGGTGTGCTGGGGTCGCAATTGCCGCCTAGCCTGGGGGGTAAACCCGATCTGGCACGCGCCCATTTTGAACGCGCCATTGAAATTTCGGGCGGGCGTAACCTGATGTTCAGCGTGTTGATGGCCGAACATTATGCGCGTCTGGTTTTCGACCAGGAGATGCACGATTCATTACTCGCTTCAGTTCAGGGCAG
>JBLHOA010000211.1:0-5500 GCA_047622345.1 Gammaproteobacteria bacterium | reverse complement strand
GTCCACTTTAGTTACTCGTCCAGCCGGCTAAAAAGTGCGCGGAGTGTAGTAGAGCAAATAACCCCCAGCAAACAGTTTCTAGTCGATTATTAGGATTTTTTCACTTATTTCGCAGGGACGTCGCAGCGGGTACTAAAGGGGTTGGAAAACCAAGGGCACCTCTGATCAATTTTTAAATAAACATTTTGAGCCCAAAATTAGGCAATGTCTGCGTCGTCTACAAGGACGTAGGCGAGGGGCGTGAGCAAGGAGAGGAAGCTTTATGAAACTGACCAAGACCCAATGGCCAAAGCACTTCGCGGGCCACGCTGAGCAATCATTGCGCCCATGGGGCCAGCCTTAGCGGTGCTATTTGCTTGCGTTTCATGCCTTGCCATTGCCCATTTTGAATCTCAAGCGGACTTATCCAGAATTAATCAGAGGTACCCTAGATAAGTTGCGGGTATCCGCATTCAATAGCATCGCTTTCAAGCGCAGGAATGCTCGCATAATCGGCCCATTCGACGGCTTCAAAGCGGGATAAATGCAATACACGGCGCGCCTCGGCCGGGGTTTGCGCCAGCGCCAGGTTGAACTGCTCGACGAGACCGGGTTTATCCAGTTGCGCGGAAAGTGCTAAAGGCGCCACAAACGGCAAGCCGCAGCTTTGTGTGCTCGAACCAATTATACGAATGTTGGCGCATAGCGCGGGTTGGTCATCCTTAATTAACTGAAAACTAACCGCATCAATCGCGGCAAGCTCGGCCAGACCATTGGCGAGCGCTTCAATGCTGTACAAATGCCCGCCGGTTTCAACCACTTCGGCAAAAAAGTGCCCACCCGGGTGCAAATCGGCAATGGCATGCCGAAGCACATTCATGCCGCTGTTCGAGTCGGCATTGTTCATTGCCACGGTTTTGCCCCGACAATCCTGTAATTGCTTAATGTCAGATGAGGCTGGCACGATGAAATGGCTCGAATACAGCCGACCATTGCAGCCGGGAACGTCAAAAATCGGCACACATACCGGTGCTACTCGATCGCGCTGGTGCTTCATCAGCGGGTAACCACAGGTATGTGCGAACATCAGGTCGGGGTCGCTGAAGGTGGAGTCGCTAACGGTAAAGTCGAGGGCCTTGCGCAGTGGCATCTGCTTGTCAAGCAGGGGATGCAGGCAGTCAAAAAACTGTTGCCAGGCAGATTGCTGCTGCGCGGTAAACGCATACATCGCGCAACTGATAAATTTTGGTCGAGGCTGATTCATTGCGCTCAAATTACCCTGCCGATGGATAAAATGCCAGTAGCGACGTTTGGGTAGTTTTGTTTACTTTAGTAAACATAGTTGTTTATATAGAACAGCTGTGACTAATATAGACAATGTTACTGGCGTTAAATATGATTGATACAGATTTACTCAGGAGCCATCCATGACTCGAAGACGCGGTCGAAAACGCGGTCCCTCGCCCGAACAGGTGATTAAACCAGCGGCACAACAGCTGTTTAATCCCTATGCGCCGATTGAGGCGCTGGATAGCGCCGGGCTCGATTTAATTCACGATGGCTCGATGCGCATCCTCGAGGAGATCGGTCTCGAAGTGCTCAACGAAACCGCACTCGGTCTGTATGAACAGGATGGCGCGCGCGTCGACTGGGACCTGCAACGCGTTTATATCGACCGCGAAAAACTGATGGAACGGATTTCTACCGTACCCTCTGAATTCGTCATGCACGCGCGCAACCCGCAGCGTAACCGGCTGGTGGGACGCAACGCGATCAACTTTACGACAGTAGCGAGCGCGCCGAATAGTTCAGACCTCGAAGGCGGTCGGCGCACCGGTAATTTCGAAGACTACAGCAACTTCCTGCGCCTCGCTCAGCACTATGACGTCATCGACTTCCTCAGCGGTTACCCGGTCGAGCCGATCGATATTCACCCGGAAACGCGGCACCTAGACGCCACTCTGGCGGCATTGACGATCACCGATAAGTCCTACGGGCTTTACTGCCTGGGCGGTGGTCGCGTTAACGACGGTATCGAAATGAGCGCGATCGCGCGCGGCGTCGATCGTGAAACGCTGAAATCAGAACCCAGTATTGTCACCGTGGTCAATACCAATTCGCCGTTGCGCGTCGACGGTTCAATGCTCGATGGTCTCATCGAAATGGCCCAAAACGGGCAGCCGACGATCGTCACCCCCTTCACCCTGTCCGGGGCGATGTGCCCAATCACCATTGCCGGGGCGTTAACCCAGCAGAATGCTGAAGCGTTGGGCGTGATTGCGCTGTCGCAAATCGTTAACCCGGGAGCACCGATGGCCTACGGCGGATTTACCTCGAACGCTGATATGCGCAGCGGTGCGCCGGCTTTCGGTACCCCCGAGTACACCCGCGCGGCCTGGGCTAGCGGGCAACTGGCACGACGCTACAATATTCCCTTTCGGTCATCTAATACGAATGCGTCTAATACTGTCGATGCGCAAGCCGCCTGGGAATCGCAAATGTCGCTCTGGGGGGCGGTAATGGGTCACGCGCAAATCGTCAAGCACGCCGCAGGCTGGCTCGAAGGTGGACTCTGCGCATCCTTTGAAAAATTCATTATCGACATCGACATGCTGCAAATGATGGCGGAAACTTTGAAGCCGTTGCAGGTTGATGAATCAACGCTGGCGCTCGACGCGATTCGCGAAGCGGGGCACGGCGGGCACTTTTTTGGCACCAGCCATACCATAGCGAACTACAGCACCGCGTTTTACGAACCAATCGTTTCTGACTGGAGCAATTTTGAAACCTGGGAAGAGCGCGGTAGCCTGACTGCCTATCAACGTGCGAATAAAGTCTACCGCCAGGTGTTAAAAGACTTTGTCGAACCCGAAATCGAGGACTCGGTCCGGCAGTCACTCGAAGAATACGTGCGCGAACGCCGTCGGGAAATCGATCTGTCGCGATGAAACTCCAGCAACGCGTATTGATTTTTCAACAGCGCCTGCAACGGGTGATCGACGCCAGTGGCTTGAATCGCTCGGCGTTTTCCACATCGATCAAGGTCGATCGTTCCACGCTGTCACAACTGTTATCCCCCGATAACGTACGCTTACCACGCGCCGATACCATTGCCTCGATTGCCGAAGTGCATCAGGTCAGCATCGACTGGTTACTCGGGCTTACCCAGCAGGGTTCGATGGGGGCGAATATTATGCCCGAGGCGGCCCAGGTAGATGACTATTCGACGCTGATCTTCGACAAAAACCTCGAATGGCACCGCGAAGCCAGCGGCTACAAAGTTCGTTATGTACCGACCACCTTGCCCGATCTGCTCAAAACCGAAGCCGTCGCCGAATACGAATTCAACCGCTACGGTTCGGGCAAGGTCGACCAATCGGTGCGTGACAATCAACTGTTACTGTTGCAGCAGCGCCACCCGGGTAGCGAACTGGAAACCTGCATGTCGATGCAAACGCTTGAAACCTTTGCTCGCGGTGAAGGCATCTGGCGCGGGCTGGCAAAAGCAGACCGCTGTCAGCAGCTCGAACGGATGATCGAATTAAGTTCTGAACTCTACCCCGGATTCCGCTGGTACCTGTACGACGGCAAGCAAACCTATTCGTCTTCGTTTACCATATTCGGCCCGAAGCGTGCGACGTTGTTCCTCGGGCACCTGTACGTGATTGTGAACAGTCTCGAACAGATACAGAAACTGACCGACCGCTTTGACGATTTAATTCGCCTTGCGACAATACACCCGCATGAAATGTCGGCGCATCTTGCAACCCTGCTGGAGCAGGCTAGATAATGTATTTCTGCACAAGGCTGAGATTCATGCCGTGCATGGCAGGTTTATATGCTCCTGCAAAACCTGCATTTCCCACATCCATGTGGGTCGCAGGTTTATATGCTCCTGCACCAACAGTAGGCGCTTGAGACGAAACCTGCATTTCCCACATCCATGTGGGTCGCAGGTTTATATGCTCCTGCACCAACAGTAGGCGCTTGAGACGAAACCTGCATTTCCCACATTCATGTGGGTCATGTGTGGCGATTTTACGATCACGCAAGTGATTGAAAAATGACGGGTAACTCCAATCGCATTTTGCGTTACCCGTCCTCTGACCATTCAGGATGAATGGTTCAGAGCTTACTTAAGATTAACGGGTGAAAATAATGACTAAAAGTTACGACGCAATCATCATCGGAGCCGGTATTATCGGTTGTGCCACGTCGCTGGCACTGGCGCGCAAAGGCTGGAAAGTGCTCAACCTGGACCGGTTGCCCGCTGCGGGCTATGGATCCACCTCGGGTTCCTGCGCGATTATCCGACCCTATTATTCGACCCTCGACGGCTCGGCGATGGCTTACGAGTCGCATTTTTACTGGAAAAACTGGGCCGAGTACCTCGGTGCCGCCGAC
The DNA here is from genome assembly GCA_047622345.1 of Gammaproteobacteria bacterium. GTDB lineage: Bacteria > Pseudomonadota > Gammaproteobacteria. Next base: position 1,117 of record JBLHOA010000211.1, on the reverse strand, counting down.
ATCGATGAACGTGGCCTGATCGAATACCACAACGTCGGCTCGATGGTAATGAAAACCGAACTGAACGATTTCATGCGCCCGACCATGGCGTTGATGGATGAACTAGACTCGCCTTATAGCGAATACAGCCCCGAGCAGTTGAAAGAAAAACTGCCGGTGTGGAATACCGAATCCTTCTTTCCGGTGAAGCTACCGGGTGACCCTGAATTCGGCATCGCCAACAAAGTACCCTTACCCGGTGCGGTGCTGTTCCATGCTGCCGGCTACATTTCCGACCCCCAGCTAGCCACGCACAATATTATGCGCGCCGCCGAGGCCGTCGGCAGCGAATTCAAATACAACGCTCAGGTCATAGAAATCCGTAGCGAAAACGACAAGGTTTGCGGGGTCACATTAGAAGGTGGCGAGCATATCGATTCTCCAGTGGTTTTGAATGCGGCGGGCCCGCATTCGTCGAAGATCAATCAAATGGCCGGTGTCGAAGAAAATATGAAAGTAAAAACACGTGCGCTACGTCAGGAAGTCGCGCATGTGCCACTGCCCGAGGGTTATAACTATGAAACCGCCTGCGTTACTTCAGACAGCGATATCGGTGTTTACACCCGCCCCGAGCAGGGCAATAATTTGCTCATCGGCAGCGAAGACCCACCCGTCGACATCCCCGAGTTTGTCGACCCGGACGATTATAATCACGATTTTACCGACCAGTGGACTGCGCAGGTATTGCGCGTGTGTCAGCGCGTGCCCGAATTGAGCGTGCCCAATAAAATGCAGGGTGTGGTTGATTTATACGACGTCACCGACGACTGGATTCCAATCTATGATAAATCTGACTTGCCCGGCTTTTACATGGCTATCGGTACCAGCGGTAACCAGTTTAAAAACGCGCCGATTGCGGGTGAGCTGATGGCGAACATCATCGAAGCCACTGAGCAGGGCAATGATCAGGATAAAAACCCGATCGATCTGCATTTGAAATACATCGACCGCAAGGTGACCAGTGGGTTTTATTCGCGCCTGCGCGAAATCAACCAGGACAGTAGCTTTTCGGTGCTGGGTTAACTAAAGAGAAACAATGAAGCTAGAAATGAAAATCACATTTTTCGCTTTTCCATCC
>JBLHOA010000210.1:0-5524 GCA_047622345.1 Gammaproteobacteria bacterium | reverse complement strand
AATTGCTGAGCGAAGCGGCCGAAAAATCCTTATTTGCTCAGCTGCAAAGTATGCAGGCCGATGTGACCCGGTTATTCTCCAGCGGCGAGTATTTGCAGGGTTTGACGCGGTTGGCCGAGCTTAGACCAGCGGTTGACCAGTTTTTTGATGACGTTATGGTGATGGCCGATGACCCCGCCGTTAAAAATAATCGACTTGCACTCCTTGCCGAGCTCATGCAAAGTTTTCGGCAAGTTGCCGATTTCTCCAGGCTTCAGTCCTGAGGATTTAGACGATATGGTATTAATGAAGCCGATAGGGGCGCACTGATGACTAAGATGGTGATCCTGGATAGAGATGGTGTAATCAATCACTCCGAGGATGATGACATTACGACCGTTGATGCCTGGGATCCGATTCCAGGTAGTATCGAAGCGATCAGTCGATTGAAAAAAGCGGGTTATCTGGTCACCGTAGCCAGTAATCATTCGGGTATTGCGCGTGGCCTTTATGATGAAGAAACCCTCGATTTAATGCATCAGAAGTTACAGAAACTGCTGGGTTTCCGTGGCACCAGTATTGACGGTTTCTTTTATTGTGCGCACGGCCCCGAGGCAAATTGTATCTGCCGTAAGCCCAAGCCGGGATTGCTCTTTCAAATTGCCAAACAGTTTGATATCGATTTAACGCAAACGCCGCTGGTGGGAGATAACATCAGCGACGTGCAGGCGGCCAAGATGGCTAATGCACAACCGATACTGGTTCGTACCGGTAAAGGAGAATACGTCATGCAAAATTTCCCCGAGGCGCTCGATGTTCCTGTTTATGATGATCTGGCACATTTCGTTCGCCTGACTTTGCGTAATCGTTAAGCGATGATTAGTCCTGCATATCGTATCTGGTTGGGTATCAGGGCGACCTTTTTCTGGATTATATTTTTGCCAGGAATAGTCCTTGCGGCGGCATTGGTTTCGCTTTCCTTTTTTATGCCATTGGTATTCCGCATTGGCATTATAAAACTCTGGATCAACGCAACCTTAATCATTCTGCGTCTCTTCTGTGGTCTTAAATATTCGATCAGTGGTCTGGAAAATATCCCTGAAAACGGTTTCATTGTGATGAGCAAACACAGCTCGACCTGGGAAACTATCGCCATTCAGAAATTTTTCAAACCGATGGTCTGGGTGGTCAAACGCGAGTTAACCTGGATTCCATTTTTTGGTTGGGCGCTAAAGGCGGTGAATGCAATCGCGCTGAATCGTGGGACGGGCAGGAAAGCGATTAATCAACTAATCAATGAAAGCCAGCAGCACATGGATCAGGGTCGAATTCTGGCCCTGTTTCCTGAAGGCACCCGGGTTATGCCATTGCAGAAAAAACCATTCAAAATGGGCGGTGCAATCGTTTCTGACCGCACCGGCTATTCGATTATTCCAATCGCCCACAATGCCGGGGAATTCTGGCCAAGGCACAGCTGGATCAAGTGGCCTGGAACGATCAAAGTAGTCGTTGGCAAGCCCATCGACCCCGCAGGGAAGTCGCCCGATAAAATCATTGCCGAGGTCGAAGCCTGGATAAATACAGAATGCGATAACATTAGTGATGCGGAACAGTTGAAGCGTTTAGGGCTATTGTAGGGACGCTACTTATTTTCTTTTAAACCAGGTATGTCGAATGGATAATTCAAAAATCGGTTCAAAACTGGCGAATAAATTCCAGGAATTGGCGATTTATTGTTTGATGGCATCAGTGTTGTACGCCTGTTCGGACGGTGGGGGCGGAGACGTTTATGGGGTTTCGGGCTGCTCCACGGTCGAACAAAATGAAATTGTTCATCGTGCCTTACAAGATCGTTACTACTGGTATGAGCAGATTCCGGACCAGGTCAACTACGCAGGCTTCGAGTCGCCCTCGCAAATGCTGGCAAGTTTGAGATACGACGGTTTTGATCGCTTCTCCTATATCACCTCGCAATCCTCCTTTAGTAATTTATTTAATGATGGCACCTACGTTGGCTACGGTTTTGGGTTCGATATAGACGCGGGCGGCAAGGCGTTTGTTCGCCTGGTTTATAACCAGTCGCCGGCGGCCACCGTCGGGATGGCCCGCGGTGACGAATTATTATCGGTGAATAATGAGTCGGTGTCGGCAATTATCGCGGCCGATCGTTTTGGCGTTATCTTCGGTGCTGCCGAAATCGGATTGCCAGTGACGATTAAGTTGGCGAAAAAATCCGGTGGCACCGTAACTTTGTCGATACTGAAATCGACCGTGAAGATCAATACAGTCTTGCACAGCGAAGTGATCGCCAGTGGCAGTACTAAAATTGGCTATCTCGTTTTCAATAGTTTTCTGAATACTTCGGTTGCCGAATTTACCCCGGTATTCGGGCAGTTTAAGGCGGCGGGGGTTAGTCGACTCATTCTCGATTTACGCTATAACGGTGGTGGAAGCATTAACGTGGCGCGGGAATTAGCCAGCTATATAAAACAAACTAGCGACAATAGTTCAGACCTTTACGTGAAGCTTGTCTATAACGACAAACATCAGCAGGACAATTTTAACTATTTTTTCCAATCCCGGTCGGCGTCGCTCGGCTTAGACCAGTTGACCGTTATTACTTCTGCGGCTACCTGTTCTGCCAGCGAACAGATAATCTCGGCGCTGCATCCGTACTTCGGAGCGGGGCAGGTAACTACCGTCGGTAGCGCGACCTGTGGCAAGCCGGTTGGTATGAACCCGCTCGATTTTTGTGGGCAAACCATGTTGGCGGTTAACTTTGCCAGTTTCAATCGGGATAATCAGGGCAATTATTTTTCGGGCATTCCTGCATCCTGCAGTGCAGGCGATGATACTCAATTCGACTTTGGCGATTTGAATGAACCAATGTTGGCGGCGGCAAAATACCATGTCGATAACTTGTCTTGCCCGGCGGCCAAGCATTCGCGTAGAGACGGAGTTTCTGATTCCCTGCGCGGCATCCAGGCCGTTATTGGTGCGGTTTAAGGCGGGATTACTTTTTATTATACTGCTCTTCTCGGGCCCGCTTGCCGCCCAATGGAGCGGGGTCGCATTAGCCCTGGAAGATGCTGATATTCGCTGGCAGTTTGACCAGGGCAAACGAAATGTAAACCTGAGTGGCATTGGATTTCAATTTGAAGAAGCAACCGCTACCGGATTACGCGTAGGTTTAAAGTTTAAACAATCGAGCTTACGCGTTGCTGCCGATCAGAATTCGGTGGCGCAAAAATTTGACGCCCAGTCTTTGGGTTTGTATTTACGTGAATCGGTTGAACTGGGTTATAACCTGTCGCTACATGGGCAGTTCACCTTCCTGTTGAATAACGGAAACAGGGTAGGTAACGATGTAATAGAGACGATTGAGTGGACGGAAACGCAGCTTGAAATTGGCGTTGGTTTTAAATACTCATTGGTGAGAATCACTCCCTACCTGATCTATTTTGACTTCGACGGAGATATCAGTGGGGCATCGGGAACCAGTATTTTTAACCTGGCCGATCCCGTTGTGCGAGGCGTCAAGCTGGATTACTTTCTGGAGAAAACGGCTTATATTCGCCTGGCCATTCAAAGCGGAGATCGTTCAGGTGGCTACCTGAGTTTTGTGCGCGAATATTAAACGGCAGTTGCCTCAACTTGATATTCACGTTTTAGGTAGCTATAAGCTGCGATTAGCTCATCTATTTTCGATTGCTTGTATTCGCGCAACCCGCTCATCACCATTTTTTTCTGCCCGTTACCGACCTTTTCTCCATTGCAGACTATATCGAAATTAAGCGCGACATCGCCCCGCTTGCCATAAAGTCTGAACAGACTTTCGCTCAGCGAAAGGAATACCGTTTCAACATCCAGGGTATCAAGCGATATACGCATGTGATCATAAATCACCAGTGGTCTGTCGGTATTGATCATGACCCCGTTTTCTCGCATTAGAGGCACAAGAACATGAGGAAAGGTATGCCCGGAAAACTCTACATAACTAAGCGTAAGCGAATCGATCAACTTCTGATTGTGGGTTTTTTCACCATTGGTGGATAGATCGAGGTATTTTTTATCATTTTCGTCGTAAACCGAAATTTCCCTGGCCTCGACTTCGGGAAGTATGAGAACGGTTTCTTCGCTAACCATACCCGAAAACGATACCCCCATTGTTTTGCGGAGGCCGTAGTGATTGATGAGAATAGAAAATAAAAGATCACCGGGTACGCAAAACCGTTTGCTATCGGGGTCATGAATGCTATTGAAATCCCCCGCGACTGATTTTGCAAAATCACTGGCCTGCTGGCGGGTAATTGAGAGTCTGGAATTGTCGATATGATAATATTTTTTTAAGTTCATGCCCGCTCGGGTTAACTTCCTGTTGTCCAACGTGTATCTTAACGCATTTTCTGTGGCGGCACTAAACAATGCAAAAAGCTATTCAAGCGTATTTCGATCGAGGTCTGCAATAATTCATGCTTGTTTTTTCGAATCTGGCATTGCGCCAATCATCCCAGTTGCTCTTCAGTGACGTTGATTTGCAAGTGCACAGCCGGCAAAAGGTCGGATTGACGGGTGCCAACGGGTCGGGGAAGTCGTCGCTATTTTCACTTATCCGCGGCGATCTCAGCGCCGACCAGGGCGAGTTTACGATGCCGCGGGACTGGGTTGTTGCCGAGGTGTTGCAGGAAGCAGAAATGAGTGCAAGGGCTGCTCTCGACTATGTTATTGACGGTGATCATGAATTGCGTTCTGTCGAAAGTCGATTACAAAGCGCCGAAAAAAATACTAACGCTAACGAGATTGCGGCCTGCCATGCTCGATTGCAGGAGATCGATGGCTATGTGGCCATCAGTCGTGCCGCTCGGCTTCTATCCGGGCTGGGTTTTTCAGAAAATGATATCCGGCAACCGTTGAATAGTTTTTCCGGGGGATGGATTATGCGGCTCAATCTAGCTCGAGCCCTGATGTGTCGTTCCGATTTACTGTTGCTTGACGAGCCGACCAATCATCTAGATCTGGATGCGGTCATCTGGTTGGAGCAGTGGCTAAAGCATTATGGAGGTACATTGCTGCTGATTTCCCACGATAGGGATTTCCTCGACTCGGTGGTTGGCCATATTATGCACATTGAACAACAATCCATAACGCTGTACCGGGGTAACTACTCTGCTTTTGAACTTCAACGTGCCGAGAAGCTAGCCCAACAACAAGCCGGCTATGAGAAGCAGCAACATTCGATCGCTCATATGCAAAGTTTTATCGACCGGTTTAAAGCAAAGGCGACCAAGGCACGGCAGGCACAAAGCCGGATTAAGGCATTGGAGAAAATGCAGCTAATCGCACCCGCGCATATCGACTCGCCTTTCCGGTTTGAGTTTCGCCCGGCTCAATCCTTACCGTCTTCATTGATCAATATTAGTAAAGTGTCGACCGGTTACGGGGACAAAAAAATTCTATCGGATATAGAATTTTCTCTTATTCCCGGTGAAAGAATCGGGCTACTGGGACTGAATGGTGCCGGAAAATCGACCTTTATCAAGTTGAT
>JBLHOA010000209.1:0-5540 GCA_047622345.1 Gammaproteobacteria bacterium | reverse complement strand
GTAATCCATTTACTGGCGCCATTGGCAAGCGCTGTCCGACCATCCAGAGATGCCGCCATTTTTATACTGACAAACGGTAGCCCATGCTCCATTCGCTTGAGGAACCCGCGATTAAGTTTTCTGGCTTCGTTTTCGAGTACATCGGTAATAACTTCAATGCCGGATTGGCGCAATTTCTGCACACCTCTGCCCGCAACTTTGGGATTCGGATCCAGCATTGCAATGAATACCCGCGCAGGTTGGCAGGCGATAACCGCATCAACGCAGGGAGCCGTCCGCCCCTGATGCGAACAGGGTTCAAGGGTAATATAAAAATCGCACCCGGATGGTATTTCGGCTGAATTAATCGCATTTATTTCAGCATGCGGCCCCCCGGTGACTTCGTGCCAACCCTGGCCAATGCTAATTCCATCGGCGACTATGATGCATCCGACTCTCGGGTTGGGCGCCGTGCTATACCAGCCTTTGCGGGCGAGGCCTATAGCTTCGGCCATCCATCGACTATGCCCCGCATCGTCGGGCACTAGCCTTCCTCGTCGATCAACGGAACCTGTCGTCGGTGCATTTCCGGGGTTGGTTCAGCGGCCAGAGTCTGAATGACTTCTTCGAAAGCCTGGATATCTTCAAAACTGAGATACACCGAAGCAAATCGAATATAAGCAACGTGATCGAGTCGCTGTAGCTCGTGCATCACCATGGCACCAATTTTTCTAGATGAAATTTCGCGTGCTTCGATGCCGACTAACTGGCGTTTGATGTGGCTGATGGCATCCTCGATATGTTGCGCTGACACAGGCCTTTTCTCCAACGCTCGCAACATCCCGCTGCGCAGCCGAACCTCGTCAAAGGCATCCCTGCTTCCATCATTTTTAACCACCATGGGCATGTTGAGCATTGGTGATTCATAAGTCGTAAAGCGGGTTTCGCAGGAAACACACTCCCTTCTGCGGCGCACCTGCACGGATTCAGCTGCCAGCCTTGAGTCAACAACTCGCGTATCGGGGGTACCGCAGAAAGGACATTTCATCGAATCGGACTATGCGTCTCGATAGACTGGCAACCGCTTACAAATCGCCGATACTTTTGCTTTGACCGCTTCGACCACATCATCGTTACCCATGTTTTCCAGCAGATCGCTAATCCAGTTGGCCAGATCACGAGATTCCTGTTCGTTAAAACCACGGGTCGTTATTGCCGGTGAGCCGATGCGCAAACCCGAAGTCACAAATGGCGATTGCGGATCGTTAGGAACCGAGTTTTTATTGACCGTGATATGAGCCTTACTCAGCGTCGCATCGGCTTCTTTACCGGTTAAACCTTTGCTAATTAGCGATAACAGAAACAGATGATTGTCAGTTCCACCTGAAACCACTTCGAATCCTCGTGAGATAAATTCTTCCGCCATGGCATTGGCATTCACCACTACCTGCTTTTGATATTCGACAAACTCATCGCTCATGGCTTCTTTGAATGCGACTGCTTTTGCCGCGATCACGTGCATCAATGGGCCACCCTGAGTGCCCGGGAACACCATCGAACTGAGCTTCTTTTCAATCTCAGGATTTGATTTCGCCAGAATGATGCCACCGCGGGGTCCGCGCAGCGTCTTGTGAGTCGTACTGGTAACCACATCAGCGATGCCAACCGGGTTCGGGTACAGGCCGGTTGCAACCAGGCCTGCTACGTGGGCCATGTCAACAAACAGGTACGCGCCTACCGAATCTGCGATATCACGGAATCGCTGCCAGTCCATTACCCGTGAATAGGCCGAGAATCCGGCAATAATCATTTTGGGTTTATGCTCTTTCGCCAATGCCTCAACCTGGTCGTAATCGACTTCGCCGGTTTCGGCGTTTAAACCATACTGCGCTGCGTCGAAAAGCTTGCCGGAAAAGTTAACCTTAGAGCCGTGAGTAAGATGCCCGCCGTCGGACAGACTCATACCCAGTATTTTGTCACCGGCATTTAACAGTGCAAAAAATACGGCGGCATTGGCCTGTGACCCCGAGTGCGGCTGGACATTAGCATAATCGGCATTGAATAATTTTTTGGCCCGTTCGATGGCCAGTTCTTCGGCGACATCCACGTATTCACAACCACCGTAATAACGCTTCGAAGGGTATCCTTCGGCGTACTTATTGGTGAGCACAGAACCCTGCGCCTGCATTACCCTGGGACTGGTATAATTTTCCGAGGCGATCAGTTCAATATGGTCTTCCTGTCGTGCTACTTCGTTCTCCATTGACGTCCATAGCTCAGGATCAAAATCGGCAATATTCATTGATTTTGAAAACATTCGGTATTCCTCGGGTGAAAAAGAAAGCGATTGTACAAAACCGCCGCCGAAGAATCACGGAGAAAGACGACAATTTATGCAGCAACAACGGCATTTAGGGCTTGAAATTCGCTAACTTATCCCAAAATGGATAGAACCCTGTCGTATTTGATCGGGGATCGGAATATATGTTGAAAGTATTCATTCAAGTGTATAATTCCGGCAACACACAAAACAGGTGATTACTATGGATAATGTCGGCATTTATACGCCACCGAAAAAAGTCGAAACTTATGTTGCGGCTACTTCGGATAAATTCGAACCCGCCCTGATCCAGGGTGAGCTGGAAGTTACGCAGCCTGCACAAGACAAGCTGCATGAAATTATTTCGCAGACCGAGGAAGATGTATCGGCTATCCGCATTTATATCGGCGGCGGCGGTTGTGGAGGCATGTCTTATGGCATGACTTTCACCGATGCAGAAACCGATTTTGACACCCATATCCAGTATGACGGGTTTAAGGTGCTGGTCGATGTGGTCGCGCTCAATTATTTGCGTGGCGCTCAAATCGACTATATCCAGGAAGAAGGTCGCGAACGATTTGTGTTCAACAACGTTTTTGCTGAAACCGGTGGCACGGGTGCCTGCGGCGGCTGCGGCGCTGCTGGCGGCCATTAATTTATTATCGAAAACACGGTAATGAATACCGCAAAGCCCGGCCTCGAGCCGGGCTTTGTTGTTTTAGTCGCGCCTTCGGGTAGTTATCGGATCGCGCCCTATGTCAGGGCGGCAAAACAACTGGGTATGCAAATACTGGTTGTTTCAAACAGTGCACATTCACTGGTGTCGGAAGTTGCTAAGGGTATTACCGTCGATTTTACCGATCCGGATCAGGCATTTGCTCTAATAGTCGACGCACTGCTGTCAAAAAACGTGATGTGTATTCTGGCCACCGACGACAGTTGTGTTGCCTTGTGCAGTGGCGTCGCTAATCACTTTGGTCTCGCCCAGAATAGTATCACTGCTGCCTTACTTACCCAGCGTAAAGACCTGGGCCGCGATGCGCTCAAAAAAGCGGGGCGGAATCATCCAGATTATCAGCTCATTACTCTCAGTGCGATTGAACCCGGAACATTAACCATCGAGTTTCCCATCGTTGTAAAACCTCTGGGCCTTTCTGCAAGCCGGGGTGTAATACGTGCCAATAATAAAAATGAATTCATAGCCGCCTGCGATCGAATTGAAATAATTCTGGAAAAAACAGGCATCACTGGATTCAATCGAAACAACCTCCTCGTTGAAGCCTATATCGATGGGGATGAATTCGCCGTTGAAGGTTTTATCTGCAATGGGAAATTCCATTTGCTCACTATTTTCGACAAACCCGAGCCGTTGACGGGTCCATTCTTCGAAGAAACCTATTACCTGACGCCTAGCCAGTTGAACCAGCAGTTGAAAGCCCGGTTGGTTGATGAAGTCGCCGCTTGTTGTCAGGCCTATGGGCTTGAACAAGGCCCGGTTCACGCCGAAGCCAGAATTACTGCAGATGGAAAGGTGGTGCTCATTGAATTGGCAGCGCGAACCATCGGCGGACAATGCGGGCAGCTACTAGAATTTTCACTAGGACAGAAACTGGAAGAAATTATTATCCAGGGGCTCTGCGGACAGTTGCCAGCAGCATCTGAACAGAAACATTCAGCCGGAGTGTTGATGATCCCGGTGACCAAAGCAGGGATATTACAACGCATCGAAGGTATGACCGAAGCATTACAAGTCCCGTATATTAAAGACTTGGAAATACACATTGCTCCAGGCTATGAGCTAATACCATTACCCGAAGGGTCGAGCTACCTTGGATTTATTTTTGCTCAGGCGCCTGATTACAAACATACCTACCAGGCGCTAAAAGACGCTTACGCGAAATTACATTTTGTAACTCGCCCGAAATGGACGCTGGAACCGCTGGTTTCCGGATAATTTACTTTTTGGCGCCAGGTGCACGGAAGCCTTCCGGTTGTTGCCCCATATCGCCTTCTTTAAAAATAAAACCCAGCATATGCTGCTCCAGAATGGCGAGACTTGAGGGGTCGATAGTCGACAAACTATTCTCGTTAATGATCATAGTTTGACGCTCGACCCATTTCTTCCATCCTTCTTCCGAAACATTGTCATAAATACGTTGGCCCAATTCGCCGGGATAAGGAACCCGCACCAAACCCGGAGCCTCTTCGCCAAGTACCACACAATTTACCATTCGCACCATTACTAAATCCCTAATAAAAAAGCAGCTTGAATAAGCTGCTTGATATCATAGCAAACCCTGGGTTCAATCAGAACGCATAATTGACGCCAATTGCAAGAATTGGCCAGGCCTCAAGTTGCGACAAATCATTTTCCGCATCGCGAGAAACAGCCGCCATCCGTTCATCCAGAGCACCCTGGTTCAAGTTATTCGTTCCAGCTGTGTTTACTACAGCGGACAGTTCAACTTTCGGATCCAGCAGCGCGATGCCTATATCAGCAGTGATCGAAAACCCAGGATCGTAACCCGCTTTGCGACCCCAACCAACGCCAAGGTAAGGTTGAAACGAATCACCGAGGCTGATGCTCCCACCGATGGCACCGTTGATATCATCAGGCGACAGGGTTTCACCATCTACCGTTATGCCACTAACCAGGTTACCGGAAAAATCAATTTTTCCATTGTTCTTCATCATTCCTGCGGTTAAATGAAAGGTACCGTCAAAAACATACCAGTCAAACAGCAGTGCGTTTGCGCCGAAATCGAAATCAAGGCTGGCATCGATGTCACCTTGACCACCAGAATCACCAACGGTAACGGTTTCAGTCTGCGCGTCAATGCTGATATTTGTCAGGCTGAGTCGAGCGTTGACTGTTTGAGTAAGTGAGACGCTGATATCGAGACCGATTCCAACCGTACCCGCTTTGACACCGAGGCCGTAATCCAGTGCACTTGCCGATGTTGAGAAAAATAATAAACTGACTGCCAGGCTAAGTAATTTATTCATAGATATTTCCTAGTGTGAATTCGTCATGGTTTCAAATTATAGGTTATATATTCTGATACTGCTTAGCTAATTATTTCATCAACTTAGATGCTTAAATTCAAGCTTTAGGTATTAATGTACTATTATTCTGTTTAATGCCAAAATACTGCGAAAATTATAGGAGTCCAATTGTCACTCGATATCGAAAATGCAAGTGATCAACCCCCCTCAGGTTTTCAAATTTCCAGTAACGGCG
>JBLHOA010000208.1:0-5621 GCA_047622345.1 Gammaproteobacteria bacterium | reverse complement strand
TGACTGCCCCGGCGCAATCTCCCATTCTTGTCATGGCCGGTGGTACCGGCGGGCACGTGTTCCCGGCACTGGCGGTCGCTGAAAACCTGCGTCAGCGTGGCGAACAGGTCGTCTGGCTGGGCACGAGAAATGGTATTGAAGCACGGGTTGTACCCGAGGCCGGATTCAAAATCGAATGGCTGAGCGTGCAGGGATTGCGCGGAAAAGGCTGGAAAACACTACTGATGGCACCTTTTCGTTTGTTCCGGGCCTGTTGGCAGTCGCAGCGCCTGCTTAAAAAAATCAAACCGAAGGCCGTGCTCGGAATGGGTGGGTTTGTTTCCGGCCCCGGTGGATTGATGGCCTGGATGATGAATATTCCGCTCTTTTTACACGAACAGAATTCGGTAATCGGTTTAACTAATCGGTTGCTCAGCCGTTTTGCACGGAAAAACTATTTTGCCTTCCCCGAAGTGGCAGCATCGGTTGCGCGCAGCGAATGTATCGGTAATCCGGTGCGCCAAAGTCTGACCCTGATTGCAGACCCTGAGCAGCGTTTGCGATCACGAATGGAATCGCCGATGCAGGTACTGGTGATTGGCGGCAGCCTCGGTGCGGCCAGCTTAAACCGGGTGCTACCCGAGGCACTGGCCTTTATCGACCGCGCCCAGCGTCCGCTGGTCAAACATCAATGTGGCGAAAAACATCTGCAGCAGTGTTTGCAGCACTATCAGGAGCATGCGGTGGAGGCCGAAGTAGTCAGCTTTATCGATGATATGGAGGCCGCTTACCAGTGGGCTGACCTCATCGTATGCCGTGCCGGTGCGCTGACCATATCCGAATTAGCGGCGGTGGGTCTGGCTTCAATACTGATTCCATTTCCCTACGCGGTCGACAATCATCAATTTCACAATGCCTTGTATTTGAGCGAGGCCGATGCGGCGCAGGTCATCATAGAGTCAGAGTTGAATGCGGAAAAGCTGGCGCTGAAACTGCGTTATTTTCAGCAGAATCGCGAACTTTTAGTAGAAATGGCCGCCAATGCGCGGCTCCTTGGCCGGGCGGATGCCACCGAAAAGCTCGCTGCGGGCATTTTAACGGAGATAGCGTCATGACCGTGAGTTCCGGACATTTCATGCGTCGTATTCGCAATATCCATTTCATCGGAATTGGTGGCGCCGGCATGGGCGGCATTGCCGAAGTGTTCCATAACCTGCATTACCGTATTACTGGCTCCGATATCGCCGAAAATGCGATGGTCAAGCAATTGCGCAGCCTGGGCATCGAAATTGCGATCGGGCACAGCGCCGAAAACCTCGATGATGTCCACGTAGTGGTAGTGTCTACCGCCATCGATGATCAAAACCCTGAAATCGAAGCGGCGCGGCAGAATCGTATACCGATTGTGCGGCGCGCCGAAATGCTCGCCGAATTGATGCGTTTCAAGCGCGGTATCGCGGTCGCCGGTACGCACGGTAAAACCACTACCACCAGCCTGGTCGCCAGCGTACTCGCCGGTGGTGGGGTCGACCCTACTTATGTCATCGGAGGAAAGCTGAATAGTTCGGGTGTTCATGCACGCCTGGGTTTGAGCGAATATCTGGTGGCCGAAGCTGACGAAAGTGACGCCTCCTTTTTGTACTTGCAGCCAATGATGGCCATTGTCACCAATATCGACCAGGACCATCTGTCGACCTACGAGGGTGACTTCGATCGGCTCAAACAAACCTTTGTCGAATTTTTGCATCACTTACCTTTTTACGGACTTGCCGTACTGTGCATCGACGATGCGGTGGTGCGAGAGATAATGGGTTCGGTAGCGCGGCCCCAACTGACATATGGCGAGTCGGAAGACGCCGATGTACGCATTACTGACATCGAACCACAGGGAGCCCGTACCCGATTTAAAGTAACCCTGCCGGGGCGACCCGATGCCGTTCAAATCAACCTCAATCTGACCGGCCGGCATAACGTGCTGAATGCAACGGCGGCGATTGCCATTGCCTGGGAACTCGAGCTGTCCGAAGAAGCGATCAGCCAGGCGTTATTTGAATTTTCAGGAATCGGCCGGCGCTTTCAAATAAGCGAGAATATTCCGGTTAACGATGTACGGGTGATGCATATCGATGACTATGCGCATCACCCGAATGAAATAAAGGCGACCGTCGAGGGCATTCGTGCGGCCTGGCCTGAGAAAAGATTAACCTTATTGTTCCAGCCGCATCGCTATTCGCGCACCCGGGATTTATTCGAGGACTTTACCCAGATTTTGTCCGAAGTCGATTTGCTGGTATTGCTCGATGTCTATCCAGCAGGGGAGAAGCACATAAAGGATGCCGATGGCCGCGCACTGGCCAGGTCGATTCGCGGGCGCGGCAAAGTCGACCCGATTTTTGTAGAAGAACTCGACGGTCTGGACGAGGTCATTGAAGCGAACTTGCTAGACGGTGACATCTTTCTAACCCTCGGTGCAGGCAGCATCGGAGCCTGGTCGGCACAGTTTCTGGCCAACCATCCGGTTGACCCCTCGATAGAGGAGGCCAAATCGTGAACGTGGCCAGTAACCAGGGTTTTCGTGGCGAACTGCGCATCGATGAGCCGATGTCGGAGCACACCAGCTGGCGTCTGGGCGGTCCGGCTGATCACTACTTTATTCCTGCCGATCTGGCCGATCTGCAGCACTATCTGAGCACTCTGGAGCGCGACGCCGAACTGCTATGGATTGGACTGGGAAGTAATTTACTGATTCGTGATGGTGGCTTCCGTGGGCATGTCATTGCACCCTTTGCCGGACTCAATCGACTCGAACTACTCGAGCAGGATGAAGTTTACGTCGAATGCGGGGTCAGCTGTGCCAAGGTCGCCCGCTTCTGCCAAAAACGCGATCTGGGCAACGCCGATTTTTTCGCGGGCATACCTGGTACCGTCGGTGGCGCGCTGGCGATGAACGCGGGCGCTTTCGGCGGCGAAACCTGGCAGTCGGTTACGGCATTGACGATGATTAACCGTGCTGGCGTCTTAACTGAACGTAATCCCGAAGAATTTGAAGTTGCCTACCGTGAGGTTCATCACCGCGAAGACGAATGGTTTGCTGCGGCAAATTTTCGCTTCGCCAGGCGCGCGAAAGATGAGCCTTCGAACCTGCGTCAGTTACTGCAGCAGCGCAATCAGAGTCAACCGATCGGGCAACCTTCCTGTGGTTCCGTGTTTCGTAATCCGGAAGGTCGATTTGCCGCCCGGTTAATTGAGGAGGCGGGTTTGAAGGGCCTTCAATTCGGCAATGTTCAGGTATCGGCCAAGCACGCTAATTTTATTATAAGTAACCCAAACTCAAGCGCTGCGGAAGTCGAAGCGCTGATTGCCCATATCCAGAAAACCGTTTTGGAACGGTTCGACATTGCCTTGCAGCGCGAAGTGCACATTACCGGGGAGACGTTATGAACATAACTTTAACCAGACCGGCAGCGGGCAGTGCAGAGAGATGCGGTAAGGTTGCCGTGTTGATGGGGGGCGATTCGGCCGAACGCGAAGTGTCGCTGAAAAGTGGAAATGCCGTATACCAGGCATTGCTGGAAGCGGGTGTTGATGCCATTCCAGTTGATTTAAAACAACGTAACTTTCATCAATTAGCCGACCTGAAGGTAGACCGGGTATTTAACCTGTTACACGGTCGTGGTGGCGAAGATGGCACCATTCCGGCGATTCTTGATTTCCTTGGCATCCCCTGTACCGGGAGCGGTGTATGCGCTTCGGCGCTGACCATGGATAAAATTCTGACCAAGAAAGTCATTCGTTGCAGCGGTCTGGCGACACCTGATTTTATCGAATTACGCAGCGAAGACGATTGCCAACGCCTGCTTGACGAAATTGGCCTGCCGGTATTTGTCAAACCGGCGCTGGAAGGTTCGAGCATCGGTATGACTCCAGTACGCAATGAAGATGAATTATTTCCCGCCTGGAAAAAGGCGCGTTATTTCGGTGCGGTTTTTGCAGAAAAATTTATCGATGGCGGGGAATACACCGCTGCTTTCGTGGGCGATCAGATTCTGCCGTTAATCAAACTGGAAACGCCGCGGGATTTTTACGACTACGAGGCCAAGTATATGGCTGATGACACCGTCTATACCTGCCCATGTGGGCTCGACGACGCGGTGATCGAATCGGTCAACAAAATAGTCGCCGCGACGATCAGAGCAACGGGTGCCAGCGACTGGGGGCGCGTCGATTTGATGATCGACAAGGATATGCAGCCCTGGGTAATCGAAGTCAATACCGTACCGGGCATGACCGATCATAGTTTAGTGCCAATGGCCGCGCGCGCCGCCGGACTCGAGATGCCCGATCTCGTGCTTAAAATTCTTGAGACGACATTAGATGGAGGTGCAAGCCATGTTTAAGTTACGTCAAAATACAGGTCAGGCAAAACGCAAGGTGGTAGCCAAAGAAGCAAAGGTGATCAACTGGAATATTCCCTATCGTTGGTTGCCGCTGATTCCGCTGGTGCTCATCGCCGGGTTGCTCTTTTTTAAGTCAGATCAATTGTTACCGGTGAAGTCGATCAACATCGCCGGCAGTTTTGTCAATCTCGACCAGAAGGAAATCGAATCAACCGTGCAAAAATATATCGGTGAAGGCTTTTTCTCGCTGGATATAAAGGAATTGCAACTGTCGATTCAGAAAAATGCCTGGACTGAGGCCGTCTCGGTGCGCCGTGTCTGGCCGGATCAGATAAAAGTCATTATCGTCGAAAAGAAACCACTGGCGCGTTGGGACGATCAGCACCTGCTCAGCGACCGTGCAAAAGTTTTCCTGGCCGATACGCGCCCCTTTGCAAATTTGCCGTTAATACATGCAGCTAACCATCAGCCCGACTGGGTGCTCAAGCAATTCCATCAGCTGCAGTCACGTTTGAATCAGGTCGATGAGCGTCTGCTGTCGATGAAAGTCGATAGTCGCGGCGCCATGGGTATAGAGCTGTTGAATGGATTGGTAGTGAAACTGGGCCGAAGTGAAATTGATCTTAAAATTGAACGTTTGCTAGCCATCTACGAATCTCAAATTTTGCCCCGTCGTGATCAGATTAAAAGTCTGGATTTTCGATATAGCAACGGTCTCGCCGTAGCCTGGAAAAAGGAAGTACTTCAGGGTCGCGATAAAGCATCAATCTGGAGTAATAGTAATGTCTAAAAAGGCATCAGGAAATTTGATCGTCGGTCTCGATATCGGTACGTCAAAAGTGGTTGCCATCGTCGGTGAAGTTACTGTTGAAGGTGGCATCGACATCATCGGTATCGGTACCCAGCCCTCACGCGGTCTGAAAAAAGGTGTCGTTGTTAATATCGAGTCGACCGTGCAATCGATTCAACGCGCCGTTGAAGAGGCCGAGTTGATGGCGGGCTGTCAAATCCGATCAGTCTATGCAGGAATTGCCGGCAGCCACATCCGCAGCCTGAACTCGCATGGCATCGTCGCTATTAAAGACAAAGAAGTGACCGCGGCTGACGTTGCGCGTGTTATCGATGCCGCCAAGGCTGTGGCGATACCGGCCGATCAACGAATTCTTCACGTGTTACCGCAGGAATTTATAATCGATCAATCCGAGGGCATACGAGATCCGATAAGCATGTCCGGGGTCAGACTCG
>JBLHOA010000207.1:0-5710 GCA_047622345.1 Gammaproteobacteria bacterium | reverse complement strand
ACCGACGGCAGACCAACAGATGTTAGATCAACCTCAGGGTGAACTGACCACCCGCACCATCGCCATGCCCGCCGACTCCAACCCGGCCGGAGATATATTCGGCGGCTGGGTGTTGTCGCAAATGGATATCGCCGCGGGTATTTGCGCCAGCGAGCGCGCCCAGTGCCGGACGGTAACCGTTGCCGTCGACAGCATGCACTTTATCCGCCCGGTAAAAATCGGCGACGTACTCAGCGTTCATACCGACGTACAACGGGTCGGCAATACTTCCATCGACGTCAATGTCGAGGCCTGGGTACATCGCGATCGCTCGCGCAATACGGTAAAAGTGACCCAGGCCATATTCAAATTTGTCGCGCTCGGCATCGACGGCCGCCCACGCGCAGTCCCCCCGGTCGACTAGACAAGTTAGACGAAAGCACGACCAAATAGCTCAATCCAGTGCACCACCGGGGTATTGATACCCTGCTGTATATGGACCTGACACCCAATATTGGCGGTGGCGATTATTTCGGGTTGATCGACCGACAAGCCCCGCTGTTTATTCTCGCGCAATTGCTGCGACAGTTCGCTTTGTAGCAGCGAATAGGTCCCTGCCGAGCCGCAACACAGATGTGCGTCCTGTACCGAGCACAATTCATAGCCCACTTTCTGCAGCAGGCTTTCCACCAAACCATTAATTTTCAAGCCGTGCTGCAAACTGCAGGGTGAATGGAAGGCGACCCGTTGCGATTGCGGCCGGGTCACTTCAAGCCGGTCGAACTGCTGAACCAGATACTCGCTCAAATCGCAAAACAGCTCGCTGATGCGCGCTGCCTTGTCGCGATAAGCCGGATCGTCGGCGAATAAATGGGCGTAATCTTTGACGGTAACACCGCAACCGCTGGCGGTGACCAGAATCGCCTCGGCGCTGGCATCGCCCTTGGCTTCAACATGCGGCCACCATTGGTCGATCAAGGCCCGCGCCTGCTCGCGCCCATAGTCCTGCGATGAACTGTGCATCGCCGCCGCACCACAGCATTGGCGTGCCTGCGTTTCGATCACTTCAATGCCCAGCTTGTTCAATAAATTACTAGTGTAGATATTGGTATTCGGCGCCAACGTCGGTTGCACACAGCCGGAGAGCATAATGACCTTGCGCGCATGCGTGGCGGGCAGGCGCTCGATCGCTGCCTGCGCCATCGGAATAGTCTTTGCCAGGGCCGCAGGCAATAGCGGGCGGAAGGCTTGCGCCAGACCCAAAGACAGCGAAAATACCGGCCCGGAATTGATGTAACGCACGATCGCCCAGCGTTTGAATTGCTGCCAGGGTGAGCGCGGTAATTCGGCTTCGATGGCTTCGCGGCCGTATTCGAGCAGGCGGCTATAACGAACCCCGGATGGACAGGTTGTTTCGCAGGCGCGGCAGCTCAAACAGCGATCCAGGTGCAGCTGCATTTCATTATTTGCTGGTGCCCCCTCGAAAAACTGTTTCATCTGATAAATGCGGCCGCGCGGCCCGTCGAGCTCGTCGCCGAGCAATTGATAGGTCGGGCAGGTCGCATTGCAAAAGCCGCAATGCACACACTTGCGCAATATTGACTCAGCATCGGCGGCGTAGGCGGTTTGCAGAATATTTGCAGCGAATTTGGTTTGCATCGCTATAGCCCCGCGTAAATTCGGCCAACGTTGAAAATTCCGGCTGGGTCAAAACTCGATTTCAAACTACGCTGCAATTTCAGTATAGCCGGTTTTAACGGGTGGAATATATCGACATCATCATGGTTCCGGTAGGCGCAGACCGAACCTCCATGGCTTTCAACCAGCGCCCTTAACTGCGCCAAATCCTGTTCACCCTGCAGCCAACGTTGCGCCCCACCCCACTCCACCAGTTGGGCTGAATCGGCAAGAACATCTTTGCTGGTTGGCGGTAGCGCTACCCGGGTAAGTTTGTCGGTTTCAGTAAAAAACGCACTGGTCTGCTCTTTTAGCATCGACCAGTCAAAATCGAAACGCTCGCCGCCCAGTTTAGCGGTGGCCGCAGCGACGCCCTGTTCGCTACCGGAAAGTCGAATCAGGCTTTGCCCCGAATGCCCCACCGATTGCCATGTCGAAGCCGACAGCGGGAAGGGAGAGCCTGCAATGTCGTTGACCCAATGCAGATGTTGCTTGAGCTCGTCATGCTCGAAAGCCAGGCTCACCTCGCACTCAAAAACGGGAATAACCCGGATCGACACTTCGAGCAGAATGCCCAGTGTTCCGAGCGAACCCACCATCAATCGGGAAAGATCAAAACCAGCCACATTCTTGATCACGCGACCGCCGAATTGCTGCACCTGCCCGCGGCCATCGATTATTTTCACCCCGAGCACATAGTCGCGAATCGACCCGGCATAGGCGCGGCGCGGTCCGGCAAGGCCGCTGGCTACCATGCCGCCGATGGTTGCATCTTCACCCAGATGGGGCGGTTCAAAGGCAAACATCTGACCATTGTCAGCAAGCAACTGCTCGACCTCAGCAAGTCTGCAACCGGCGCGCAAAGTAATCACCAGTTCGGCCGGATCGTAATCGATGACACCGCTGTGCGCGGCCACTTCAACGGCTAAGGCTTCCACCGGCTCGCCATAAAAACGCTTGCTGCCGCTGCCGACTATTTCAATCTGACCGCCGGCCGCGGCAACCGCCGCCACTTGTGTGCAGAGTTCGGCTTCAATATCAACTTGCGCTATATCGACTTCGACGAGTTCCGGCATCAGAAACGGTCCAGTTCGGGGAAAGGGACCTGACCATGGTGTACGTGCATCGAATTAAATTCGGCGCAGCGCGCCAGCGTCGGAATTGCCTTGCCGGGATTCATAATTTTTAACGGGTCGAAGCATTCGCGTATCGCATGGAATTGATTCAGTTCCAGGGCACCGAACTGGATGCACATTTCGCCCAGTTTTTCCACACCGACCCCGTGCTCACCAGTAATAGTCCCGCCATGGTGGATACACAGTTGCAGTACCCGACTGCCGAAGGCTTCGGTTTTTTCGAGTTCGCCCTCGATGTTGCCGTCGTACAGAATCAACGGGTGCAAATTACCATCGCCGGCATGAAACACATTGGCCACGGCGAGCCCGTATTCTTCCGAGAGTTCGCGAATGCCGGTTAATACCGCAGCAAGATTTTTGCGTGGGATAGTGCCGTCGATGCAGTAATAATCGGGGGACAGACGCCCTACAGCCGGGAATGCAGCCTTGCGTCCCGACCAGAACAGCAGCCGCTCGGCTTCATCTTTGGCGAGGCGGGTTTCCACCGCACCACCGTCACGTAATACCAATTCGACGCGTTCAATCTGCGCCTGCACTTCGGCTTCGGTACCATCCAGTTCACAGATCAGAATGGCCTCGGCATCGACCGGATATCCGGCGTGAACAAAGTCTTCGGCGGCGCGAATCGCCGGGTTATCCATCATTTCGATTCCAGCAGGAATAATGCCCCGGGCAATAATGGCGGCAACGCTATTGCCCGCTTTTTCGACCGAATCAAAAACCCCCATAACCACGCGCGCACATTCGGGAATCGGCAACAACTTCACCGTCACTTCAACCACAATTCCGAGCATGCCTTCCGAACCTACCAGCAAGGGAAGCAGATCGTAAGCGGGTGTTTGTAAGGCGCGCTGGTCAATTTCAAAAACTTCACCATCGGTAGCGACGATTTTAAGCGCTAGAATATTATGCAGGGTCAGGCCGTATTTCAGGCAATGCACCCCGCCCGCATTTTCGGCGACATTACCACCGATGGAACAGGCAATCTGCGACGATGGGTCGGGCGCGTAATAAAGGCCCTGCGATCTCGTCGCTTCGGATATCGCCAGGTTACGTACGCCGGGCTGGACTACGGCACTTCGTGCGAGCTTGTCGATGTTGAGGATTTTATTCATTTTTGCAAGGCTGAGAACAACACCATCCTGATGCGGCAAGGCACCACCTGAAAGACTAGTACCGGCACCCCGGCTGACCACTGGCAAGCGATGTTGCTGGCAAAGCCGCATACATTGCTGCACCTGTTCGATGGTTTCAGGGAGGAGCACGAGCAATGGTTGCTGGCGATAGGCACTTAAGCCATCGCATTCGTAGGCCGCAAGCGAAGTCGGCTGATCGATCACCGATTCCAGCGGTAATATTTCACGGAACATCGCAGCGAGTTGTGGTCGGTCCTTTTGCGCCATAAGTCGAGGTAAATGTAGTTTAAAAATCGAGGCAAGCATACATTGGTCTGACCAATTTTGGTACTCCTGTTTTGGACCGATACGAGGCAAATCGATTGCCGCTAAGCACTGTGTTGAAGCGACAATTCTGGTCGGCGTCGAGTCTTGTCAAAACTGCAGGCGAACTAATACTTCAGGTTACCGTTTGCTGTATCTGATAGCGTGGTTTGCTCCAAAGCTCATCCTGCAAACAGCGTTTCAGGCACTGCACCGCCTGCCAGACCTGCTCATAGCCGATGTACAACGGGGCGAACCCAAAACGAGTAATATCGGGGGCGCGAAAATCACCGATCACGCCGCGGTCGATGAGCGCCTGCATCAACGGGTAACCCTGCTCAAAACGGTAACTGACCTGGCTGCCATAGCCCTGGCGTTGTTCATCGCCGATCAGCTGCAAGCCATATTCTTCACATTCCTGTTTTACCAATTGAATGAAAAGTTCGCATAACGCGATCGACTTTTCGCGCAGCAGTGCCATCGGTACCTGGTCGAAGCTATCCAACCCGGTCGATACCGCCTGCATTGATAGTATGGGCTGGGTTCCTGTGAGAAATCGACGGATGTCGTTCGCAGGTTGGTAATCCGGGGCAAAGGCAAAGGGTTCGGCGTGGCTCCACCAACCGCTTAGTGGTTGCGCCACCGATTGCTGGTGCCGTTTGGCCGCATAAAGAAATGCGGGTGCCCCCGGGCCGCCGTTCAAATACTTGTAACTGCAACCCACCGCAAAGTCGGCGTTGCAGGCATCGAGCTCAACAGCCATAGCCCCGGCGCTGTGGCACAGGTCCCAGATCACCAGGCTGCCGGACGCATGGCAAGCTCTGGTAATTTCCGCCATGTCGAGCACAGCACCGCTTTGAAAATTCACCTGCGACAGCAGCAATATGGCCGGCGCTTCGGCGAGGATGGTCAATAACTGGTCGTCATCAACCTGCAAAGACTGCCAGTCTTCACCGAGCGTCGCAGTGACCGATTCAACAATATAACGATCGGTAGGAAACTCGTTTTTCAGGCAGATGATTCGTCGGGCCGAATGTTCCAGCGACGCCGCCGCATGCAGGGCCTTGTACAAATTGATAGACGTGTTATCGCAAACCACGATCTGCCCCGGAGCGGCCCCGACTAAACCACCGATTCGATCGCCCAGCGTTTGCGTTAGCTCCATCCAGCCAGCCGAATTCCAGGCGCCGATCAAATCCTGCGCCCATTCCTGATGCAAGGTTTTTGAAATTCTGGCGGCTGTTGTTTTCGGCATTGCCCCAAGCGAATTACCGTCGAGGTAAATGACACCCTCGGGCAATTCGAAGCGATCAGCACAATCGGCAAGTGGATCGGATTGATCCATTTCCAAGCATTGATTTAGGTCGATAGTCATTCGAGTATGCTAGCATTCTTTGCACTGAAAACAGCAGCGCACTTTCCCGCCGGGACAGGAACGCTACTCCCGGAGAACCAATGAATCGAACCGTCTATTTAAAT